>NZ_JBIWJA010000031.1:0-95671 GCF_044764905.1 Streptomyces sp. NPDC093586 | reverse complement strand
AGCTCCGCGATCTGCTGGAGGGTCGCACCGATGTCGGACGTACGGGTCGTCGTCATCGACTGCACCGACACCGGGGCGTCACCGCCGACGGCCACCGGCCCGACCTGGATCCGCCGCGACGTGCGCCGCTCGGCGATCGGCCGGACCGGTACCTCGGGGACGCCCAGGGAGATGGCGGTCACGGCGTCAGTCCCGGTTCCCGGAGACCGTCTCCCGCATGGCCCGCAGGGACTCCTTGAGGGAGCCCATGGTGGCCAGGACGGCGGTGGGCTCGTAGCCGCAGTGCGCCATGCAGTTGGCGCAGCGCGGGTCCTTGCCGCGGCCGTACTTGTCCCAGTCGGTCTCCTCGATCAGTTCCCGGTACGTGGGCACGTACCCGTCGCTCATCAGGTAGCAGGGACGCTGCCAGCCGAAGAGGGAGTAGTTCGGGATCGCCCAGGCGGTGCAGGGGAAGTCGACCTTGCCCTCGAGGAAGTCGAGGAACAGCGGGGAGTGGTTGAGCCGCCAGCGGGCCCGGTTGCCGCCCGAGAACGCCTTCTTGAACAGTTCGCGGGTCTGTTCCACGCCCAGGAAGTGCTCCTGGTCGGGTGCCTTCTCGTAGGCGTAGGCGGGCGAGATCATCATCTCGTCGACCTTGAGGTCGTCGTTGAGGAAGTTGAGCACCTCGACGACGGTCTGCGGGGTGTCGGTGTTGAAGAAGGTCGAGTTGGTGGTGACCCGGAAGCCGCGCCGCTTGGCCTCCTTGATGGCCTCCACGGCCTCGTCGAACACCCCCTCCTTCGCCACGGACTCGTCGTGCCGCTCGCGCAGCCCGTCGATGTGCACCGCGAACGCGAAGTACGGCGAGGGCGTGAACTTGTCCATCTTCTTGCGCATGAGCAGGGCGTTGGTGCACAGGAAGACGTACTTCCGCTTGGCCACCAACTGGCGGACGATCTCGTCGATCTGAGGGTGCATCAGCGGCTCGCCACCGGCGATGGAGACCATCGGCGCTCCGGATTCGAGCACCGCCCCCACGGCCTGCGCGACCGGCATGCGCTGCTTGAGCACCCCGGCCGGGTGCTGGATCTTGCCGCATCCCTCGCACTTCAGATTGCAGGCGAACAGCGGCTCCAGTTCCACGATGAGCGGGAACTTGTCCCGCCGCCGGAGCTTCTGTTCGGCCAGATACGTAGCGACCTTGATGGACTGGCGCAGCGGCATGGCCATCTGGGCTCACCTCCTGGGGAGCAGCAAAGAACGGTGCCATTCGAAAAACGCGGGAAGGACGGACCGGAGAACGCGGAAGGCCGATATTCCACCGCGCAGGGTGCCGATCCGGACGAGTTCGTGTTCGGGAGCGTCCACGACCACCCGGACGGCCGCAACGGGGCGCGCGCCCGTACGGACGGCGTTCAGGAGCGTGGCGGCGGACTCCATGTCGACGGCGATCGCGCCGGTCGCGAGCAGGTCGGCGCGTTCGGGGCCGCGGACGACGTGGTCCGAGCCGGTCAGCGGCCCGGTGTGGACGGTGCGCCCGGGCACGGCACGCGCGAGTTCCTTGACGAGCCGGTCGGTCCCGACGCACCCGACCGTGCCCAGCGGGTCCCGAGTCTCCTCGGCGACGACCAGGTCGCCGGGGTGCATGCCGGGGGCGAGGCCCGCGCAGAAGCCCGTGGCCAGTACGGCGGCGTCGCCCAGCGCCGGGTCGGCCAGGACCCGGGTGACGGAGCGCTCGGCCGCCTTCGGTCCCATGCCGGTGCGCAGGACCGTGACCGGCCCGGCGGCCCCGCCGCGGTCACCGGCGCGCAGGGCGAGGTGCTCGATGCCGAGCGCGCAGGCGATCAGCAGCGGGGCCGGTCCGGGCTGGGCGCTCATCAGCTCCCCTTCGCCTCGGTCAGCGACTCGGCGAGCGCCTGGACCGTGCGGGGCGCCTTGGCGAAGGGTTCGCCGTGGACGTACCGGCCGAGCGCGGTGAGCGGGAACACCTGCCGGTACAGGTGGTAGTTGATGGAGAAGTCCCAGGGGAAGCCGGTGCCGGTGAAGTAGGGCTCGTCCCAGGAGCCGTCCTCCCGCTGGGTGGCGGCCAGCCACTCGACGCCGCGCTCGACGGACTTCGACTCCCGCTCCCCCGCCGCCAGCAGGGCCATCAGGGCCCAGGCGGTCTGCGAGGCGGTCGATGCGCCCTTGCCGCTCCACTCCCTGACGTGGCGGTAGGAGCGCAGGTCCTCGCCCCAGCCGCCGTCGTCGTTCTGGACGGACTCCAGCCAGCTCACCGCGCGGCGGATCGCCGGGTGCGAGGCGGGCAGGCCGGCCGCCATCAGGGCGGGGACGACGGAGCCGGTGCCGTAGACGTAGTTGACGCCCCAGCGGCCGAACCACGAGCCGTCCGCCTCCTGTTCGGCGAGCAGCCACTGGATGCCGCGCCGGGTGCGCGGGTCGTGGGCGAGGCCCTCGACCGCGAGCATCTCCACGACGTGCGCGGTGACGTCCGCGGACGGCGGGTCGATGACCTCGCCGAAGTCGCAGAACGGCAGCCGGTTGGGGAAGGGGCTGGTGTTGTCGACGTCGAAGGCGCCCCAGGCGCCGTTCCTGGACTGCATGCCGAGGTTCCAGCGCACCCCGCGGCCGATGGCCTTCTCCACCCGCTCCGGGTCGTGGTGCTTGACGCGGCGCAGCGCGAGGACGACCTCGGCGGTGTCGTCGATGTCGGGGTAGTTGTCGTTGTGGAACTCGAACGCCCAGCCGCCGGGCGGGAGTCCGGGCCGTTTCACCGACCAGTCGCCGGGGCGCACGATCTGCTCGCCGAGCATCCAGTCCGCGGCCTTGACCAGCTGCGGGTGGTCGGCGGGCACGCCGGCGTCGGCCAGGGCGATGGTGGCCAGGCAGGTGTCCCACACCGGGGACTGGCAGGCCTCGATCATGCGGGCCCCGTCCTCGCGCCACACGGCGAAGCGGTCCAGGGACTCCAGGCCGGCCCGCATGACGGGGTGCTGCAGGTCGTAGCCGAGCAGGTGCAGGGCGATGACCGAGTAGACGGCCGGCGGCTGGATGCCGCCCCAGCAGCCGTCGTTCTCCTGCCGTTCGACGATCCAGCGGGCGGCGGTGTTCATCGCCGCCCGGCGCAGCCGCTTGGGCGCGACCTTGCGGTAGGCGTGCAGCGCCTTGTCGATCCGCTGGAAGGCGCCGTCCCAGCTCGTCGCCGGTGCCAGGGGGCGGGGAGGGTTGGGTCGGGCCGGGTCGGTGTGCAGTTCGTCGAGCGGGAACGGGGCCGGGCGCACCGGACGCTTCGCCGAGACGATGGTCAGCGGCACGATGGTCTGCCGGGCCCAGCAGCCGAAGTCGTAGATGTTCAGCGGCACCCAGGTCGGGAACCAGATCAGCTCCGGCGGGAGTTCGGGCAGGTCCTCCCACTTCCACCAGCCGAACAGGGCCAGCCAGATGCGGGTGAAGACGCGGCAGGCGGCGATGCCGCCCTGGTCCCGGACCCATTCCGAGGCCTTCGCCATGTGCGGGGCGTCGGGGGCGTCGCCGGCCAGGCGGAGGGCGACGTAGGCCTCGACGGTGGCGGACAGGTCGCCGGGGCCGCCGTAGAAGGTGGCCCAGGTGCCGTCCTCGCGCTGTTCGCCGCGGATGAAGAGGGCGGCGGCCCGGGTGGTCCCCTCGTCCAGGATGCCGAGGAACTGACGCAGGAGCAGGTCCTCGGCGTCCATCGTGACGTTGGTCTCGAGGTCGCCCTTCCACCAGCCCTCGGCGTCCTGCCGGGAGAGCAGGAAGTCGGTGGCGCGCTGTGTGGCGCGGACGGCGGCTTCGTGGACCCCGGCCGCCGCGGCGGGGCTCGTGATGTCGGCTGTTTCGCTGGCCGCGGCTGCGCGGGACGGCAGGGCCGCCCCGGTGCTTCCGTCGGTCGTCGCTGTCATGGCTTCCCCTTCGTGCAGTGTGCAGGTGGTGCGTCTGCTGTGGGTCCGCCGTCGGCCGGTGCGCGTGGACCCGCGACACCGGCCGGCGACTACGCGAGGGCTATTCGACCGATAGTGATCATCTCTTTCGTACGACGACGAAGTCCGCGAGCGCCGTGAAACGGTCCCGTACCCGGTCGGGCATGTCGACGGCGTCGAGGGCTTCGATGGCGATGGTGTGCTGGCGGCGCGCCTCGTCGGCGGTCCACTCGCGCCCGCCCGCCTCCTCGATGAGGGCGGCACGGGCCGCGAACTCCTCCTCGGAGAAGTTCGCGAAGTCGCTGCTCTTGGCGTCGGCGGCGAGGATCTCGCCGAGCCGCTCGGAGGCGGGGCCGCCCGCGGCCAGGGCGGCCACGACCGGGAGGGACTTCTTGCGCTGGCGCAGGTCGCTCCAGGTCTGCTTGCCGGTGGCGTCCGGGTCGCCCCAGATGCCGAGCAGGTCGTCGACGGCCTGGAAGGCCAGGCCGAGGTGGTAGCCGTACTTCTCCAACGTGTCGGCGGTGTGCTCGTCGGCGCCGCCGAGGACCGCGCCGATGGAGCTGGCGGAGGCGAGCAGCGCGCCGGTCTTGTTGCCCTCCATCTCCAGGCACTCCTCGACACTGACCCGGTCTCGGTGCTCGTAGGAGATGTCCTGCGCCTGACCGTCGATCAGGGCGAGGCTGGCGCGGGTGAGGCGGCGGGCGGCGCGGCCGGCGTCCACGGTGCCGAGCTCCAGCAGCACCTCGTTGGCCAGGGCGAACAGGGCGTCACCGACCAGGATGGCCTGGGCAGGGCCGTGCACCTTCCAGGCGGTGTCCCGGTGGCGGCGCTGTTCGTCGCCGTCCATCAGGTCGTCGTGCAGGAGGGAGAAGTTGTGCACCAGCTCCACGGCGACCGCGCCGGGTACCCCGACCTCGGGCGCGGCGCCGGTGACCTCGGCGGAGAGCACCGCGAGCGCGGGACGGACGGCCTTGCCGCCGTCGCCGTCCGCGGGGTTGCCCTGGGCGTCGATCCAGCCGAAGTGGTAGGCGGCGACGGTGTCCATGGGAGGCGCCAGGCGGTCGACGGCCGCGCGCAGGACCGGTGTGGCCAGGGTCCGGCCGCGCTCCAGCAGCGCGGCCACGTCCACCGTGGTCCGTCGATCGGCCTTCGTGACCGGGGGCACAGTGGGCACAGTCTCTCCTCCAGTTGCGGTACCGGGAGTGCGGGAGCCGGTCCCACGCGGATCGGTTCTCATGCCGCCTCCTCGAAATCGGGAAGGCGGTCGCGGGACCGTCCCAGGGCGGCGAGCGCGGCTCCCGCCGCTCCGACACCGCTGCGGACGGCACTCTCCATGGTCGCGGGCCACCCGGTGGCGGTCCACGCTCCGGCCAGGTACAGGCCGGGTGCCTTGGTGCGGGCGCCGGGCCTGAGCCGGCCGACACCGGGGGCCGGCGCGAAGGTCGCGGTGCGCTCCCGGGTCACGAAGAAGTCCTTCACCCCGGCACCCCGGGCGCGGGGCAGCAGCCGCTCCAGTTCGGGCAGGTAGCGCTCGCGCAGGACGGCCACGGGCGTGTCGATCTCGTCCTGCGCGGTCGACTGGGACAGCGCCAGGTACTGACCGCCCTTCAGGCCGGAGGCCTCGGTGCGGTCGAACACCCACTGCACGGGGGTGCCGAGGGCCGCGAGGAAGGGTGCGGCGAGCACCTTCCGGTCGTAGATCACGTGGATGTTGAGGATGGGGGCGGTGCCGATCTCCAGCAGGTCGCCGGGGGCGTCGAGCGCGTCCGGGGGCAGCAGGTCGTGCGCCTCGCGCTGCGGTACGGCGAGGACGACGGCGTCCGCCCGCAGCGTCTCGCCGGGAACCTGGACGTTCCACTCCCCGTTCCCGTTCATGGAGACGGAGGTGACGCGTGTACGGACCTCGGTGCGCACGCCCGCGGAGTCGAGCGCCCTGCGGGCCAGCCGGTCGTGCAGTTCGCCCAGCGGGACGCGGGCCCAGCCGATGTCGGCCGCGCCCGGGTCGGACAGCAGACCGGTCTTGAACACCATCGCGGCGAGCCCCAGCGAGGCGTCGCCCGCGGCCGCGTTGAGGGTGGCGACCCCGACCAGGTCCCACAGGGCCTCGACGGCACGCGCCGACTGGCCGTGCGCGGTCAGCCAGCTGCCGAAGTCCTGGTCGTCCAGCGCCGGATCGGCGAGGTCGAGCCCCTTGAGCGCGAGCGCGGCACGCCCGACCCGGGCGCGCTCGGCGAGCGAGAGGTGCGGATACGCGGCGAGGCTGCGCCCCAGGTGCAGGGGTACGGGCAGCGCGTCGCGCCGCAGCCGGCCGAGCCGTCGCCCCGCGGGCCGGTCGAGGTCGACGACGGGCACGTCGAGACGTTCCTGCACCGGGGCGAGCGCGGTCCCCTCGATGCGGTCGAGGAACCAGCGGTAGGCGGTGCAGCAGCGCAGGTACACGTGCTGGCCGTTGTCGACGGTCAGGTCGCCGCGCCGGAAGGAGAAGGCGAGCCCGCCCAGGCGCGGCCGCCCCTCCAGCAGGGTGACGCGCACGCCGGCGTCGGCGAGGGCGAGCGCGGCGGTGACACCGGCGAGTCCGCCGCCGACCACGACGGCGTGTCTGCCGGCCGGGACGGCGGAGACGTCCGCGAGCGGCCCGTCGTCACGCGTGCCGTTGCCGTGGGTCATCGTGCACCTTTCCCTGCCCGGTCGCCGTGGTGTGTGAACGGTGTACGGCAGACCGTCTCAGTCAGGGACGCCGCCCGCCACCGGAGGGTTGCCCGCCGTTCTCCCCGGGGAGTGCCCGGTGCGCCGCTCACGGGCGCCTCCTGACGGTCCGCCGGACCACGTGCCGGGTGTCCAGCCCGGACAGGCCGCGCACGGCGACGTACGCCTTCTCGCGTCCGGGCAGCGAGACCCTGCCGCGCAGCACGGCCTCGGGGTCGCGCTCGATGCGGTCCAGCAGGCGGCGGTAGATGCCGGCCATGGCGGCGACACAGGCGCCGCTGCGGCGGTCGAGCATCGGGAGCAGCCGGTAGCCCTCCGCGAAGAGGGCGCGGGCCCGACGCACCTCGAAGTGCACGAGGCCCGCGAAGTCGGAGCCCTCCGGTGGCGTCGGCCCGGCGAACCCGGCGGAGCAGCCGAACTTGGCGAGGTCGTCGGCTGGCAGGTAGGTACGGCCGTCCTCCGCGTCCTCGCGGACGTCCCGGAGGATGTTGGTGAGCTGGAGCGCGAGGCCGAGCGTGTCGGCGTACTCGGGCGCGCGTTCGGCGCCGCGCGCCCCCGGTTCGGTGCCGAAGACGCCGAGCGAGAGACGTCCGATGGCACCGGCCACGCAGCGGCAGTAGACCTTCAGGTCGTCCCAGGTCTCGTAGGTCTCGCCCCGCAGGTCCATCTGGACGCCGTCGATCAGTTCGTCCAGTCCGCCGAGCGGGATCGGGAACTGCCGTGCGGCGTGGGAGAGGGCGACGGCCACGGGGTCGGTGTCGTCCTCGTCGACCGCGCCCTCCTGGACGCGGCCGAGCAGTGCCCGGGTCTCCTCCAGCCGGGCGACCTTGACGTCGGCCGGGAGCGCGCCGTCGCCGATGTCGTCGACGCGGCGCGAGAACGCGTACAGCGCGGACATCGCCCGGCGCTTGGGCGTGGGCAGGAGCCGGATGCCGTAGGCGAAGTTCCGGGCCTGCTGTCCGGTGACGGTCTCGCAGTAGCTGTACGCGGCGAGTACCGGTGCGGACACGTGTGCTGACGACTCCACGGTCCGGATCACCCCTCTCCTCGCAGGGTCGCGCCCACCTCGCGCAGCAACCGGACCTTACCGGGCTTGGGCGGGCCGGGAAGTACGTCGTAGCCGGCGGCGGCGATCGCCCCGACGGCCGCTCTTCCCCCGGCCACGAATCCCGCGAGCAGCAGCCTCAGCCTTCCGTGGACACTACCCACCAGGGGGGAGCCTTCATCCAGCAGATCGCGGGCGCGCCCGGCCTCGAAGGCGATCAGGGCGCGCACCGACGCGCCCGCGCCGGGTGCGGCGAGATCCGCCTCCTGGACGTGGAAGCGCTTCATGTCCTCGGCGGGCAGGTAGACGCGGTCCCGCCTCAGGTCCTCGGCGACGTCCTGGAGATGCTCGACGATCTGCAGGGCCGTGCAGATCCGGTCGGAGTGGCGGATCCGCTCGGGTGTCGAGGTGCCGGTGACGGCGAGGACCAGGCGGCCGACCGGGTTGGCGGACAGCTCGCAGTAGGCGAGGAGGTCGTCGTACGTCTCGTACCGGCCGACCAGCTGGTCCTGGCGGTTGGCGGCGATGAGGCCGAGGAAGGGCTCGGGGGTGAGCGAGCGGCGGCGCACGGTGGGCTGCAGGCGCCGCAGCAGGGGGTGGCGGGGCGTGCCGTCGAAGACCCTGCGCAGGTCGGCCTCGAAGGCGTCCAGCATCAGCAGCCGGTCGCCGGCGCCGTCGTCGGGGACGCCGAGGATGCGGGCGTCGGCGCCGCCGGGGGCCAGGTCGCCGTCGCCGATGTCGTCGACCAGGCGGGCGAAGCCGTAGACGGCCATGAGATCGGTGCGCCAGTCGCGGGGCAGGAAGAAGGGTGCCACGGGGAAGTTCTCGCTCGCGGCCTTGTCGAGCGTGCCGCGCTCCGGGTCGACGGCGTGCGCCGTGTCGGTCACCGTCATCGCGGGCCGCCCGGGACGGGGACGGCGCACGCTTCGCGGAGCAGGGGAGTTTCCGTAGCCATTGCCGTCACATCTCCCGTTCTACACTGCCGACCCAATACATACTATTTCGGACACGCCGCCCGAACGCCCGCGCGGCGGGCCCGCTCGAGGGTGACGGGCATTATCGCCCCATGTGCCGCGTTTCGGGACCGCTACAGCTTACGTTGTACAACTCACCGGGTTCCGCCGGGGTGCACAGCGCATCACAACAACACATCGATCGGCTTCAAGATTCCTGGTTCGGCCGGGAGTTGACGCTTCCTTTGCAGACGCGGGGCCCCGCCGGAACAGTTCCTGCGGGGCCCCGGGCGTGTCGGGCTACCTGGCCGTGAACTTCTCGTACTCCCTGATCACCTCGTCGGTCGGCCCGTCCATGCGCAGTTCACCGCGCTCCAGCCACAGGACGCGGTTGCAGGTGTCTCGGATGGACTTGTTGTTGTGGCTGACCAGGAAGACCGTGCCGGCCTCCTTGCGCAGCTCGCGGATGCGCGCCTCGGAACGCGTCTGGAAGGAGCGGTCGCCGGTGGCCAGCGCCTCGTCGATCATGAGGACGTCGTGGTCCTTGGCGGCGGCGATGGAGAAGCGCAGCCGGGCCGCCATGCCGGAGGAGTAGGTGCGCATCGGCAGGGTGATGAAGTCGCCCTTCTCGTTGATGCCGGAGAAGTCGACGATCTCCTGGTAGCGGGCCTTGATCTCCTCGCGGGACATGCCCATGGCGAGGCCGCCCAGGATGACGTTCCGCTCGCCGGTCAGGTCGTTCATCAGGGCCGCGTTCACGCCGAGCAGGGAGGGCTGGCCGTCGGTGTAGACCTTGCCCTTCTCGGCGGGCAGCAGGCCGGCGATGGCCCGCAGCAGCGTCGACTTGCCGGAGCCGTTGGAACCGATCAGGCCGATGGCCTCGCCCCGGTAGGCGACGAAGGAGACGCCCCGCACGGCGTGCACCTTGCGCACGCCCCGCGCCGTGTCGTCGGAGCCTCGCTTCAGGATGCGGCTGAGGGCCGCGGTGGCGCTGCCCCTGCCGGTCTTGGCTCCGTTGACGCGGTAGACGATGTGGACGTCGTCCGCGATGACCGTCGGCACCCGTTCGTCACGCTGCTGCTCAGCCACGGCCGTACCTCTCCTCAGCCTTCCAGAAGTACACGAAGCCGCCCACCATGGCGAGGACGGCCCAGCCGGCCGCCACCGCCCACACGTGCGGCGGAAGGTTCTCGGTGCCGTAGCCGTCGATCAGCGCGAAGCGCATGAGGTCCATGTAGACGGCCGCCGGGTTCCACTGGAGCACGTCGGCGATCCAGGACGGCTTGTCCTTCAGCATGACCGGGATGGAGAACATGACGCCGGAGGCGTACATCCAGGTCCGCATGATGAACGGCATCAGCTGGGCCAGGTCCGGCGTCTTCGCCCCCATCCGGGCCACGGCCAGCGCGAGACCGGCGTTGAAGAGGAACTGCAGGGCGAGCGCCGGGACGATGAGCAGCCAGGACAGGGAGGGGTAGCTGCCGAAGGCCACGACCACGAGGAAGAGCACGATCATCGAGAAGAGCAGCTGCTGGAGCTGCTGGAGCGCGAAGGAGACCGGCAGCGAGGCGCGCGGGAAGTGCAGGGCGCGCACCAGGCCCAGGTTGCCCGAGATCGCGCGGACGCCGGCCATCGTCGAGGACTGCGTGAAGGTGAAGACGAAGATCCCCGTCACCAGGAACGGGATGTACTGGTCCTTCGACAGGCCCTTGCCGGCACCCAGGATCAGGCCGAAGATCAGGTAGTAGACGAGCGCGTTCAGCAGCGGGGTGGCCACCTGCCACAGCTGGCCGAGCTTGGCCTGGCTGTACTGGGCGGTCAGTTTCGCCTGGGAGAAGGCGAGGATGAAGTGCCGCCGCCCCCAGAGCTGACGGACGTACTCGACGAGGGACGGCCGGGCGCCGCTCACCGACAGCCCGTACTTCGCGGCGAGCTGCGCCGCCGTGAGTCCCTCGTCGGGCGACACGGGCCTGGTCGTCGCGACCGTGCCGTCGTGTGTTGTCTCACTCACTGATGGAAACTTTCGTCTTCGTCGATGCGTGGCCCGTACGGACCTGGCATGAGCCGGCCGGCCTCGGAGGGCCGGGGGTGCTCTCGGACACGAGCTTGTCAGATCACCGGAGGCCGGCCCAGCCGGGTCAGCCGCCACACCGTACGCCACCTCATGGGCCGACGAGGACCGCACGGAGTGGCCCAGCCCTCCCGGAACCCGCCGAACCACGCCTTCAGGGCCGGGCGCGAGGGGCGGCGCAGCAGCGTGAGCAGCAGCCACACCCCGAGGTAGACCGGGACGAGGAGGGCGGGGAGGTTGCGGCGGGCGAGCCAGACCCGGTTGCGGGCGACCATGCGGTGGTAGACCGCGTGCCGCGAGGGTGCGGTCGTCGGGTGGTACAGCACCATGTCGGACCGGTAGTCGATCATCCAGCCGGCGTCGAGGGCCCGCCAGGCCAGGTCGGTCTCCTCGTGGGCGTAGAAGAACTCGTCCGGCAGATTGCCGACCTCGGCGAGGACGCGGGTGCGCACCGCGTTGGCGCCGCCGAGGAAGGTGGTCACCCGGGAGGAGCGCATCGGGTCGGAGGCGCGCAGCCGCGGCACGTGCCGGCGCTGGGTCTCGCCGGTGTCCGGGTCGGCGATGCGGAAGCTGATGATGCCGAGCCGCGGGTCGTCCGTGAACGCCTTGCGGCACAGCTCGGCGGTGTCGGTGCGGGCGAGCAGGCCGTCGTCGTCGAGGAAGAGCAGGATGTCGACGTCGGTGCCGCCGGGGCCGAAGGCCTCGATGCCGACGTTGCGGCCGCCGGGGATGCCCAGGTTCTCGGGCAGCTCGACGGTGCGGACGCCCTCGGGCACCTCCGGGACGGGCGATCCGTTGCCGACCACGACCACCTCGACCGGGTCGCCGTCCTGCCCCGCGACCGAGTCGAGCAGGGCGCGCAGCTCCTCGGGGCGGTTGCCCATGGTGATGACGACCGCGCCGACCTTCAGCGGGGCGCTCATCGCAGCCTGCTGGAGGCGAGGACGGACACCAGGTGCAGCAGGGTCTGCAGCAGCGCGATGCCGGCGAGCACGGCGGTGCCGAGCCGGGTGAAGAACAGGTCTCCGCGGCTCGCGTCCACGACGGCGAGCACGAGGATCAGCAGGGACGCCTCGATGCCGAGGATCAGCCGGTGGAACTTGAGCGCCCCGGCGGCCCGGCGGGCCAGCGCCATGCCGGAGGAACGCGGCTCGGACGCGGCCTCCTTGACCGGCGGCATCCCCGCCTGGTGCCGGGCGACGCCCACCAGGTCGGTCTCGGCCTTGATCAGGATGGCGCCGAGGGCGGCCAGGGTGCCGAGGAAGGCCCACAGCCAGTCGATCCGCCCGGTGCCGAACAGGTCGGCGGCGCGCAGACCGAGCCCGACCAGGACCGCGGCGTCGGTGAGGTAGGCGCCGACGCGGTCCAGGTAGACACCGCCGAGCGAGTACTGCTTCTTCCAGCGCGCGATCTCGCCGTCGACGCAGTCCAGCAGCAGGTACAGCTGGACCGCGACGACACCGAGCACGGCGCCCCAGATCCCCGGCACCAGCAGGGCCGGGGCCGCGAGGACGCCGCAGACGGTCATCAGGTACGTGAGCTGGTTGGGCGTGATCCTGGTGTTCACCAGGTAGCGGTCGATCCGCAGCGAGACCTCGCGCATGTAGAGGCGTCCCGCCCAGTGCTCACCGCTGCGCCGGTCCTTGACCCCCGCGGGATGGACGACCGGGCGTAGTTCAGCTACCGATGGCCTTGACATAGTCGGCGTACATGTCCTTGATCTGGTCGGTCGTGAGGTCGAGGTGTTCGAGGATCGTGTAGCGGCCGGGCCGGGTCTGGGGGGCGAAGTCGACGGCCTGCACGAACTCGTCCAGGTCGAAGCCGATCTCGCCCGGCAGGACGGGCAGCCCGTGGCGGCGCAGTACGTCGGCCATCTGCCCGGCCGTCTCCCGGTCGCCGCGCAGGAACGTGGCGAAGGCGCCGCCGAGGCCGCACTGCTCGCCGTGGAGCGCGCTGCGCCTGGGGAACCGCAGGTCGAACGCGTGACTGATCTCGTGGCAGGCGCCCGACGCGGGACGGCTGTCCCCGGCCACCGACATGGAGATGCCGCACAGCACCAGGGACTCGGCCAGCGTCGTCAGGAACGTGTCGTCGCCGATGGTGCCGGGGTGGCGCAGCACCGCCTCGGCCGCCTGGCGGGCCATCGCGGCGGCCAGGCCGTCGACCTTCTCACCGGTCTCGCGGTGCGACAGCTCCCAGTCGGCCACGGCGGAGATCTTGCAGATCACGTCGCCGATGCCGGCGCGGACGTAGCGCGCCGGGGCCTCGCGGATCACGTCGAGGTCGATGACGATGCCGATCGGGTTGGGCACGCCGTAGGAGCCGCGGCCCGCGTCGTTGTCGAGGGTGGCGACCGGCGAGCACAGCCCGTCGTTGGCCAGGTTGGTGGCCACCGCGACCAGCGGCAGGCCCACCCGGGCCGCCGCGTACTTGGCGCAGTCGATGACCTTGCCGCCGCCGACGCCGACCACCGCGTCGTAGCGGCCGGCCTTCTTGATGGAGTCGGCGAGCCGCACGGCGCCGTCGATGGTGCCGTCGGCGTCCGCGAACCAGTCCGCGCCCGGGAAGGCGGGGCCGAAGCGGTCCCGCAGCACCTGGCCGGAGCCGTTGCTGATGGCGAAGGCCAGCCGCCCCGAGGGCGAGATCCGCTCGTCGGAGAGGATCACGGCCAGGTCGTCGAGCGCTCCCGGCCTGATGTCGACGACGAGCGGCGAGGGGATGAGCCTCGTCAGTACTGGCACGCGATCTCCCTGCCCTTGGCGAGGTCGTCGTGGTTGTCGATCTCGACCCACTTGACGTCGCCGATGGGCGCCACGTCGATCTTGAAGCCGCGGTCGACCAGCTCCTGGTAGCCGTCCTCGTAGTACAGCTGCGGGTCGCGCTCGAAGGTGGTCTTCAGCGCGTCGGCCAGCTCCGCGGCGGCCTCGCCCTCGATGAGGGTGACGCCGATGTACTCACCGGTCGCCTCGGCCGGGTCCATCAGCTTGGTGATGCGCCGGACGCCCTTGTCGGGGTCGACGACGACCTTCATCTCCTCGTCGGCGAGGGACTTCACGGTGTCCAGCGCCAGGATGATCTTCTTGCCGTCGCCGCGGGCGGCGAGCAGGGTCTTCTCGACGGAGACCGGGTGCACGGTGTCGCCGTTGGCGAGGATCACGCCGTCCTTGAGGGCGTCGCGGCCGCACCACAGGGAGTAGGCGTTGTTCCACTCCTCGGCCTTGTCGTTGTCGATGAGGGTGAGCTTGACGCCGTACTTCTGCTCCAGCGCCTCCTTGCGCGCGTACACGGCCTCCTTGCGGTACCCGACGATCACCCCGACCTCGGTGAGGCCGACCTCGGCGAAGTTGCCGAGGGTCAGGTCCAGCACCGTGATGTCGTCCTCCGCGCCCTCGGGACCGACCGGGACCAGTGCCTTGGGCAGGGTGTCGGTGTAGGGGCGCAGACGGCGTCCGGCGCCGGCCGCCAGCACGAGGCCGATCATGCGGGTTCTCCTTCGTCGTGTACGGCGGGTGCGCCGACCTTGTGGGCGGCGACCCAGAAACGGATGCTCTCGACGAGCACCACGAGGGCGACGGCCACGGCGAGGACCGT
This sequence comes from Streptomyces sp. NPDC093586, assembly GCF_044764905.1. Classification (NCBI taxonomy): domain Bacteria; kingdom Bacillati; phylum Actinomycetota; class Actinomycetes; order Kitasatosporales; family Streptomycetaceae; genus Streptomyces; species Streptomyces sp. NPDC093586. The sequence continues at coordinate 81,388 of NZ_JBIWJA010000031.1, read as the reverse complement.
GAGCGCGACCTTGAAAGCGGAGGCGGTGAGCAGCACGGCCAGCACCGTGACCAGCAGCGTGCGGCCCTCGTGCCCCCCGATCGCCCGCACCAGCCAGTGCGGGGGCGCACCCGCGTCGCCGCGGATGCGGTAGACCGTGTCGTAGTGATGGTAGGCGACCGCGGCGACCAGCCCGAAAGCCGCCGGAAGCGCCCCGTTCACGTCCGCTTTCGCCGCCAGTACCAGGACGGTGCCGTACTCGGCGGCCCGGAAGAACGGCGGCACCAGCCAGTCGAGGGCGCCCTTGAGGGGACGGGCGACGGCGAGGGCGGACGTCAGGACGTAGAGGACCGCGCCGGCGACGGGCCAGGAACCGCCGAAGCCGGTGAACGCGGCCGTCGCGACGACGGCGGCGCCGCCGAGGAGGGCGACGGCGGGGGCGGTGAAGCCGGGCAGCCGGCGGGCCGCCCCGCGCAGGCCCGCGGCGACGGCCCCGGCGAGCGGGCCGGAGTCGGCGAGGTCGGCCAGCGCCCTCGCCGCCCGGTCGGTCCGGGCGGCCCTGCGGGTCAGCGAGCGCAGGACGCGGCCCGCCGTGGTGTACGTCGCGGCGAACGCGCAGCCGATCAGCAGCGCGGAGAAGGTGATCCGGGGGGTGGTGACCGCGGTCAGGACGGCGATCATGGCCCAGCGTTCACCGATGGGCAGGACGATCATGCGGCGCGCCCAGACCGTCCAGCCGACGCTGTCGAGCTTGTCGGAGAGGGCCGCGGTGGGGCTGGTGTTGGCGGTGGCGGCCGTGCTGTCGACGTTCGCCTCGTTGAAGGAGAAGTCCACGACGTGCCGGCAGGTCTGGAGGACCATCGCGCCGAGGGCGAGGGCCCACACGTCGTCGCCGCCGCGGGCGGCGCCGAGGGCGAGGCCCGCGTAGTAGGCGTACTCCTTGGCGCGGTCGAAGGTGGCGTCCAGCCAGGCGCCGAGCGTGGAGTACTGGAGGGAGTAGCGGGCGAGCTGCCCGTCGGTGCAGTCGAGGACGAAGGAGGCGATCAGCAGGACGCCGGCGGCGACGAAGCCGCCGCGGGTGCCGGTGGCCGCGCAGCCCGCCGCTATGAGCGCGGTGATCAGGGAGGCGGTGGTGACCTGGTTGGGGGTCAGTCCGCGCCGCGCGCACCAGCGGGCGATGTAGCGGGAGTAGGGGCTGACGAAGAAGGTGGTGACGAAGCCGTCGCGGGCCTTGACCGCCGACTTCAGGCGTACGGCCTCGTCGTCGACGGACGCGACGGCCTGCCGCGCCTCGTCGCGGGCCTGCGGGTCGGCGGGGACGACGGCGACGAGACTGCCGAGCTCCGGCCGGTACACGTCGGCGCCGTCGGCGTCGAGCGCGCCGGCGATCCGGTCGGCGAGGCCGTCCGCGTCCTCCACGCCCGGCTTCGTTCCCGCGGGGGCGCTCCCGTCCGCCGCACCGCCGCCCGCGGAGCTCTCCCGGGCCATGGCGCGGGTGAGAGCCTGGCGGGCGTCCGGCCGGGCGGTCACGGCGCCGGGGATCGCGGCGAGCGGGAACCGGGGGTCGGTGAGGCCGAGGCGCAGGGCGTGCAGATGGCCCACGAAGCGGGCGTCGACGACGGCGACCCGCTCTCCGCCCGGCACCCGGGCCAGCAGCGTCTCGGCGTCGGCCGTACCGGAGGCGAGCCGTACCTCGAAACCGAGGGACCGCAGCTCGCTCTCGACGGACGAACCGGGGACCGGCTGGCCGGTGAGGATGGCGGTCGACAACCGAACTCACTCCCTGGTGCCGACGCCGGTGCGCCGGTCCTGTGCATGGTGGGGCGCCCGTGCCTGGGGCACCCGGGCGGCATGTCGGCAGAGGTTATCGGATGCCCGGAACACCGCGTTCACCGCCCGTTTCACGGTCGGTCGACCACGCTCGCACCCGCCTCGGCCGCGATCATCATCGGGGATCCGGGGCCCGCCCCACAAACCGCGCTCCACAAACGGACATCAAGGGCATCGCGCAGTGTCGGAGGATGTGCGCGGAGAGTCAGGGCGGTGCGCGGGCGAGCGGGCGTCCGCGCAGTCCCCGAAGGGAAGTCCGCACCCGGGAGACACTCTGACCTGCGGAACGTTTCCGCAGGTCAGGGCAGATGACAACGGTGTTCAGTGCCGCGTTGCCCCATACCCCCCGCCCGTAGTTGACTGAGACCCCGCAGACACAGGGAGGCGGCTTCCATGGGGGCTGGGCACGATCACGGGCATGCGCACGGCGCGCACGGCGGCGGCACGGCCACGGCCGCGTACCGCGGCAGGCTGCGGGTCGCGCTGGCGATCACACTCACCGTCATGGTCGTCGAGATCGTCGGCGGCGTGCTCGCCGACTCGCTCGCCCTGGTCGCCGACGCGGCGCACATGGCGACGGACGCGCTCGGACTGGGCATGGCGTTGCTGGCGATCCACTTCGCGAACCGGCCGCCGAGCGACCGGCGCACCTTCGGCTACGCCCGTGCGGAGATCCTCGCGGCCCTGGCGAACTGTCTGCTGCTGCTCGGGGTCGGCGGGTACGTCCTGTACGAAGCGATCGAGCGGTTCGTCACACCGGCCGGCACCGCGGGCGGGCTGACCGTCGTCTTCGGCGCGATCGGCCTGGTGGCGAACATGGTGTCGCTGTCGCTGCTGATGCGGGGGCAGCGGGAGAGCCTGAACGTGCGCGGCGCCTTCCTGGAGGTCGCGGCGGACGCGCTGGGTTCGCTGGCGGTGATCGTCTCGGCGCTGGTCATCCTGGCCACGGGCTGGCAGCCGGCCGACCCGATCGCGTCCCTGCTCATCGGCCTGATGATCGTTCCGCGCACGTGGCGGCTGCTGCGCGAGACGCTGGACGTGCTGCTGGAGGCGGCGCCGAAAGGCGTGGACATCGCCGAGGTGCGCTCCCACATACTGGCGCTGGACGGTGTCGAGGACGTCCACGACCTGCACGCGTGGACCATCACCTCGGGCATGCCGGTGCTGTCGGCGCACGTGGTGGTGAGCGGCGAGGTGCTGAACGCGATCGGCCACGAGAAGATGCTGCACGAGCTGCAGGGCTGCCTGGGCGACCACTTCGACGTGGAGCACTGCACCTTCCAGCTGGAGCCCGGCGGGCACGCGCAGCACGAGGCGCGGCTGTGCCACTGAGGCGCGGGGCGCTCCGGCACGGTGCCGTGGGGGCGCGGGCGGAGGCGGCGTGGTGCGCGACCGTCCGCCGGGCCCCGGGTCCCGGCGGGACCTGATCGCCCCGGCGCTCCCCTCTCCGCCGCGCGCCCGGCCTCCCCTCGGCCGCCCGGCTCTCCTTCCGGTCCCTCTCAGCCCCCTCTGGTTCCTCCCGGTCGCGCACAGGTCGGGCCCCGGACGGTTCCCCGTGGGCGGCACCGGGCACGATCTTGGACCGTGGGCCCCTTCCTCGGTGTCGGCCGGTGCGGGCCGCGGTTCCGCGTCGCGCGGGACATGCGGGCGTGCCGGAAGTGCCGAGGGTGCCTGATTCGTGGGGCACACTTGGGGCGCGAGGACCGATGTGAAGGATGGGTATGCCGATCACTCCTGCCACCGCGACGCACAGTTCGTCGAACGGCACCGCAGACGCGATTTTGCTGGAACTGGTCGACGAGAACGGCGTGACGGTCGGTACCGCGGAGAAGCTCGCCGCGCACCAGCCGCCGGGGCAGCTGCACCGCGCCTTCTCCGTGTTCCTCTTCGACGAGCGCGGCCGGCTGCTGCTCCAGCAGCGGGCCCTGGGCAAGTATCACTCCCCCGGCGTGTGGTCCAACACCTGCTGCGGTCACCCCTACCCCGGTGAGGCGCCGTTCGCCGCCGCGGCCCGGCGGACGTTCGAGGAGCTCGGCGTCTCGCCGTCGCTGCTCGCCGAGGCGGGCACGGTGCGCTACAACCACCCGGACCCGGCCTCGGGGCTGGTCGAGCAGGAGTACAACCACCTGTTCGTCGGCCTGGTGCAGGCACCGCCGCGGCCCGACTCGGAGGAGGTCGCCGAGACGGTCTTCGTGACCCCGGACGAGCTGGCCGAACGGCACGCCGAGGACACCTTCTCGGCGTGGTTCATGACGGTGCTGGACGCGGCCCGGCCCGCCGTCCGCGAGCTGACGGGCCCGTCCGCCGGCTGGTGAGCGGCCCCGTCACCGCGGGGCGGGCTTGAGCGGCAGGGCGGCCCAGACCACCTTGCCGCCGCTCGCCGTGTGGGCCACGTCGCACGCCCCGCCCGCCTCCCGGGTGATCTCCCGGACGAGGAGCAGCCCGCGCCCGCCCGTCCGCCCGTGGTCCGTCTCCAGGGCGGTCGGGCGGTAGGGGTGGTTGTCCTCCACGGCCACCCGGACCCACTCGGGTCCGACGGCGACCTCCACGGCGAGCGTCGGCGAGAGCACCGCGGCGTGCCGGACGGCGTTCGTGACCAGTTCCGAGACGATCAGCAGCAGGCCCTGGGTCACCTCGTCGGAGAGCGGCACGCCCTGGCGTACCAGCAGGTCCCGCACGGCGTGCCGGGCCTGCGGGACGGAGGCGTCGACGGCGGGCGCGGTGAACCGCCAGACACCTTCGTACGGCAGCGGCTGTGCGGGCCCGGTCTCGTCCATCGTCCGGTCGCCACCCTCGGGCTCGATTGTCACCACACCCTGAGTGTTGGTAACGCGTCCCTCCGCACCGGAAGACTGAACACAAATCGGCGGGTATCGAGCGGTTCTGATCGTTGACGTGTGGCACGGACGGTTGCAGGACCGTTTCTGTCCCGCTTGCACCTGCTCCGCGAACTCTTCGTACGGACGGATAACATCCGGCCATGGAGCCGCAGCTGCTGCACCGGGTCGCCGACTCGGTCGCCACCGTCGTCGTCCACCACCCGGCCAAGCGCAATGCCATGACGACCGCGATGTGGCGGGCGCTGCCTGAACTGCTCGACACCCTGGCCGACGACCCCGCGGTACGGGCACTCGTGCTCACCGGAGAGGGCGCGACGTTCTGCGCCGGGGCCGACATCTCGACCCTGCGGGACTCCGCCGAGGAGGCGCAGCTGCTCGCCGTACGCGCCGAGGAGGCTCTCGCGGCCTTCCCCAGGCCGACGCTGGCGGTGGTCCGCGGCCACTGCGTGGGCGGCGGCGCCCAGTTGGCGGCGGCCTGCGATCTGCGGTTCGCCGAGGAGGGGGCACTGTTCGGGGTGACCCCGGCCAAGCTGGGTGTGGTGTATCCGGCGTCGTCGACCCGGCGGCTGGTGTCGCTGGTGGGGCCGGCCACCGCGAAGTACCTGCTGTTCTCCGGCGAGTTGATCGACGCCGGGCGGGCGCTGCGCACGGGGCTGGTCGACGAGGTGCTGGCGGAGGACGAACTGGACGAGCGGGTGGCCGAGTTCACCCGCGTCCTGGTCTCCCGCTCGCAGCTGACGCAGGCGGCGGCGAAGGAGTTCGCGAACGGCCGCACCGACCGGGACGAGCACTGGGCCGCACAGGCACGCGGCAGCGGCGACACCGCGGAGGGTGTCGCCGCGTTCCTGGAGCGCAGACGGCCGGACTTCGGCTGGAGCGTGCCGCCGCGTGCGACTACGCCGGGGTGAACCGGCTGCCGTCGCGGAACTGCGCCACGAGGTGCGCCGGCGCCTTCTCCGGTGATCCGGCGTCGTAGGGCGGCTGCGGGTCGTACTCGGTCAGCAGCTGGACGGCCTGCGCGTGGTCGTCGCCGGCGATCCGGCCGAGCAGGGTGAGGCCCATGTCGATGCCGGAGGAGACGCCGGCCGCGGTGACGTACTTGCCGTCGGTGACCACCCGTTCCCCGGTCGGTTCGGCGCCGAACCGGCGGAGGTGGTCCAGGGCCAGCCAGTGCGTGGTGGCGCGGCGGCCCTCCAGCAGACCCGCGGCGGCGAGCAGCAGGGAACCGGTGCACACCGAGGTGGTCCAGGTGCTGGTGGCGTCGGCGGCGCGCAGCCAGTCCAGCAGGGTCTCGTTCTCCATCTGCGGGGTCTGGCCGGGGCCGCCCGGGACGACGACGATGTCCGGGGCCGGCACGTCGGCCAGGGTCCGGTCGGCGGTGAGGGCGAGGTTGCCGGTGTCGGTGCGCACGGGGCCCGTCCGCTCGGCGACGAAGACGGTCTCCGCGTCCGGCAGGCGGCCGAGGGTCTCGTACGGGCCCACGGCGTCCAGGGCGGTGAAGCGGTCGAAGAGGACGATGGCGATCTGCACGGGCTGCCTTTCGTGGTGGGTCGGTGAGCGGGGTCCGCTCAGTGGACGGGTGCGGGACGGAACCGGCGGCGGTACTCCGCCGGTGGGATGCCGAGCGCCTTGAGGAAGGCGCGGCGCATGGCTTCGGGCGTGCCGTAACCGCTGGCGCGGGAGACCTCCTCGACGCCGTCGCCGGTCTCCTCCAGCAGCCGGCGGGCGTGTTCCAGGCGGACCCGGTCGACGTACCGGCCGGGGGTCGTGCCGGTCTCCGCCCGGAAGGCGCGGGCGAAGTGACGCGGCGAGAGACTGGCGCGGGCGGCGAGGGCCTCCACCCCCAGATCCGCGTCGGGGTGCTCGGTGATCCACTGCTGGACCTCACGCAGGGGTTCGCGGCGCGCGGTCTGGGCGGCGAGCTGGGCGCTGAACTGGGCCTGGTTGCCGGGCCGGCGCAGGAAGACCACCAGATGGCGGGCGACGGTGAGGGCGGCGTCCCGGCCCAGGTCGTCCTCCACCAGGGCGAGGGCCAGATCGATCCCGGAGGTGACGCCGGCGGAGGTGGCGACGTGGCCGTCGCGGACGTAGATCGGGTGGGGGTCGACCTCGACGGCCGGGTGCTCGCGGGCGAGCCGGTCGCAGTACGCCCAGTGCGTGGTGGCGCGGCGGCCGTCCAGCAGGCCGGCCGCGGCGAGCAGGGCGGCGCCGGTGCAGACGGAGACCAGGCGCGGGGCGCGGGGCCCGTGCTCGCGCAGCCACGCGACCAGGCGCGGGTCGGGATCCCGGGTGCCCCGGCCGCCGGGGACGAGCAGGATGTGCGGCACGGGCGCCTCGGTGAGGGCCTCGTCCGGTACGACGGCCAGGCCGCTGGAGGTGCGCACGGCGGCGCCGTCCAGCGACGCGGTGCGGATGCGGTACGTCCCCGGCGTGTGCTTCTCGGCGCCCGCGAAGACCTCCACAGGGCCGGTGACATCGAGGCTCTGGACGTCGTCGAAGAGGACGACGAGGACGGTTCGCTGCGTCATGCCGTCGATTCTTCGGGCACCCGGCGGTGACCGCAATGACGGGTTCCCCACCTTTCCTGCCATGCGCCCTCCGCGCGGGGAAGACCTCTGGAGGACGTACTGAGCGGTTGGTAACCTGCCGGGCATGACAACCGCCCCCCTTGACGCCCGTGCCGGCCGCCGGTGTCACAACGCGCTGAACTCGTTGCACTCGACGCACTACTTCTCGCCCGACCTGGGCCGGGAGCTGGCCGCCCTCGGGATCACCGACCCCCGGGCCGTCAACTTCGCGGTGCGGGCCGCCGCCCTCGGCCCGGTCGGGGCCGGCGCCGTGACGGCGGCGTTCTACAACTACAAGCACGACCTGGTGGCGCGGCACGTGCCCGCCGTGTGGGAGACCGTCACGCCCGCCCGGGTACTGGCCGCCCGCACGCGCGCCGTCGACGCGACGCTGCGCCGCCTGCTGGGCGAGGAGGCCGTGGCGTCCGCGGAGATGGCGGAGGCGGCCGAACTGGCGCTGCGGGCCGCCGAGGGCTGCTCCCGCAGCGGCCGCCCGCTGTACTCGGCCCACGCCGACCTGCCCGTGCCCGGCGAGCCGCACCTGGCGCTGTGGCACGCGGCGACGCTGCTGCGCGAGCACCGGGGCGACGGGCACCTCGCCGCACTGCTGGCCGCGGGCCTCGACGGCCTGGAGGCGCTGGTGTCGCACACCGCGACCGGCAAGGGCATGGCGCCGAAGTGGGTGTTCGGCACCCGCGGCTGGAGCCGGGAGGAGTGGGACGCCGCGTCGGACCGGCTGCGGGGGCGCGGGCTGCTCGACGACGCCGGTGAGCTGACCGAACGGGGCGTCGCCCTGCGCGAGGGGATCGAGCGGGAGACGGACCGGATGGACGAGGCCCCGTACGCGCACCTGGGTGCGGAGGGCGTGGCCCGTCTGACGGAACTCGGGACGGCCTTCGCGCGCCGGGCGCTCGGTGCCGGCGCCTTCCCGGCGGATCTGCTCGGCAAGCGCTGAACCGGCCGCGCGCACGGGCATACCGGGCCGGTCCGGAGGTACCCGTATTTCCCCGGCCGCAGCGGCCGGGAGAGGAAAGGGGCTTTCGTGTTCCGTGCCATCGCAGACGTCCTGCGCCAGATCGGCGGCGCCGTCGCCACCGTCGTGACCCTTCCCTTCCGGGCCCTGGCCCGGCTCTTCGGCGGGGCCTCGTCCGCCACCCGCAGAGCTTGATCCCGCGTCCCGGTCCCGTCCGGCCGCGACGGGCCCGGGACGTGCCTTGATCCCCGATCGCCGCCACCACCTGCCACAATTGCCGCGCAACCTCTGTGAGAAGGCGGTACGGGATCGTGACGACACCCGGGTCCAGCGCGTCCACCGACGTGCGGTCCATCGAAAGCAGGATCGCCGAGGAACTCGGCGTACGGGAGCGGCAGGTGAAGGCCGCGGTGGAGCTGCTCGACGGCGGCTCGACAGTGCCCTTCATCGCCCGCTACCGCAAGGAAGCGACCGAGATGCTCGACGACGCGCAGCTGCGCACGCTCGAGGAGCGGCTGCGTTATCTGCGGGAGCTGGAGGAGCGGCGTACGGCGATCCTCGACTCGGTGCGCGAGCAGGGCAAGCTCACCGAGGAGCTCGAGGCCCGGATCCGTGAGGCGGAGACCAAGGCCCGCCTGGAGGACATCTACCTGCCGTTCAAGCCCAAGCGGCGCACCAAGGCGCAGATCGCGCGGGAGGCCGGTCTGGCGCCGCTGGCCGAGGGCCTGCTCGCCGACCCGTCCGTGGACCCCCTCGCCGCGGCCGCCGCGTTCGTCGACGCCGACAAGGGCGTGGCCGATCCGCAGGCCGCCCTGGACGGCGCCCGGGCGATCCTCACCGAGAAGTTCTCCGAGGACGCCGACCTGATCGGCGAGCTGCGCGAGCGGATGTGGGTGCGCGGGCGGCTCGCCGCCAAGGTGAAGGCGGGCAAGGAGGAGGCGGGCGCCAAGTTCGCCGACTACTTCGACTTCACCGAGCCGTTCACCGAACTGCCCTCGCACCGGATCCTCGCGATGCTGCGCGGCGAGAAGGAGGACGTCCTCGACCTCGTCCTGGAGCCCGAGGAGCCCACCGACGGACCGTCGTCGTACGAGGCGATCGTGGCGAGCCGGTTCGGGATCGCGGACCGCGGCCGGCCCGGCGACAAGTGGCTCGCGGACACGGTCCGCTGGGCCTGGCGCACCCGCATCCTGGTCCACCTCGGCATCGACCTGCGGCTGCGGCTGCGCACGGCCGCCGAGGACGAGGCGGTGAACGTCTTCGCCGCCAACCTGCGCGACCTGCTGCTGGCCGCCCCGGCCGGCACGCGTGCGACGCTCGGCCTCGACCCGGGCTTCCGTACGGGGGTGAAGGTCGCCGTGGTCGACGCGACCGGCAAGGTCGTGGCCACGGACGTGATCCACCCGCACGTCCCGGCCAACCGGTGGGACGAGGCGATCGCCAAGCTGGCGCGGCTGGCGAAGGAGCACGCGGTCGAGCTGATCGCGATCGGCAACGGCACGGCGTCCCGCGAGACCGACAAGCTCGCCGGCGAACTCGTCGCCAAGCACCCGGAGCTGAAGCTCACCAAGGTGATGGTGTCCGAGGCCGGCGCCTCGGTGTACTCGGCGTCCGCCTTCGCCTCGCAGGAACTGCCCGACATGGACGTGTCGCTGCGCGGTGCTGTGTCGATCGCGCGGCGGCTCCAGGATCCGCTGGCCGAGCTGGTGAAGATCGACCCGAAGTCGATCGGGGTCGGCCAGTACCAGCACGATCTGTCCGAGGTGAAGCTGTCGCGCTCCCTGGACGCGGTGGTCGAGGACTGTGTGAACGGCGTGGGCGTGGACGTCAACACGGCCTCCGCGCCGCTGCTGGCCCGCGTCTCCGGCATCACCTCCGGGCTCGCCGAGAACATCGTGGCGCACCGGGACGCGAACGGGCCGTTCCGGTCGCGGACCGAGCTGAAGAAGGTGTCGCGGCTCGGGCCGAAGGCGTACGAGCAGTGCGCGGGCTTCCTGCGGATCCGGGGCGGCGACGACCCGCTGGACGCGTCCAGCGTGCACCCCGAGGCGTATCCGGTGGTGCGGCGGATGGTGAAGACCACCGGGCAGGAGGTGGCCGGCCTGATCGGCAACACCTCGGTACTGCGGTCGCTGAAACCGGCGGAGTTCGTGGACGAGAAGTTCGGTCTGCCGACGGTGAGCGACATCCTGAAGGAGCTGGAGAAGCCGGGACGCGACCCGCGGCCGGCGTTCCGGACGGCCACCTTCAAGGAGGGCGTGGAGAAGATCTCCGACCTGTCGTCCGGGATGGTCCTGGAGGGGGTCGTCACGAATGTGGCCGCCTTCGGGGCGTTCGTGGACGTCGGCGTGCACCAGGACGGGCTCGTGCACGTGTCCGCGATGTCGAAGACGTTCGTGAAGGATCCACGGGACGTGGTGAAGCCCGGGGACATCGTGAAGGTGAAGGTGCTGGACGTCGACATTCCGCGGAAGCGGATCTCGTTGACGCTGCGGTTGGACGACGAGGCGGCTCCGCAGGGGGAACAGAAGCGGGAGCCGCGTGGGGGCAGGCCCCCTCGGCAGCGGCAGCAGGGGCGTTCCGGAGGGAAGGGGAAGCCGGCCTCGGCTGCGCCGGCTCCTTCCAACGGGGCGATGGCCGACGCGTTGCGGCGGGCCGGGCTGGCGTAGGCGCCCGGCGTGGCGGCGGGGGGGTGGGTGCGCGGCCCGGCGTTGCGGGGTGCCTCCCCCAGAGGGGGTGCCCCCAGCGCCCACCCTCCCCCACGCTCGGCTTCGCTCGCGCGGGGGACCCCCATCGCCCCTGGGGGCACCTCCCAGGCCGTTCAGGCACTGAGAAAAGCACGACTGCCCACAGCCGGGGCGGCTGCGGCTGCGGCTGCGGCTGCGGCTAGGCGGGCGTCTCCGTCACCTTGCCGTTCGTCACCTCCAGGCGGCGGGTGATGTGGACCGCGTCGAGCATGCGGCGGTCGTGGGTGATCAGGAGGAGGGTGCCCTCGTAGGCGTCCAGGGCTGATTCCAGTTGTTCGATGGCCGGCAGGTCCAGGTGGTTGGTGGGCTCGTCGAGGACCAGGAGGTTGACGCCTCTGCCCTGGAGGAGGGCGAGGGCGGCCCTCGTGCGTTCGCCCGGGGAGAGGGTCGACGCCGGGCGCACGACGTGGTCCGCCTTGAGGCCGAACTTGGCCAGGAGGGTGCGGATCTCGGCCGGTTCGGTGTCCGGCGTCGCCGTCCGGAAGGCGTCGAGCAGGGACTCGGGCCCGTGGAACAGCGCGCGGGCCTGGTCCACCTCGCCGAGCAGGACTCCCGAGCCCAGCGTCGCGTGCCCGGCGTCGAGCGGGACGCGGCCCAGCAGGGCGCCGAGCAGCGTGGACTTGCCCGCGCCGTTGGCCCCCGTCACCGCCACGCGGTCCGCCCAGTCGATCTGGAGCGAGACCGGGCCGAGCGTGAAGTCGCCGCGCCGGACCTCCGCGTCGCGCAGCGTGGCGACCACCGCGCCGGAGCGCGGCGCCGACGCGATCTCCATGCGCAGGTCCCATTCCTTGCGCGGTTCCTCGACGACCTCGAGGCGTTCGATCATGCGCTGGGTCTGGCGGGCCTTGGCGGCCTGCTTCTCGCTGGCCTCGCTGCGGAACTTGCGGCCGATCTTGTCGTTGTCGCTCGCCTTGCGCCGGGCGTTCTTGACGCCCTTGTCCATCCAGGTCCGCTGCATCTGCGCCCGGTCCTGGAGGGCGGCGCGCTTGTCGGCGTACTCCTCGTACTCGTCGCGGGCGTGGCGGCGGGCCACCTCGCGTTCCTCCAGGTAGGCCTCGTAGCCGCCGCCGTAGAGGTTGATCTGCCGCTGGGCGAGGTCGAGTTCGAGGACCTTGGTGACGGTGCGGGTGAGGAACTCGCGGTCGTGGCTGACGACGACGGTGCCGGCGCGCAGGCCGGTCACGAAGCGTTCGAGGCGCTCCAGGCCGTCCAGGTCGAGGTCGTTGGTCGGCTCGTCGAGCAGGAAGACGTCGTAGCGGGACAGGAGGAGGGAGGCGAGGCCGGCGCGTGCCGCCTGGCCGCCGGACAGGGAGGTCATCGGCTGGTCCAGGTCCACCGTCAGGCCCAGGGCGTCGGCGGTCTCCTCCGCGCGGTCGTCGAGGTCGGCGCCGCCGAGGGCGAGCCAGCGTTCCAGGGCGAGCGCGTAGGCGTCGTCGGCGCCGGGGGCGCCCTCGACCAGTGCCTGGGTGGCCTCGTCCATGGCGCGCTGGGCCTCGGTGACACCGGTGCGGCGGGCGAGGAAGGCCCGGACGGTCTCGCCGGGCCGGCGCTCCGGCTCCTGCGGGAGGTGGCCGACGGTGGCGCCCGGCGGGGACAGGCGCAGTTCGCCCTGTTCCGGGGTGGTGAGGCCGGCGAGCATCCGCAGGAGGGTGGACTTGCCGGCGCCGTTGGCCCCGACGAGTCCGATCACGTCGCCGGGGGCGACGACGAGGTCGAGCCCGGTGAACAGGGAGCGGTCGCCGTGGCCGGCGGCGAGGTTCTTGGCGACGAGGGTGGCAGTCATCAGACCGTCGATCCTAACCGCGCCCCGCCGCCCGCTCAGCCGGGTTTCCCGTGCCGCACCGCCGCCACCAGCACGCTTCCCGGTGTCCGCGCCACCAGGAAGGACTCCTCCCTCACCGTCTTCGCGTCCAGGGCGACGCGGTGGGCCCCCGGTTCGAGCACGTCGTCGAAGACCTCGTGGACGTGGGTGCGGTGGAGGCGGTCGAGGCGGTACGCGGTGAGCCGTACCCGGCAGGGCGAGGTCACCTCGATCTCCGCCGCGCCGACGGTCGCGGTCAGACGGGTGAGCCGGTGCCGTTCGGCCGGGCCGCGGTCCAGGGCGTGTTCGATCTGGGCGACGAGCAGCGGGACGATCGGGGCGAGGCCGTCGACGCAGGCGACGTCGACGCCTGCCCGGGCGAAGGCGTCGTGTACGGCGGCCCGCGCCTCCTCGCCGACCGCGCGGCCGAAGGCGACGGCACCGTAGGCGCGCAGTTCGTCGGCGGGGACGGCGGTGGCGTCCTGGGTGATGTCGGCGCCGATGCCGATGGTGCGCAGTGCGGCGGCGAGCCGGGCGAGCACGGCGGCTCGGGCGCCGATCAGCAGGACCCGGCGGCGGGTGTGGGCGCCGCCGTCGAGCAGGGCGGCCAGCGCCGCGCGGTACTCGGTGCCGGGGAAGCGGAAGGGGCCGATGCCGTGGTAGCCGTTGAACTCCAGGTCGACGTGTTCGCCGGTCTGCCAGGCGAAGTCCCGCCAGACGAAGTCGTCGCCGTCGCGCCGGATCACGGCGGTCACCGCGCCGCAGGCCAGGTCCTCGCACTCGGGACAGCCGTAGATGACGTACCGGCCGCCGGGCAGGGGCGCGTCGGTCTCCAGGAGCAGGCCGCGGACCTGCGCGGTGAAGATCGCCGGGGGGACGTCGGAGGCGAGCGGGGAGACGGCGTCCAGGTCGGAGAGCCGGAACAGCAGGGACCGTCCGTCCACGATGAAGTCCACGAAGTCGCGGTGGACCTGGTAGTCGCCGCCGGTGAGGACTCCACCGGCCCGCATCGCCGGCGCCAGACCGAAGGTCGCGTATTCGGCAGCCATGCGGTGAGTATTCCCTCGGCGCCGCCGATGTGCGCACGCCCTGACGGATTCGGTCGGACAGGGCCTATCGTCCCGGTGTGGAAACCGAACTGGGTGACGAGATCGTGGTGGTCGGCGGCGGTGTGATCGGGCTGACGACGGCCGTCGTGCTCGCCGAGCGCGGCAGGCGGGTGCGGGTGTGGACGCGGGAGCCCGTCGAGCGCACCACCTCGGCGGTCGCGGGCGCGCTGTGGTGGCCGTACCGCATCGAGCCGGTGGCGGCGGCGCGGGAATGGGCACTGTGTTCCCTGGACGTGTACGAGGAGTTGGCGGCGCGGCCCGGGACGACGGGCGTACGCGTGGTCGACGGGGTGCTGGGCGAGACGGGGCTGGACGAGGTCGACGGATGGGCGACCGCGCGGCTGCCGGGGCTGCGGCCGGTACGGGCCGAGGAGTACGGCGGGTCGGGGCTGTGGGCGCGTCTGCCGCTGATCGACATGTCGACTCATCTGCCGTGGCTGCGGGAGCGGTTGACGGCGGCGGGCGGTGTGGTGGAGACCCGTGCGGTGGCCGATCTGGCGGAGGTCGGGGCGCCGGTCGTGGTGAACTGCACGGGGCTGGGCGCCCGGGAGCTGGTGCCGGACGCGTCCGTGCGTCCGGTGCGCGGCCAGCTGGTCGTGGTGGAGAACCCGGGCGTCCGCACCTGGCTGGTCTCCACCGACCCGGTCTCCGGGGAGACGGCGTACCTCTTCCCGCAGCCCGGCCGACTCGTCCTGGGCGGCACGGCCGAGGAGGACGCGTGGTCGGCGGAGCCGGATCCGGCGGTCGCGGAGGCGATCGTACGGCGGTGTGCCGCGCTGCGGCCCGAGGTCGCGGGGGCACGGGTGCTGGAGCACCGGGTGGGGCTGCGGCCGGTGCGGGACACGGTGCGGCTGGAGAGCGAGCGGCTGCCGGACGGACGGCTGCTGGTGCACAACTACGGGCACGGTGGTGCGGGCGTGACGGTGGCCTGGGGCTGTGCCCGGGAGGCGGCGCGGCTGGCGACCGGCTGATCGGGGGGCGCTCCGCAGGTCCGGGGCACCGGGGCGGGCACGCGCGCCCCGGTGCCCCCGGCGGAGCCGTCGCCGCCGGGGGGCGGAACTCGCCTTCTCAGCAACGGCCGTCGGGTTCGCCCGCCGTCAGGTGGTAGGCGGCGCGCTGGTCCAGGAGCAGCGGCACGAGGGCGCGCAGCGGTTGGCGCAGCGGTACTCGGGCGCCCTCCCCGTCCGGGCGCATCCGTACGCCGTGCAGGGCGAGTTCGTCCTCGACCTGCGCGTACTGGGCGGCGGTGAGCCGGTAGGCGCAGGGCGGGTCCTGGATCACCTCGGAGGGTTCGGCGGGGTCGTTGTCGGCACCGCCGAGATGGACCGGGCCGGTGTCGGCCAGGCCGGCACGGCGGGCGGCGCCGGTGGCCGCCTCGATGCGTCCGCGCCGTTCGTCCGCGTGGCGGAGAAGGCCGTCCAGGGCGGCGAGCTGGGAACTCACCCGGCGCCGGTTGTTCAGCGCCTCGTCCCGCCGTTCCGCGTCGGTGGCGGGGTCGACGCGGCTCTCGATGAGCAGGCCGACGGCGTGCTTGACGCCGGACATGTTGCGCAGGATGCGTTCCTGGCCGTCGCCGGCGGTCTGCTTGACCGGGTCGCCGGTGACGGGGTCGGTCCAGATGCCGTAGGTGCCGGTCGAGTACCCGGCGTTCTCGGCGGCGGGACGGACGTAGGCCCCGGACAGCGTGCGGGCCTCGTCGTGGACCGCCGCGTCGGTGTTGAGGTTGCGGGGCCACAGGTCGAAGAGGTCCTTGTCGTAGTACGGGGGTGTGGCGCCGTACTCGTGCAGGTCGTAGAGGACGTCGGGCCGCCGGTCGCGGATCACGGCGGCCAGGGCGCGCGCCTCGGCGGTGCGCAGGGCGAGGTGGTCGCGGTTGATGTCCACGCCGTCGCCGTTGCCGCGGGTGTCGGCGGCGCGGCCGTCGGGGTTGGCGGTGGGCACGACCAGCACGGTGGTGCGGTCCAGGAAGCGCCGGGTCCGCGGGTCGGTGGCGTACGCCAGGTCGCGGACGGTGGTCAGGCAGGCCTCGCGGCCGGAGGGCTCGTCGCCGTGCTGACTGCACACGAGGAGCACCGTGTTCGGGGCGGTGCGCCTGCCGATGGTCACGAGCCGGAGCGGGCGGTTCTGCTTCGTCGTGCCGATGCGGTCGACGGTGACCCGGCCGCTCGCCCGGTCGACGGCGGCCAGGAACGCCTGTTCCTCGGGCTGGGTGGTCCAACGGGCGCCGTGGGACGTCTCGAAGCCGGTGCGGGGCGGGTGGTGCCGCGAGGAGTCGGCGCCGTGGGCCGGTGCGGTGAGGAGGGACGCGGTGAGGGCCGTGGCGGTGAGAACGAGGGTGTGCAGGCGGTTCATCGGCCTCCGTTCGGGACACGGTGCGTGGTGTGCGGTGTGCCGGTGCCGTCCGGGGGCGTGGCGGTCGCGGCCGGCGGCGCGGGCGGTCCCCAGGTCGTGAAGCGCGTGCGTATCGGCATGCGCGGGACGGTACATCGGTCAACTGCCGGACAGAAGAGGGCATGCTGAGGCGGCCGGGACCCGCGGAGGCCTGCGCGGCGGGTGTCTCGTGTCGGCCGGATGACGATCATGTGACCTGAGTGGCCGTGGACATGACTGGGTGCACAGGGGCTGAATAGGCTTCGAACAGACTTGCCACTCCGACGACTTGGAGTTTTCGTGCACCGCAGATTCATCGTGCCGGGCGCTTTGGGCGCCGCTTCCCTCATGCTGGCGATCCCGGCTTCGGCGGCGGCCCACTCCCCCGGCGCCCCGGGCATCGGCGATCCCTACTACCCGGCCTACGGCAACGGCGGATACGACGTCTCCCACTACGACCTGCGCCTGAAGTACCAGCCGGCCACCGACCGGCTGGAGGGGACGGCGACGATCCTGGCCCGCACCACGCAGGACCTGTCGCGGTTCGACCTGGACTTCCTGCTGGACGTCGACGAGGTGCGCGTGAACGGCGCCAGGGCGTCGTTCACGACGTCCGGCGAGCACGAGCTGGAGATCACCCCGAAGAACCCGCTGCGCAAGGGCACGCCCGTCACCGTCGTGGTGCGCTACAGCGGGGTGCCGTCCTCGAAGCAGGCGTACGGTTTCACCAGCTGGCACCGCACCCCCGACGGCGGCGTCGGCGCGAACGAGCCCGAGGCGGCCTGGTGGTGGTTCCCCAGCAACGACCACCCGCTGGACAAGGCCACGTACGACGTGTCGGTGCAGGTGCCGGACGGCACCCAGGCCATCTCCAACGGCACGCTCCAGTCGACGAGCTCGCGGCTCGGCTGGACCCGGTTCAACTGGCGCTCCGACAAGCCGCAGGCCACCTATCTCGCCACTCTGGCGGTCGGGAAGTTCGACCTCACCACGGGCACGACCGAGGGCGGCGTCCCGGTCGTCAACGCCTACAGCAAGGACCTCGGCGCCAACGACGGCGCCGCGCGGGCCAGCGTGGAGCGGACCGGGGAGATCGCCGACTGGCTGAGCGGATACTTCGGGCCGTACCCGTACAACGCGCTCGGCGGGTACGTGCCGAACACGAACACGGGGTACGCGCTGGAGACGCAGACCCGGCCGTTCTACAGCCCGCGCCAGTTCGCGAACGGGTCGAACGTGTCCGTCGTCGTCCACGAGCTGGCCCACCAGTGGTACGGCGACCTGGTCTCCGTGCGCGGCTGGAAGGACATCTGGATCAACGAGGGCTTCGCGCGGTACGCCCAGTGGCTGTGGTCCGAGCACGAGGGCGAGGGCACGGCGCAGGAGCTCGCCGACTACACGTACGCGTCGCACCCGGCCGACGACCCGTTCTGGACGGTGCGGCCCGGTGACCCCGGGCCGGAGAACCAGTTCGACATCGCGGTCTACGACCGGGGCGCGCTGGCCGTGCAGGCGCTGCGCAACGAGATCGGCGACGAGGCGTTCTTCGAGGTCCTGAAGGGCTGGCCGCAGCGCTACGCCTACGGCAACGCGTCGGTCGCCGACTTCCAGCGGTACGCCGAGGAGGTGTCCGGCAAGCCGCTGGCGGCGCTGTTCGACACGTGGCTGTTCCAGCCGTCGAAGCCGTCCGCGCCGGCGGCCCGCGCGGCGTCCCTCGCGAAGGCGTCGGTCACGCCCGCACAGCCGCGCTCGTGGAAGAAGATCGCCGCGACGAACGACGTGCACGAGCACTGAGGACCCGGGAACGGGAACGGGGACGGCGCCCGAGGCGGGCGCCGTCCCCGTGGACGTACAACCGGTCCGCTAGCCTCCCAGCTTGCCGAGTTCCCGGTCGGCGTCGGCCGCCACGCGGCGGCGGACGCCGAACCAGCCGGCGACCAGCATCAGGGCGATCACCGGGATCAGCAGGAGGGTCCAGCGGCCGACCTCGGGGTCGTTGCCCATCATGCAGAGCACGGCCACGAGGAAGACGATCGTGGCGATCTCCGTGACCGGGCTGCCGGGCAGGCGGAAGTGCGGGCGGGTCACCTGGCCGGCGCGGGCGCGGCGGACGAAGATCAGGTGGCAGATCATGATGATCACCCAGGTGCTGATGATGCCGAGGGAGGCGACGTTCAGCACGATCTCGAAGGCCTTGCTCGGCATCCAGTAGTTCAGGCCCACACCGAGCACGCAGATGCCGCAGGTCAGCAGGATGCCGCCGTAGGGAACCTGGCTGCGGCTCATCACCCGGGTGAACTTGGGCGCGGAGCCCGCCATCGCCATGGAGCGCAGGATGCGGCCGGTGGAGTACAGGCCGGAGTTCAGGGAGGACATCGCGGCGGTGAGGACGACGAGGTTCATCACGTCGCCGGCCGCGGGGACGCCGACCTTGGACAGGACGGTGACGAAGGGGCTCTCGTCGCCGGAGTAGAGCGAGCCGGGCAGCAGCAGGGCCAGCAGGACGACCGAGCCGACGTAGAACAGGGCGACGCGCCACATGATCGAGTTCACCGCGCGCGGGACGACCTTCTCCGGCTCGGCGGTCTCGCCGGCGGCGACGCCGACCAGTTCCAGGGCCGCGTACGCGAAGATCACGCCCTGCATCACGAGCACCACGGGCATCACGCCGTGCGGGAGGACGCCACCGTGGTCGGTGATCATGCTGATGCCGGGGGTGTAGCCGCCCACGTCGTGCTGGGTGGCCAGCAGGAAGATGCCGATCAGCATGAAGCCGACCAGTGTGGCGACCTTGATGATCGCGAACCAGAACTCCATCTCGCCGAAGATCTTCACCGAGATGAGGTTCACGGCCAGGACCACCGCGAGGGCGACCAGCGCGAGCACCCATTGCGGGATGCTCGTGAACATACTCCAGTAGTGCGTGTACAGCGCGATCGCGGTGATGTCGGCGATGCCGGTGGTCGACCAGTTCAGGAAGTACATCCAGCCGGCGACGTAGGCGCCCTTCTCGCCGAGGAACTCGCGCGCGTACGACACGAAGGACCCGGACGAGGGCCGGTAGAGCACGAGCTCGCCGAGCGCCCTGACGACGAAGAAGGCGAAGACGCCGCAGACGAGGTAGGCGAGGGCGAGCGCCGGGCCCGCGTCGCGCAGCCGTCCGCCGGCGCCGAGGAAGAGGCCGGTGCCGATCGCGCCGCCGATGGCGATCATGTTGACGTGGCGGGCCTTGAGGTCCTTGCTGTATCCGGCGTCACCCGCGTCCGCGGGTGTCCCGGCCGCCTGGGGGTGGGCGGCGGCCTGTGCCGTGTCGACGGCGTCCTTGCTCACGGGTGGTTCCACTCTCTGGTGCGCCCGGGCGGGGTGCGCCCGGGTCGTCCGTACAGTGACTAGGCCCGCACCACCCATCGCGGCACAGACCAGATCAGCACCTTCCCACGACTCTGCGTTCGCACGCGGTGGCTGATGTCACAGAGCGTGACTTCTCACACGACCCGCCGGACGTCTTCACACGGGACACATGAGGTGTCACAGCATGGGTGGGACAGCGATACTGCTGCACATGACGACGAGCGACACCGGGGAGCCGACCCTCACCATCGACGAGCTGGCCGCGCGGACCGGCCTCACGGTGCGCACGGTCCGTTTCTACGGCACCAAGGGCCTGCTGCCGCCGCCGGTCATCGGTCCGCGGCGGGTGGGGCGCTACGGCCGGGAGCACCTGGCCCGGCTGGCGCTGATCGAGGAGCTCCAGCACCAGGGCATGACCCTGGCCGCCATCGAGCGGTACCTGAAGCAGCTGCCGCCGGACCTGACCGCCCACGACCTGGCGCTGCACCGCGCGGTGGTGGCCTCCTGGGCGCCCGAGACGGTGGAGCGGGTCACGCGCGAGGAGCTGGGCCGGCGGGCCGGGCGGCCGCTGACCGACGCGGAGGTGGACCGGCTGGCGGAGATGGACATCGTCGCGCGGGACGGCGAGGCGGACGGCCAGGGCGCCTACCGCGTCGACACGGGGCTGCTCCGGCTCGGCGTCGGGCTGCTCGACGTGCCCCTGTCCCCCGAGACGGTCCTCGCCGCGCGCACGGCGCTGCTCGAGCACTCCCGCGCCGCCGCGCGCGACCTGTCGCGGCTGCTGCGCGACGCCGTCGCCGAGCGCGACGCGCGGGACGTGCGGTCCCTGTCCGCGCACATGCACCCGATCGTGGTCCAGGCGCTGCTGACCACCTTCCAGCGGTCGCTGCGGGACGAGCTGCGGGAGTGGCTCGACGCCGACGGCAAGCGCTGAGGGGCCGGGCCCCCGGTCGCCCGCCGCCGACGCGGGGGTGCCGTCAGCGGCCGTCGGTGAAGACCTCCCCCTTCTCCGCCTTCTCCACGAGCAGCGAGGGCGGCGTGAACCGGTCGCCGTAGCGCTCGGCGAGCTCCCGGGCGCGGGCCACGAAGCCGGGCAGGCCGCCCTCGTAGCCGTTGATGTACTGCAGGACGCCGCCGGTCCAGCCGGGGAAGCCGATGCCGAAGATCGAGCCGATGTTGGCGTCGGCGACGGAGGTCAGCACGCCCTCCTCCAGGAGGCGGACGGTGTCCAGCGCCTCGGAGAACAGCATCCGCTCCTGCATGTCGCGGAACGGGATCTCGTACCCGGGCCTCGTGAAGTGCTCCCGCAACCCCGGCCACAGCCCGGTGCGCCTGCCGTCGTCCCCGTACTCGTAGAAGCCGGCGCCGCCGCTGCGGCCGGGACGGCCGAACTCGTCGACCATGCGGTCGATGACGGCCTCGGCGGGGTGCGCGGTCCAGGTGCCGCCGGACTCCTCCACGGCCCGCTTCGTCTCGTTGCGGATCTTCCGCGGGAGGGTGAGCGTCAGCTCGTCCATCAGGGAGAGCACCTTGGCCGGGTAGCCGGCCTGGGCCGCCGCCTGTTCGACGGACGCGGGCTCGACGCCCTCGCCGACCATCGCGACGCCCTCGTTGATGAAGTGGCCGATGACCCGGGAGGTGAAGAAGCCGCGGCTGTCGTTGACGACGATCGGCGTCTTCTTGATCTGCCGGACCAGGTCGAAGGCGCGGGCGAGCGCCTCGTCGCCGGTCCGCTCGCCCTTGATGATCTCGACCAGCGGCATCTTGTCGACGGGCGAGAAGAAGTGCAGTCCGATGAAGTCGGCCTGGCGCTCGACGCCCTCGGCCAGCGCCGTGATGGGGAGCGTGGAGGTGTTGGAGCACAGCAGCGCGTCGGGGGCGACGACGTCCTGGATCTCCTGGAAGACCTTGTGCTTGAGGGAGGTGTCCTCGAAGACCGCCTCGATGACCGCGTCGCAGCCGGCGAGGTCGGCGGCCTCGGCGGTGGGGGTGATCCGGGCGAGCAGGGCGTCGGCCTTCTCCCGGGTCGTACGGCCCTTGGCGACGGCCTTGGCGCACAGCTTCTCCGAGTAGCCTTTGCCCTTGAGGGCCGCTTCCAGGGAGACGTCCTTGAGGACGACGTCGATGCCGGCGCGGGCGCACGAGTAGGCGATGCCGGCGCCCATCATGCCGGCGCCGAGGACGGCGACCCTGCGGACCTGGCGCGGCTCGACGCCCTGGGGGCGGTTGGCGCCGGAGTTGACGGCCTGGAGGTCGAAGAAGAACGCCTGGATCATGTTCTTCGCGGTCTGCCCGGCGGCCAGCTCCACGAAGTAGCGGGCCTCGATGACCTGCGCGGTCTCGAAGTCGACCTGGGAGCCCTCGACGGCGGCGGCCATGATGTTGCGCGGCGCCGGGTAGGGGGCGCCGTTGGTCTGCTTGCGCAGGTTGGCCGGGAAGGCGGGCAGGTTGGCGGCGAACTTCGGGTGGGCGGGGGTGCCGCCGGGGATGCGGTAGCCGGGCCGGTCCCAGGGCTGGGCGGACTCGGGGTGGGCGTCGATGAAGGCGCGGGCCTTGGCGAGCATGTCCTCGCGGCTGTCGGCGACCTCGTCGACCAGGCCGTTCTCCAGGGCGCGGCGCGGGCTGTACTGGGTGCCCTGGAGGAGGACCTTCAGCAGCGCGTCGGTGATGCCGAGCATCCGGACGGTGCGGACGACGCCGCCGCCTCCGGGGAGCAGGCCGAGGGTGACCTCGGGGCAGCCGATCTTGGAGCCGGGCGCGTCGAGGGCGAC
Source organism: Streptomyces sp. NPDC093586 (assembly GCF_044764905.1). NCBI lineage: Bacteria > Bacillati > Actinomycetota > Actinomycetes > Kitasatosporales > Streptomycetaceae > Streptomyces > Streptomyces sp. NPDC093586. The sequence goes on along the minus strand of NZ_JBIWJA010000031.1, from coordinate 59,050 downwards.
GCGGTGGTGGCAGGCGAGGGCGATCTCGTAGCCGCCGCCGAGGGCCGCGCCGTTCATGGCGGCGACGACGGGCTTGCCGAGGGTCTCGATGCGGCGCAGGTCGCGCTTGATCGCCATGCCGCCGTCGAAGAGGTCCTGCGCGGTCTCGGGGGTGACGCGGATCAGGTCGCGCAGGTCGCCGCCGGCGAAGAAGGTCTTCTTGGCGGAGGTGACGATGACGCCGCGGATCGCGTCCTTCTCGGTCTCCAGGCGGTCGGTGACGGCCGCGAGGGACGCGCGGAACGCCTGGTTCATGGTGTTCGCGGACTGGTCGGGGTCGTCGATGACCAGGGTGACGACGCCGGTGTCGTCCTGCTCCCAGCGGATGGTGGTGGACTCGGTGGTCATGAGGGGGTGCTCCAGGTGATCCGTCGTATCCGTCGGGAGGGGGTCAGATGCGCTCGACGATGGTGGCGATGCCCATGCCGCCGCCCACGCACAGGGTGGCGAGGCCGTACCGCTTGTCCTGGCGCTCCAGTTCGTCGACGAGCGTGCCGAGGATCATCGCGCCGGTGGCGCCGAGCGGGTGACCCAGCGCGATGGCGCCGCCGTTGACGTTGACCTTGTCCAGGGACAGTCCCATGTCCTTCACGAAGCGCAGGACGACCGCCGCGAACGCCTCGTTGATCTCGACGAGGTCGATGTCGTCGATGGTGAGCCCGGCCTTGGCGAGGGCCTTGCGGGTGGCGGGGGCGGGCCCGGTGAGCATGATGGTGGGCTCGGAACCGGACACGGCGGCGGAGACGATCCGCGCACGCGGGGTGAGCCCGTAGCGGTCGCCGACCTCCCTGGAGCCGATGGCGACCAGGGAGGCGCCGTCCACGATGCCGGAGGAGTTGCCCGCGTGGTGGACGTGGTCGATCTTCTCCACCCAGTGGTACTTCTGCAGCGCCACGGCGTCGAAGCCGCCGAGTTCGCCGATGTCGGCGAAGGAGGGCTTGAGCTTCGCGAGGGAGTCGGCGGTGGTGCCGGGGCGCGGGTGTTCGTCGCGGTCGAGGACGGTGAGGCCGGCGCGGTCCTTCACGGGCACGACGGAGCGCTCGAAGCGGCCCTCCTTCCAGGCGGTGGCCGCCCGCTCCTGGGAGAGGGCCGCGTACTCGTCGACGTCGCGGCGGGAGAAGCCCTCGATGGTGGCGATCAGGTCGGCGCCGATGCCCTGCGGGACGAAGTTGGTGGCGAGGTTGGTCATCGGGTCGTTGAACCAGGCGCCGCCGTCCGAGGCCATCGGCACCCGGGACATGGACTCGACGCCGCCGGCGAGGACCAGGTCCTCCCAGCCGGAGCGGACCTTCATGGCCGCCATGTTGACGGCCTCCAGGCCCGAGGCGCAGAAGCGGTTCTCCTGGACGCCGGCCACCGTGTCGGGGAGTCCGGCGGCGATGGCGGCGATGCGGGCGATGTCGGAGCCCTGGTCGCCGACCGGGCCGACGACGCCGAGGACGATGTCGTCGACGGCGGCCGGGTCGAGGTCCGGGAAGCGGGCGCGGATCTCGTGGATGAGGCCGACGACCAGGTCGACGGGCTTCGTGCCGTGCAGGGCGCCGTTCGCCTTGCCGCGTCCGCGCGGGGTGCGGATCGCGTCGTACACGTACGCTTCGGTGGTCACTGGCAGGCCTTTCACTGAGGGTTCTTCGCAGGGCTGTTCGACTGTGGGAGGCGGGGCAGGCCCCAGTCGCGGGCGACCGCCTCCGCGTCGGCACCGGGCAGGGCGGGCCCGCTGCGCACGGCGGTGGGGGTCGCCGAGAAACGGGGCGCGGGGGCCGGCTGGGTGATGCCGCCGTGGTCGGTGAAGGTGGAGCGGGCGGCGAGGTGCGGGTGGTGCGGTGCCTCGCGCAGCGACAGGACGGGGGCCACGCAGGCGTCGGAGTCCGTGAAGACGGCCGTCCACTCGTCACGGGTACGGGCCTTGAAGCGGGCGGCGATCGCCTCGCGCAGCTCGCCCCAGCGGGCCGTGTCCTCGCGGGCCGGCACCTCGTCCGGGATGCCGAGCCGCCGGACGAACTCGGCGTAGAACCGGGGTTCCAGGGCGCCGACCGCCATGTACCGGCCGTCGGCCGTCTCGTAGGTGCCGTAGAACGGGGCGCCGCCGTCGAAGAGGTTGCTGCCGCGCCGGTCCTGCCAGGCGCCGGCGGCGAGCATGCCGTGGATCATCGCCGAGAGGTGGGCGGCGCCGTCCACGATGGCGGCGTCGACGACCTGGCCGGTGCCGGTGGCGCGGGCGTGGTGCAGGGCGGCGAGGACGCCGACGACCAGGTAGAGGGAGCCGCCCGCGTAGTCGCCGAGCAGGTTGGCCGGGACGGCCGGCGGTCCGTCGGGGGCGCCGGTCATGCCGAGGGTGCCGGTGAGCGCGATGTACCCGATGTCGTGACCGGCGCGCCGGGCGAGGGGGCCGTCCTGGCCCCAGCCGGTCATGCGGCCGTAGACGAGGCGCGGGTTGCGGGCGTGACAGGGCTCGGGGCCGACGCCGAGGCGCTCGGCGACGCCGGGGCGGTAGCCCTCGATCAGGACGTCGGCGCGTTCGGCCAGGTCGAGGACGCGGGCCGGGCCGTCGGGCGCCTTGAGGTCGACGAGCACCGAGCGCTTGTTGCGGTTGGTGACGTCGTGGGCGGGGTCGATCGCGAGGCCGGGTCCGCCGGGCCGGTCGACGCGGACGACGTCGGCTCCCAGGTCGGCGAGGAGCATGGCGGCGAAGGGCCCGGGGCCGATGGCGGCCAGCTCGACCACGCGCACACCGCTGAGCGGCCCGTCACCCGGCGTCTTCGCCTCTGCCATCGAGCCCCCAGCTCTGTGACACAACTGATGTAACACCATCGATGCTAAGAACGTGTTCCACTCGGCACAAGACCTGGCGAGCAAGCGCTTAGCCCATTATGGGGCAGGCTCGTCGCCGGGCTCGGCTCTCCTCACGCTAGCCTCAGCCGGCGGCGACGGCGCGTGCTGTGGGGCAGAGGGTGCCGACGGGACGCCGAACGGTGAGGGGTGAAGGGGTGTCATGAGCAGACCAAGCAGGACGGATCGGCCGTACGACATCGTGCTCTTCGGGGCGACGGGCTTCGTCGGCGCGCTCACCGCGGAGTACCTCGCCGCGCACGCGCCCGACGGACTGCGCTGGGCGATCGCCGGACGCGACGGGGAGAGGCTGCGCCGGCTCGCCGAGCGGCTGCCCGGCGGCCCCGCGGTCGGCGTGCTGCGGGCGGACGTGTCCGACCCGGTCTCCCTGCGCGCGCTCGCCGGGCAGGCACGCGTGATCGCCTCGACGGTGGGCCCGTACGTCCGGTACGGCGAGGGGCTCGTCGCCGCCTGCGCGGACGCCGGCACGGACTGTCTGGACCTGACGGGTGAGCCCGAGTTCGTGGACCTCGTCTACGTGCGGCACGACGCACGCGCGCGGGAGACCGGCGCGCGGCTGGTCCACGCGTGCGGCTTCGACTCCGTACCGCACGACCTGGGCGTGTACTTCACGGTGCGGCAGCTGCCGGAGGGCGTGCCGCTGACCGTCGACGGGTTCGTGACCGCCGACGCCGCCTTCTCCGGCGGCACGTTCGCCTCCGCGCTGGACCAGATCGCGCGCGGTCGGCAGCTGCGGGCGGCCGCGCGGGACCGGCGGCGGCACGAGCCGCGGCTGGTGGGCCGCCGGGCGGTGACGCCGACGGGCGTACCGCGCTACGCGGGCGAGGTGGGGGCCTGGGCGCTGCCGCTGCCGACCGTCGACCCGCAGATCGTGCGGCGTTCCGCCAAAGCACTCGACCGGTACGGCCCCGACTTCCGCTACCGCCACTACGCGGCCGTCCGGCACCTGCCCGTCGCGGTGGGCGGGGTGGCGGCGCTGGGCGCGCTGGTGGCTGCGGCGCAGGTCCCGCCGGTGCGGCGCCGCCTGTCCGGCCTGCTGAAGCCGGGCGACGGGCCGAGCCCGCGGAAGCGGGCGAAGAGCTGGTTCCGGGTCCGCTTCGTGGGCGAGGGCGGTGGCCGCCGGGTGTTCACCGAGGTGTCGGGCGGCGACCCGGGCTACGACGAGACGGCGAAGATGTTCGCCGAGGCGGCGCTGTCCCTCGCCGTCGACGATCTGCCGCCGACCGCCGGCCAGGTGACGACGGCTGTGGCGATGGGCGACGCGCTGACCGAGCGGCTGCGGGCGGCGGGGATCACCTTCCGGGTGGTCGCGACCCGCTGACGCCCGGCACCCGGCCCGGTCGCGGCGACCGTCTCCTCGCTTTGAGGCTTTTCCCATCCCGGACAGGTCCCTGCCTGGGGTGTGGTCGCTCGAAGTCTCACAGGGAAGTTCAATGAAACCATTGAGGGCATGACGAAATTCATTCTCGAGGTGACCCTGGACGACGGCGCGGTCGCCGCGGACCCGGTGGGTGAACTCCAGCGGATCCTGCGGTACTGGGGCGGCAATCTGCGGCACTACCCGCTCCGGCCCGGCGACGCGTCGGTGATCTACGACTCGGAGTACCGGGAGGTGGGCCGCTGGAGCGTCGAGGATCAGGCCGGGTAGGCGGCGTCCCGCAGGGCGCGGCGGCACAGGGCGTCCGCCCTGCGGGTCGTCTCCGGGAGGCGGTGGGCCGGGGTCAGCGCCAGGGTGTGGGCGCAGGCGTTGTCGAGGCTCACGCGGTGGCCGACGGAGACGAAGACCGGCTTGACCGCGTCGCGCGTCCGCAGCGCGCGCCCGACCTCCTCGGCACCGTCGAGCAGCGGGGACGTGCTGCCACGCGGCGTGTCCGGGTCGGCGTGGGTGAAGGTGAACGGGTTCTTGGCGACGCCGATCGTGGGCAGTCCGGTGAGCACGCCGAGGTGGCTTGCGAGGCCGAAGCGGCGCGGATGGGCCAGCCCGTAGCCGTCGCAGACGACCAGGCCGGGCGGGCGGGGCAGCGCGTCGAGGGCGGCGAGGACGGTGGGGATCTCGCGGAAGGCGAGCAGGCCGGGCACGTAGGGGAAGGAGATCCGCCCGACGGCGGTGGCCTCGGCGACCACGGCGAGGGTGGCCGCGTCGAGGACGACGGCGGCCGCCGCGACGACGTCCCGTTCGTCGTCGTAGGCGACGTCCACGCCGGTCACGTGCCCCGCGCCGGGAGGCGGGCCCGGCTCGTCGAGCACCACCCGCGCCCGCAGCTCGTCCTGGACGGCACGGGCCCGCTCCTCGGTCGCGGGCCAGTCGGCGGGGATCTGCGCGGTCACGGTCGTCATGGTGACGGCAAGCCTACGGGACCGCCGGAGTAGGCTCGCGATCATGTTCGTACTGGAACTGTCCTACACCGCCCCGCTCGAAGCGGTCGACGCCGTGCTGCCGGACCACGTGGTCTGGCTCGACTCCCTGTACGACCAGGGCGTGTTCCTGGCGTCCGGCCGCAAGGAGCCCCGCGACGGCGGAGTGATCGTCGCCGTCGCGGAGAGCCGGGCGCGGATCGAGGAGATCATCGCGGGCGATCCCTTCGTCGAGGCGGGCGTGTGCGCGTACCGCGTCACCGAGTTCATCGCCACGAAGACGGCGCCGGCGCTGGATCGGTACCGGGAAACGCTCCCCTAGGGCCGGTGGGGGCTCACTTGCCGAGGGCGCGCTGGAGCTCGTTCTTGTTCATGTGCGAACGGCCGCTGATGTCACGGCGCTTGGCCTCCTCGTACAGCTGGTCGTAGGTGGGTCCCTGGGAGCCCTGCCGCGACCCGGAGCGCTGTCCGCCGCGCTTGCTCGGCGACTTGTCCTGCGTGGACGTCCGGCTCGCGGTCCTGGACTCGCCGGACCGGGCGCGCTCCTTGTTCACCGTCCGGGCCGCGATCTCCTTGGCCCGGCCGGTGCTCTCGCCACGGTCCTCGGCGCTCTCCTTGATGTGTTCGTACTGTCGCTCCCGTTTGGGGCTCGAACCGCGTGGCATGTCCGCTCACTTCCTCTCGCGTTCAGCGAACGGATACCCACGTTACGGACGAACACCCCGCCCCGCGCGGCGTCAGCGCTCCAGCCGGGCCACCCGTCCCCGCTCGCCGGACGCCCAGCAGGCCAGGTCCGGGGTGCAGTCCACGGTGTCGTACGAGCCCGTATCGACCGTGCGCCAGGTGCGGCCGCCGTCCGTGGTGAGGTCGGTCCCGGTGGGGCCGACCGCGAGGGCGGCGGTGCGGCTGTGCGGGAGCCAGGCGATGCCGGAACGGTAGGCGGGCGGGGGCGTCCCGGCGGGCCGCCAGGTGCGGCCTCCGTCGGTGGTCCGCGCCGCGGGGCTCGGGGAGGCCTGGTCCGGGCGGTAGTCACCGCCCACCGCCAGGCCGTGGACGCGGTCGCGGAAGGCGAGGGCGAAGACGCCCCGTGCCGGGTCGCCCGCCGGGACCGGGGCGTCGGAGGCCGTCCAGGTGAGCCCCCGGTCGGCGGAGTGCAGCACGCGCGCGCGTGCGGCGCCGCCGGTGGCCAGCCAGACGTCCTTCGGCCCGGACGCGACCAGGCACTGCCCACTGGCGGCGAACCCGGCCTCGCCGTCCTGCGCGGCCGGCATCCCCGCGCTCGGCAGCACGGTCCAGGAGCGTCCGCCGTCGCCGGTCGACAGGATGCGGAACTTCCCGTCCACCGGGTCGCTCACGGCCAGGCCGTGGCGGTGGTCGAAGAAGGTGAGGCAGTCGTAGAAGGCCCGCGGGTCGGTGTTGCGGAAGGACTCCGTCCAGGTCGCGCCGCCGTCGTCGGTCCGGTAGACGCGGGACGCCTCGCCCTCGCCGATGGACAGGGCCACGGCCCGGCGGGCGTCGAACGCCTCGACGTCCCGGAACTCCAACTCCTCGGCGCCCGGCGGTGACACGTCGCGCCAGGTGCCGCCGCCGTCGGTGGTGCGCAGGACGGTGCCACGGCTGCCGGCCACCCAGGCGGTGTGCCGGCTGACGGCCGCGAGACCCCTCAAGCGCACCTCGGGCGTGCCGGTCTCCTTCGCCTCCCACCGCGGGAGCCGGTGGGCCTGCGCGGGGGCCGCCGTCAGCGTGGCCAGCGCCGCCGCGCACACCGCCCCGGCGGTCAGCAGCCGTGCCGTACGCCGTCCACGGGACGGGGTGGTTCGTACCGTGCGTCGCATGCTCCCCAAGCGCCTCATGGCGGGCGAAGCTAGCCCACCGCCGCGGTGCCGTCCAGAGGGCCGCGCGGGGCACGAGGGCCTCAAGTGCCGTACGGGGGAACCGAGGAGAGTCAAGTCACTCGCGTGCATGAAGGCGGTGACCGAGGTCACTCGCACATCGTGTGCACGGATCGGCTGATTCCGTCGTCTCTTCCAGTGCCCGGCCCGTACCACCCCTGAAGCCCGCCCAGCCGTCACGAGGGAGCAAGGCGTTGTCCACCGTCATCGAGCAGCCCGTCGAGGCGCGTCTCGTCGCCGCCGCGCCGCGTATGCCGAGCATTCCCGCCACGCTGCACTACGACCGGAGCGACCCGTTCGCCGTCCGCATGACCTTCCCGGCCCCGGCCACCTTGGAAGGGGTGGAGGTCTGCTGGACCTTCTCCCGCGAACTGCTCATCGCCGGGATGCGGGAGCCCGACGGTCACGGTGACGTCCGGGTGCGGCCGTACGGGTACGACCGCACCGTCCTGGAGTTCCACGCCCCCGAGGGCACCGCCGTGATCCACGTGCGCTCCGGGGAGCTGCGCCGGTTCCTGCAGGCCACCGGCGAGCTGGTGCCGGTGGGCCTGGAGCATCTGCAGCTGGACCTGGACCACGGCCTGGCGGAGCTGATGCGGGGTACCTGCTGAAGCCGCTCCCGCCGGCCCGGAAGGCCCGCCGTCGGCTCAGTGCCGCGGGGTGAGCAGGCCGTTGAGCATGCCGTGGCCGATCCCGTCCGTCAGGGTCCCGTGGGTTCCCGCGTCCAGCGGCCAGGGCGCGGTCGCGGAGGGGGTCCTGCTTCGTCATGCGGATCACCCAACCAGCGGGGCCGGGTGCTCCGCCGGCAGGAATCCGACATGCGCGTGAGCTCCGCCCCGCCTCCTCCGAAGCCCCTCAGCCACCCGCCGGGGCCACCGCGCGCGCCGTCTCCGCGCCCACCGCCGCCCGCACCTCCCGCAGGACCTTCCCCAGGCCGGGTGCCGCCGTCGCGCCGCGCGCCGTCAGCTCCTCGATCCGCACCTCCCGGCGCGCCCGGTCCCCCACGGGCCCCAGGGCCCGCAGCCCGGCCGCGGCCGCCAGGGCGACGACGAGCGCGTCCCGCTCGGAGACCTCCCCGGCCGGCAGCGGGCCGTCCAGCACCTCCCGCGCCTCCTCGCGCAGCGCCCGTGCCGCGGCGACCCGGGCCAGGACGTGGTCCACGGAGGGGAACACCCCGAGCACCCGCTTCTTCTCGGCCCGCAGGTATCCGCCGGCCACCAGCTGTTCCCGGACGGCGTCGAAGGTGACCCGTGCGTACGGCCGCACCCACGCCCGCCAGCGACGCGGCACGGACTCGCGGACGAGGTCCAGCAGCCCGTCGAGGACGGCGTCCCCGGTGCGGGCGTCCGGGTCGACGGGTGTGGCGATGCCGTCGTCGTCGACGAGCAGGCCGCGCCGGGCGAGTTCGACGAGGGCGCCGGCGCGCACCAGGTGGTGCAGCCGCGCCGTGTCGGCGGTCCCGGGCCGCGCGGGGTCCCAGGCCAGCAGGCAGAGCCGGGCCGGTGGTGAGAGTGAGCCGTCGGGCACGGTGCCTCCTCGGGGCCGTGGGCCGGAGCCGCGGTAAATCCGTTGACCCCCGGATCGGGCTCTCCTACGGTGGACAACGCTTCTGTTGCCGCCGATCGGAGAAGGACGTTGCCCGTCTGAGGTTCTGAGACACCACGTCACCCCCTCTTGTGCGGGTGCACGTCGCGTGCGACCTCGGCGTTCGAGCCGTCCCTTGCGGAACAGGGCCTTGTCCCGCCCGCCGACCCGCGGACTCCTCCTTCCCACGCCCGACGGCGGTCGCCGCCTCCCGGTGTCTCGATACGCGTTTGCCCCTGACCGCATCAAGCAACCGCGGAGACCCCCGTATGTCCACATCCATCACCTGTACGTCCCTCTCCTTCGCCTGGCCCGACGGCACCACCGTCTTCGAAGGGCTCGACACCGCGTTCGGCCCCGGCCGGACCGGGCTCGTCGGAGTCAACGGCTCGGGGAAGTCGACCCTGTTGAAGCTCATCGCCGGACAGCTCACCCCGGCCGACGGGACCGTCCAGGTGGCCGGCGAGATCGGCCACCTCCCGCAGAACGTCACGCTCGACACCGGCCTGCGGGTCGACGAGGCGCTCGGCATCGCCGCGCAGCGGGCCGCGCTGCACGCCATCGAGGCCGGTGACGTGGCCGAGGAGCACTTCGAGACCGTCGGCGACGACTGGGACGTCGAGGAGCGCGCCCTCGCCACGCTCGGCGAACTCGGCCTCGGCCACGTGTCGCTGGACCGCACCATCGGCGAGGTGTCCGGCGGCGAGTCCGTCCTGCTCCGGCTGGCGGCCCTGCTGCTGCGCCGCCCCGACGTCCTGCTGCTGGACGAGCCGACCAACAACCTCGACCTGTACGCCCGCGAACGGCTGTACGCGGCCGTCTCCTCCTGGCCGGGGGTGCTGGTCGTGGTCAGCCACGACCGGGAGCTCCTCGACCTCGTCGACCAGATCGCCGACCTGCGGTCCGGCGGGATCACCCGGTACGGCGGCAACTTCTCGTCGTACGAGGAGGCCCTGGCCGTCGAGCAGGAGGCGGCGGAGCGCATGGTGCGCGTCGCCGAGGCCGATCTGCGCAGGCAGAAGCGCGAGCTGTCGGACGCCCAGGTCGTCCTGGCCCGGCGCAAGCGGTACGGACAGAAGATGTACGACACCAAGCGCGAGCCCCGGGCGGTGATGAAGCTGCGCAAACGCACCGCCCAGGAGTCCGCCGGCAAGTACCGCATCATGCACGAGGAGAAGCTCGCCGAGGCCAGGGAACGGCTCGACGACGCGGTGGAGGCCGTGCGGGACGACGACGAGATCCGCGTCGACCTGCCGTACACGGCCGTACCGCCGGGCCGGACGGTGCTCACCCTGCGGGACCTGGAGCTCGCGCACGGGGCGCGCGTGGCCGGCGGTCTCGATCTGCACGGTCCCGAGCGGATCGCGCTGACCGGGCGCAACGGCGCGGGCAAGACCACGCTGCTGCGCACGATCGCCGGGGAGCTGGAGCCGGTGTCGGGCGAGGCGACCGCGCACGTCCCGCTGCGGTTCCTGCCCCAGCGCCTCGACGTCCTCGACGACGAACTGACCGTCGCCGAGAACGTGGCCCGCTTCTCGCCGGGCGCGACGAACAACCGGATCCGGGCGCGGCTGGCCCGCTTCCTGTTCCGGGGCGCCCGGGCCGACCAGAAGGCGGCGACCCTGTCCGGCGGCGAACGCTTCCGGGCCACGCTGGCCGCGCTGATGCTGGCCGAACCCGCGCCCCAGCTGCTCATGCTGGACGAGCCGACGAACAACCTGGACCTGGCGAGCGTCCGGCAGCTCACCACGGCCCTGGAGTCGTACGAGGGAGCGCTGATCGTGGCCAGTCACGACATGCCGTTCCTGGACTCGATCGGCGTCACGCGCCGGCTGCTGCTGGAGGAGGGAGAGCTGAAGACGTTCACGCCGGACGCCGTCACGCCTCCCGCCTAGTGCCGCGGCAGGCGACGTTCGCCCGGTGAGGAGCGGCGTCCGGTGCGTGCTCCGGAGGTCCCCCGGCCGGAGGCTGGGGGAGTGCCGGCCGGAAGCCCTCGCACTGGACGTACTCGGGCTTCCGTCCGGTACGGCGAGTGGGGGCACCCCCTCCGGGGGAGCGTGCCGGGCGTCGCGACGGGACGCACGTCGCCTGTCGCGGCACCAGCAGCGGCCTGTGTCGGCTGGACAGGGGGTGGGCCGGCGCACCGTGGCCGGGCCGGATGCGGGAACCGCGGTGCGCCGGGCCGGCCGGGGCGGGGGCGAAGCCCAGGACGTCGTCGACGTCGAGCGGGCGGGTGATCGCTCGTCGGGGCCGGCCCTCAGGCCGCTTTCAGGGGCATGGGGACGACGTCGGTGGCGTCCAGGGCCGGCCGGAGGCCCTTGGCGAGGCGCACGGCATCGCCGACGGCCCAGTAGTGGACGAAGAACAGGCGCGGCTCGTCGGACAGGTTGTGGTGATGCAGTTCGACGAGGTCGATCCCCCCACGTCGCAGGGCCCTGAGGGCGGGCTGGACCTCGTGGGCGACCAGTGCCAGGTCGCCGCTGAGCGCGGCCCGTCCACCGCCGAGCGGCTGGAAGCCGACGGCGCTGGTGGAGCCCAGTCCCGGAGGCAGGATCACATGGCCGTCGGTGATGGTCTCGCGGCGGACGTACGTGCATCTGTAGATGCTGTCGTCGGCGTAGCCCTTGACGCCCAGCACGGCGTCGATCGCGGCGGTGTCCAGGTCCGCGGGCGGCGAGACGGCAAAGGGTTCGGCGAGCGGGGTGCCGGTGCGTTCGAGCGCGGCGCGCAGGCCGCGGGCGAGGGCGACCGGGTCGTGGCCGTGGGCGTGCACATGGACCCACCAGACGGCCGGCTCATGGGCGAGCAGGTGCTTGTGGATGGCGGTCTGTTCGATCCCGTGCTGGTGCAGGACGTCGCTGAAGCGCTGCAGTTCGCGCTCGGTGACCACGGTGTCGCCCATCAGGAGGGTGCTGTGGTCGGCGTAACGGACGAAGGACACGTGCGTGCCCAGAGCGAGTGCGGGGTCGATCCGGATGCCGCGGGAGAGGACCGCGAGGTCCCAGCGCGGAAAACCCGTGTGGTACATGAACCGCCTCATGTCACCGGTCCGTCCGAGGGCCTTGCCCACGTCCGCCCAGTCCGTCAGCACGGTCATCACGGGCTCGACCGGTGTGCCGTCCTTCCGTCCCGCGGGCCGGGCGTCGGCGCGGGCGGGCATCCCGGCGAGTACGGGCGCCAGGGCCGCCGCGGCCAGTACCCGGCGCCGGGACGCGGGCGGACCGGAGCGGGTGTTCTGCTGTCGATCGTCGACCATGTCGTATGCCTCCTGGCGCGATGGAAGCACGGGAGGCCGCACGGACCGGTGACCCGCACCGTCACGACGGCCAGGTGGGTCAACAGTCGGGGAGAACCGGGGGACACCGACGGAGGTTGCCCTCCCGCGGACCCGCACCGCGCGACGGCCGCCCGGCGTCGCCCACGCCCGTCGCCCGTTCGGCCCATGGCCTGCGGACCCGGACCGCGCCGCGCCCCGTGGACGGCGATTGATCAGCGGTCTTTACCGTGCGCTTAACCTACGGTCTCGTAACCTACGGTTTCGTAGCCTACGATCCCGTAGGTTCCCGGCACCGCTCGCCGGTTCGCATTCCGCTCTGACGCACGTCCCCTGGAGTACCCGTGACGATCACCTCTCCGCACTTCGGCACTTCCGCCGCTTGGACCGACGCCCGGCTGCTGTACGCCCTGGAAGAAGTGGTCGAGAGGGAACTGAACCGGCATCTGCAGGTCGCCAAGGACTGGATGCCGCACGAGTACGTGCCGTGGAGCGACGGCCGCAACTTCCCGGGGTTCTTCGAGGACGGCGAGGCCTGGGAGAAGGAGCAGTCCAAGGTCACCGAGATCGGCCGGATCGCGCTCGTGGTGAACCTCCTGACGGAGGACAACCTGCCCAGCTACCACCACGAGATCGCGAGCCTGTTCGGCCGCGACGGCGCCTGGGGCACCTGGGTGCACCGCTGGACCGCCGAGGAGGGCCGGCACGGCATCGTGATGCGCGACTACCTGCTCGCCTCGCGCGCCGTCGACCCGGACAAGCTGGAGCAGTTCCGCATGGCCCACATGAGCGAGGGCTTCGAGTCGGACAACCGCCACTCGATGCTGCACTCGGTGGCGTACGTCGCCTTCCAGGAGCTGGCCACCCGCATCTCGCACCGCAACACCGGCCACCAGTCCGGCGACCCGGTCTGCGACCGCATGCTGGCCCGCATCGCGACCGACGAGAACCTGCACATGGTCTTCTACCGGAACCTGCTCAAGGCCGCCTTCGAGCTCGCGCCCGACCTGACGATGCAGGCGGTGCGGGACGTGGTCGTGAACTTCCGGATGCCCGGTCACGGCATCCCCGGCTTCGAGCGCGCCGCCGCGCAGATGGCCATCGGCGAGGTCTACAACCTGCGCATCCACCACGACGACGTGATCCAGCCCGTGCTGCGCTTCCTGAAGATCATGGAGATCGACGGCCTCGGCCCCGAGGGGCGGCAGGCCCAGGAGGAGCTCGGCCTGTACATGGGCGGGCTGGACGCGGAGGCCGCCAAGTTCGACGAGAAGCTGGCGGCGCGCAAGGCGCGCATGGCGGCCCGCGCGGCGGGCTGACCGCACCCTCGGTGGTACGGCGCCGAGGCCGGGGCAGGACGCCCCGGCCTCGGCGCCGTACCCCGTACGCGTCGTGCGGACCGGGCTCAGCGCGTGGCGCGCCGCAGTGCCAGCCGTTCCTTCTCCGACAGCCCGCCCCAGACGCCGAAGCGCTCGTCGTGGGTCAGCGCGTACTCCAGGCAGGCCGAGCGGATCGGGCACCGGGCGCAGATCCGCTTCGCGTCCCGCACGGAGCTTCCCGGCTCGGGAAAGAAGAAGTCCGCCCCGGTCTGCGCGCACAACGCCTCCTGCTGCCAGGTGAGGTCGGGCGTCGCGATCGTGTCGATGTGCATGGGCAGGAGTGTGCCCGGTGGCGAAAAACGTCCGATCAACGCGGGATCAACGCCGCCCGGCCGGACCCGCGACCGTCCCGGCGGACCTCCCGATGGTCTCCCGGGCGGGTACGGGCGAGCACGGCGGCGCGCGGGAGCGACGACCGGTGGTCGGTGGAAGACTCGGCAGTGCAGGCAACGGGACCCTTCCGAGGAGGGCGATGATGCTCACCACCCGTTTCGTCACCGGCGCCCCGAACTGGACCGACGTCGGCACGCCCGACATCGACGGCGCCGCGTCCTTCTACGGTGCCCTCTTCGGCTGGCGGTTCCGGTCGGCGGGGCCCGAGGCCGGGGGCTACGGCTTCTTCGAACTGGACGGCCGGATCGTGGCCGGCGGCGCGCGGACGGCGCCGGAGCAGGGACCGCCGTCCTGGACGGTGTACTTCCAGACCCCCGACGCCGAGGCCACCGCCGGGGCCTCCGAGCAGGCCCGCGGCGGTGTGCTCATGCGGCCGATGGACGTGATGGGCCAGGGCACCGTGGCGGTGCTCGCCGACCGGGCCGGGGTGGTGTTCGGCGTGTGGCAGCCGGGGCGGCTGGGCGGCCTGGGCGTGGCCGGCACGACCGGTGCGCTGTGCTGGGTCGAGCTGTACACGCCGGACGTCGCGGCCGCCGCCGCGTACTACCGGGCGGTGCTGGGGCTGGAGACCTCCGCCGTCCCGTTCCCCGGCGCCGGGACGTACACGTGCCTGAACCCGGCCGGGGAGGGCGAGGAGAGCATGTTCGGCGGCGTCGTCCCGCTCGCCGACGACCCGCTGGAGACGGATGCCCACTGGCTGCCGTACTTCGCGGTCGCCGACACGGACGCCACGGTCGCCCGAGCCGGTGAACTGGGCGGCACGGTGCGGATGCCCGCGACGGACGTCGAGGGCGTCGGACGTCTCGCCCGGCTCGCCGACCCGTACGGCGCCCGGTTCGCGGTGCTCAGGCCGGCGCCTCGGGAGAGGTGAGCGGCGCACCCGGTCCGGCATGCCCGGGCGGGGGCGCGGCGGACCAGGGTGGTCGCCGCACCCCCGGGAAAGGGGCGCACCGTCATGGGGGAAGAGATGCGCCGTCAGTGCTCGTGCTCCGTGGCCTTCCCGGCCGTCCCGGCGTGCTCGTGCGGGTCGTACCCGGGGATCGTGCCGTCCGTCTTCTTCACCAGGAACAGCCCCACCATCCCCATGTCGGAGTGGCTCTGCACGTGGCAGTGGTACATCCACGCCCCGGCGCCGACCCCCTCCCCCGCGATCACCTGGAAGCCGAAGGAGTCCGCCGGGCCGACGATCTTGTTGTCGACGACCCGGCTGGGGTCCTCGGGGCCGGTGAGCAGGCCGGTGCGGTTGTCGGCCCAGCGGTGACCGTGCATGTGGAAGGTGTGGTAGTACTCGCCGTGCGTGATCATGACGAACTCGACGCGGTCGCCCACGGTGGCCTCGAAGTCGGGTCCCGTGTGCGGGGCGCGGTTGTTGATCCGCATGTCGTTGAAGACGATGGTGTGCGTGGCGTCCGGCAGGACGTCGCCCTTGCGTCGCACGATCACCGGGCCGTAGAGGCCGCCCCGGATGCCGCCGGTGCCGTGTTCGGTGCCGACGACGTGGTCGTGGTAGTGCCAGTACCCCGCGCTGCCCGGCCGCCAGGTGCCGTCCCCCCGGCGGCCGGGGGCGTGGGTGCGCCAGGTGTAGGTGCGGGTGCCCCCGGGCTCGACGTCGCTCCGGTTCGTCTTCGTGCCGTCGCTGGAGATCTCGTAGTCGAGGCCGTGGACGTGCAGACTCGCCGCCACGTCCATGGTGTTGGTGAACTCGATGTGCAGGGTGTCGCCCTCGTTGAGCTCGATCAGCGGGCCCGGGATCGTCGCCTTCCCCTTCTCCAGGCCGTACCCCATCTGCCCGTCGGGCAGCTTCTCGGCGTACAGCCTGATGTGCCTCACCTCGCCGCCGGCCGGAGCCGTCGCCGCCTGCACCGCCCGCGGCCGGTCGGCGGCGCCCGCCGTCCCCGAGGCCGCGGACAACGATGTCGCCGCGACAGCGCCGCCCAGCAGCACCCGCCGGTTGAAGCCGCGCCTGTCCATGCCGAACTCCCCACGCTGGTACGGAATTTGCTCAGACGTAGCTGTGATGAGCCTGTGAGACGGTACCGGGCCCCGCTCTGTTTATCCACACTCAGGACAAAGTTCGATCCATCCCGGTGATACCTATTGGCGGATCGCGCAAAGAGGTCTAACTTCCTTGGCGCTGCTGCCGTGACCGAGGAGGTGCCCATGCACTTACGAGGGTTGAGCGCGAGAAGAAAGGGCTGGGCGGCGTTCGCGACCGCCGGGTTCGTCGCCGCCGGACTGCTGTCGGGACCCGCCGCCAGCGCGCGCCCGGCGCCGGAGCCGTCCCTGACAACGATGTCCATCCAGTCGCCCCCGGGCGGCGCCAACGTACGCGTCCTGATCTTCTACGGGTCCGCCGCGGCCGGCGACGAGTCGCCGGTGGTGAACGCCGGGATCGCGGCGATCGAGCGGATCGGCCTGTCCGGTCCGGCGAGGGAACGCTTCAAGGTCGAGGCCACGGACGACGCCTCGGTCTTCACCAACGAGAGGAAGCTCGGCCGCTTCAACGCGATCGTGTTCCTGACCGGGGGCGGCGACGTCCTCGATCCGGACCAGGAGGCGGGCCTGGAGGCGTACATGGAGGCCGGCGGCGGTTTCGTCGGCATCCACGACGCGGCCCGCGCGGAGCCGTACTCGGACTGGTTCACCGGCCTGGTCGGCGCCCGGCCGGCCGCGAACGGCCCGACGGACGTCCAGCGGGCCACCGTCGAGGTCGGCGACCGGAACCACCCGGCCACCAAGGACCTGCCGGTGCAGTGGAAACGGCCGGACAAGTGGCTGAACTGGCAGAAGAACCCGTCCGGCGACGTGCACACGGTCGCCCGGGTGCGCGAGTCGACGTACCGGCCCGGCGCGAGCGCCAACGGGTGGGACCACCCGGTCAGCTGGTGCCGGGACTACGACGGCGGGCGGTCCTTCTACACCGGCATGGGCGGCACGGTGTCGTCGTACGACGAGGCCGACTTCCGCACCCATCTGCGCGGCGCCCTGCTGTGGACGACACGGCTGGCGCAGGCCGACTGCAAAGCCACCATCACCGGCAACTACAAGGCGGAACGGCTCACCCAGCCCAACCAGCCGGGCCGGAACGACCAGATCGGCGAGCCGCACGGCCTGGTCACCGCGCCCGACGGCCGGGTGTTCTCCATCGGCCGCGGCGGTGCGGACTCGTCCCAGCCCGTGATCACGGACTGGAACGACCCCGACATCGGCAAGGGCAAGGGCCAGATCCACGTCTGGGACCCGAAGACCGGCAAGGTCACGCTCGCCGGTGAGCTGACCGTCTTCGGCAACAAGGGCGGCGGCGACGAACTCGTCAAGGTCGAGGAGGGTCTGCTCGGCATCGAACTGGACCCGGAGTTCGAGAAGAACGGGTGGGTGTACCTGCACTACACACCGCACTCCGGGATCAACCGCGAGACCCACATGGCCGAGCGGCGCGTCTCCCGCTTCACGCTCGACCGGGCGACGGACAAGCTGGACCTGGGCAGCGAGAAGGTGCTGCTCAAGTGGCCGGTGCAGATCCACAGCTGCTGCCACGCGGGCGGCGGGATGGCCTGGGACTCCAAGGGCAACCTGTACATCGCCACCGGTGACAACAACTCCAGCGGCTTCAGCGGCGGTTACTCGGGCAACAACCCGGAGCCCAACTTCAAGGGCGTGTCCTTCGCCGACGCGCGCCGCACCGCCGGCAACACCAACAACCTCAACGGCAAGATCCTGCGCATCCACCCGGAGCCGGACGGGACGTACACGCTCCCCGAGGGCAACCTGTTCACCGGCAAGGAGACCGCCGAGGGCGGCGGCAAGACGCGCGGCGAGATCTACGTGATGGGCGTGCGCAACCCGGCACGCATCTCCGTCGACAAGTCGACCGACACCCTCTACGCGGGCTGGGTCGGCCCGGACGCGGGCGCCCCGTCGCCGACGTGGGGCCCGGCGAAGTACGACACGTTCGCCGTGATCACCAAGGCGAGCAACCGCGGCTGGCCGTACTGCATGGGCAACAAGCAGCCGTACCGGGACCGGAACCTGCCGGACCCGTCGAAGCCGCTGGGCTGGTACGACTGCGACCACCCGAAGAACGAGTCGCCGAACAACGACGGCCTGGTCAACCTGCCGCCGGTGACCGGCAACAACATCTGGTACTCGCCGCAGGGCGGCGGCCCCGACTTCCCGCGCGACGCGAGCGGGGTCCCCTCGTACAAGGAGAGCGAGGCCACCTACAGGCTGCCCTGGCTCAAGGGCGGCGGCCAGGCCGCGATGAACGGTCCGGTCTACCGCTACGACGCGGCGAGCACGAGCGCCGTCAAGTGGCCGGCCTACTGGGACGGCAAGTGGTTCGTCGGCGACTTCTACGACGCCGACCAGCCGCGCAACGCGGTGCTCATGGACCCGAGGACGCAGGGCGACGGCGGTCTGCCGGCGCACGCGGAGTCACTGAAGAAGATCGTGCCGATCGGCAACGACGGCATCAAGAACCTGATGGACTGGAAGTTCGGTCCGGACGGCGCGCTGTACGTCCAGGACTACGGCCGCGGCTTCTTCACCTCGGACTCCAAGTCGGCCCTGTGGCGGGTCACCTACAAGGGCGGCGGGCCCACCCCGGCCGCCGGACAGCTGGCGAGGGGGACCGAGTGACACACCGGCGAAGAATGTGGGCCGCCCTGCTGGCCGGCCTGCTGATGCTGCTCGGCCTGCAGGCCACGTCCGCCACCGGACAGCCCAGGACCGCGGCTCGGGCCGCCGAACAGGTCCTCACCTGGACCGCCGGCGACGACATCACCAAGTACACCTCCGCACCCGGGACGGCGGTGGCCGGACCGGCGACGATCGTCTTCGAGAACAGCGCGGCGACCGGCAACACCACCGGCATGCCGCACACGCTGACGTTCGTGACCGGCGACCCCGAGTACAACAGCGACGTCCAGCTGAACATCCTGGCCAACCCGTTCGACGCCCAGGGCGGCAGGCACACCGCCGAGGTCACCCTCACCCCGGGCCGCTACCTCTACCACTGCACCATCCCCGGCCACGGCCAGATGCAGGGCGTGCTCGTGGTGACCGAGGGCGGCGGCGCGGACACCACGGCGCCCGAGACCTCGGCGGACGTCGAGGGCACGCGGAACGCCCAGGGCCAGTACGTCGGCGCGGCGAGCGTGACGATCGCCGCGACCGACGCCGGGTCCGGTGTGGACCGCGTCGAGTACGCGATCGGCGCCGACGGCGCCTGGCAGCCGTACACCGCACCGGTCGTCGTCGACCGGGTCGGCGACCACACGGTGCGCTACCGGGCGTTCGACAAGGCGGGCAACGCCGCCGCCGAGAAGAGCGTCACGTTCACCGTGGTCGCCCCGCCGACCGACGACAAGACCCCGCCGGAGACCTCGGCGACGGTCAGCGGCGAGAAGAACGCGGACGGCGCGTACCTCGACATGGCGACGGTGACGGTCACCGCCTCCGACACCGGCTCGGGTGTCAACACCATCGAGTACGCGATCGGTGACGGCGCCTGGCAGCCGTACACCGCACCGGTGATGGTGCATCAGGTGGGTACCCACACCGTGCGCTACCGCGCCACCGACAAGGCGGGCAACGCCGCGGCGGACAAGAGCGTCGGGTTCACGGTCGTCGCCGCTCCCCCGCAGGACACCACCGCCCCGGTGACCGGCGCGACCGTGGCGGGCACGAAGAACTCCGCCGGCGCGTACGTCGGCAGCGCCAAGGTGACCGTCAGCGCCACCGACGAGGGCGGTTCCGGCGTGGCCGGCATCGAGTACTCCCTCGACGCCGGCCCCTACCTGGCGTACACCGCGCCGGTGGTCGTCGACCGGGTCGGCGCGCACACCGTGACGTACCGGGCGAGCGACAGGGCGGGCAACACGTCCGAGCCGCGGAGCGTGAGCTTCACGGTGGTGGCGGGCGGGGGCGTGCCCGCGCCGCCCTGCCCCGAGTACGACGAGCGGCTGACGGTGATCGTCGGCACGGTCGACTCCGGGGTGCCGAACCGGGTGACGAACAACCGGTGCCGGATCAACGAGCTGATCGAGGACGAGAAGGAGTGGACGTCCCAGGCGCTCTTCCTCAAGCACGTCGGAGAGGTCCTGGACGCGCTGCTGGACGAGGGGGTCGTCGACAAGCGGGAGGTCAGGGCGATCAACAAGGCCGCCCGCCAGTCCGGGATCGGCAAGCCCGGCCAGACCGAGGGCTACCGCACGATCCTCGACGGCAGCCAGGAGTCGTTCGCGAAGTGGGAGCAGGTGGGCGGTGGTTCGTTCGCGCTGAACGGGGACGGATCGATCACCTCCAGCACCAGCACGCCGGGCATGGGCATGCTGTGGTTCCCCGAGCGCACGTACGGCGACTTCTCGCTGAAGCTCCAGTGGCGCGACGACGCACCGGGCACCGGCAACGCCAACGGCGGTGTGTTCGTGCGCTTCCCGTGGGTCCACGACCACCCGGAGGAGTCCCGGCCGGAGTGGGTCGCCATCAAGTACGGGCACGAGGTGCAGGTGTTCGACAGCCCGAGCGGCGACATGTACAAGACCGGGTCGGTCTACGGCTTCGACCGGGTCGGACTCGCCGGGGCCGGCGTCACCGGGAAGGGCACCTGGAACGACTACGAGATCCGGGTGGTCGACCAGCACTACTCGGTCTACCGCAACGGTGTGCTGATCAACGAGTTCGACAACATCGGCGGGCAGGACTTCTACCCGGCGCGCTCGGACGACCCGGGCACCGACGGGCGGCGGTTCGCCGCCGGCTACATCGGGCTCCAGGTGCACAGCACCTCGGACGTGATCTCGTACCGGGACGTCCGGATCAAGGAGTTGTAGGCCGCGGTCTCCCGGTCCGGCTCGGCCGTACCCGCCTGGGTTCCCCCGACGTCTTCGGGTGACCGGGCGGGTACGGCAGGTCGCCGGGTCCGTGGTCGTGTTCGTCCGTGCCCGCGTGCACGTCGCCGGGTTCGGCGAAGCGCGCGGGCATGGTCGTGCCGTCGAAGTCCCTCGGGTGCGCGACGCCGGCCTCCTCCCGGCGCGGCGGCACGCGGGCGGGGGCGCACCGGGCAGGCGGAGGCGACGGTGCGGTCCCGGTCGGCGGAGAGCCGCGCCTGCCCCCCGGCCGGCGGAGCCGGTCCGCCACCGACCTGACGGAGGTCCTCGGTGGCCCGTGAGCAAGCCCTACGGCTTCATCAGGACCTTGACCGCGCCGTCCTGCTTCTTCTGGAACATCTCGTACGCGTGCGGCGCCTCGGCGAGCGGGACGCGGTGGGTGGCGAAGTCGTCCACGCCGAGCGGGTCCTCGTCGGTGAGGTACGGGAGGATCTCGTCGCTCCAGCGGCGTACGTTGGCCTGGCCCATGCGCATCTGGATCTGCTTGTCGAACAGGGTGAGCATGGGCATCGGGTCGGCCATGCCGCCGTAGACGCCGCTCAGCGAGATGGTGCCGCCGCGCCGCACCAGGTCGATGGCGGTGTGGAGGGCCGCGAGCCGGTCGACGCTGAAGCGCTCCGCGAGGGGTCCGCCGACGGCCCGGGGCAGCACGGCCGCGGACTGCTGGACCAGCTTGGCGACGGTGCTGCCGTGCGCCTCGGTGCCGACCGCGTCGATCACGGCGTCGGGGCCGCGGCCGCCGGTCTCGTCGTGGATGGCGGCGACCAGTTCCTTCTCGTTGTCGAAGGCCCGCAGGTCGTACGTCTCCACGCCCCGCGCGCGGGCCCGCTCCAGCCGCTCGGGCACCAGGTCCACGCCGAACACGCGTCCGGCGCCCTTGACCTGCGCGACCCGGCAGGCCATGTCGCCGATGGGGCCGAGTCCGAGCACGGCGACGCTGCCGCCCTGCGGGACGGCTGCGTACGCGACGGCCTGCCAGGCGGTGGGCAGGACGTCGGAGAGGTAGACGAAGCGGTCGTCGGCGGGGCCCTCGGGCACCTTGATGGGTCCGTACTGGGCCTGCGGTACGCGCAGGTACTCGGCCTGGCCGCCGGGCACCGCGCCGTACAGGCGGGTGTAGCCGAACAGCGGGGCGCCCATGCCCTCGCCGGTGACCTGGGTGGTCTCGCACTGGGTCGGCAGCCCGGTGTCGCACATGTAGCAGTGCCCGCACGCGATCTGGAACGGCACCACGACCCGGTCGCCGGGCCTGAGGCCCCTCGCCTCGGGGCCGACCTCCTCCACGATGCCCATGGGCTCGTGGCCGAGGATGTCGCCGGGGGTCATGAACGGTGTCAGCACCTCGTAGAGGTGGAGGTCGGAGCCGCACAGCCCGCTGGACGTGACGCGGACGACCGCGTCCGTCGGCTCCTGGATCTTCGGGTCGGGAACGTCCTCGACCCGTACGTCCCGCTTGCCCTGCCAGACCACTGCCTTCATCGCCTCGCGCTCCCTCCGTCGCCCGTGCGCGTCGGTCCTGCGTCGCGACCGGGTACCCCGGGGCTCCCCCACCGAACCGCCACCGGTTCGGCCGAACAGCGGATTCCGGGTGCGTTATCAGATTCAGTCGGGTATGGCCATAAGCGCCTTCAGAAGCGAACAATCACTGATACGAAATGGGTGGGCCGGTGGTCGGAATGCGACGCAGGACGCGCAGGTGGGACCGTGCCATGAGGCGCGGGGCACGGGCCGGCACCGTACCTGCGCTGCTGGCCGCGGCGGTGGCGGCCTCTCTGGCGGCGGGCTGCACGGCTCCGCCGGCGGCGCGGGAGGACGACGGCCGGGCACCCCACCTGGAGCGGTCGCACGGCACGCACGGCCTGCGCGGCGCGGGCCCCGTACTGGCCGTCAAGGTCGACAACGCGCCCGAGGCCCGGCCGCAGAGGGGCCTGGACGCCGCGGACGTCGTCTACGCGGAACCGGTGGAGGGCGGGCTGAGCCGTCTCATGGCGGTCTACGCCACCAGGCTGCCGCAGTCGGTCGGACCGGTGCGCAGCGCCCGCGAGTCCGACCTGGAGCTGCTGGGCCAGTTCGACCGGCCGACGCTCGCGTTCTCCGGCGCGCAGAGCAAGCTGCTCCCGCTGATCGACCGGGCGCCCCTGCGGGCCGAGACGCCGGACCGGGCGCCCGACGCCTACGTCCGCGACGAGGGCCGCCCCGCACCGCACAACCTCTACCTGCGGCCGGACCGGCTGCTGCCGTCGCCCGCGGGCGCCGCCGCGCTGACCACGGGCTACCGCTACGGCAAGGCCCCCGAGGGCGGCCGGGTCGAGACCTCGCGCACGGTGCGCTATCCGGCGGCGAGCTTCACCTTCACCTGGTCGGCGAGCCGCGGTCGGTGGCTGATCGCCCTGGACGGCGACGCGGCCGGCCAGGGCGACGGCGGGCGCCCGGCACCGGCGACGGTCGTCGTCCAGCACGTGAGGGTGCGCGAGTCCGCCTTCCGCGACTTCCTCGGCAACAACTCGCCGTACGTGGAGTCGGTGGGCTCCGGGAAGGCGGAGGTGCTGCGCGACGGGCGCTCCTACGACGTGACGTGGAAGCGCGGGGCGGCCGAGGAGGGCACGGTCTTCACCGCCGGGGACGGCACGCCGGTGAACTTCGCCGAGGGCCCGGTGTGGGTGGTGTTCACAAGAACGCCCTGACCGGTCAGGGGGCCACCACGGGTTCGGACGGGTTGCGGAGCCCCTCGGCGGCGTCCGCGACCCGTCGGATCAGGTCGAAGAACACGGCCTGTTCGGCGGCGGAGAGGGGGGCGAGGAAGACCTGGTTCATCCGGGCCGTCCGCACGCTCAGCCTGCGGTGGACGCGCAGCCCCTCGTCCGTCGGGCGCAGCAGGAAGCGGCGGCCGTCCTGCGGATCGCGGACCTTGTCCAGCAGCCCGCGGCGGTCGAGCCTGCTGATCACCTCGGCGATGGTGGACCGGTCGAGTCCCACCCGCTCTCCCACGGTGCGCTGGTCGAGGCCCGGTTCGGCGACGAGCGCGTTGAGGACCGCGAACTGCGGCGAGGTGGTCTCCTCGGAGACCATCGTGTTCCACAGCAGGTGGTGCGCCTGCTGCAGCCGCCGGGCCAGATGCCCGGGGTGGGTGGTCAGATCGACCGCGGCCATGTGCGCTCCCCTAGCGGCGATGTTCGTCGGTGCACTGACGATACACGGCGGCCCCCGACCCTGCCTGCCCCCTTCCCGAGCGACTCACCTCGCACTTTTCGAGGTATTGACGCCCCGGTCATCCGGTGGCACCGTGTGGGCCATCTCGCCGAAATACTCAGTGCCCTGATTAATTCGCGGATTCGAATGCGCGGGACGCACGTCCCGGGCGCTTGGAAGAGATGGGGCTTCTCGGATGGACAAGGTGGTGGCCACCGCCGCTGGGGCGGTGGCCGACGTGCCGGACGGCGCATCGCTCGCGGTGGGCGGTTTCGGTCTCAGCGGTGTGCCGAACGTGCTGATCCAGGCGCTCCACGAGCGCGGGGTCGGCGGGCTGTCGGTCGTCTCCAACAACTGCGGCGCGATGGACTCGGGACTGGCCGTCCTGCTGGCCGCGGGACGCATTGCCCGGGTGACCGGGTCCTACATCGGGGGGAACAAGGAGTTCGCGCGCCAGTACCTCGGCGGTGAGATCGAGGTGGAGATGATCCCGCAGGGCACGCTGGCCGAGCGGCTGCGGGCCGGCGGTGCGGGCATCCCGGCCTTCTACACGCCGGCGGGCGTCGGCACGCAGGTCGCCGAGGGCGGTCTGCCGTGGCGCTACGACGGCTCCGGCGGCGTCGCGCTGGCGTCGCCGCCGAAGGAGGTCCGCGAGTTCGACGGGGAGGAGTACGTGCTGGAGCACGGCATCCGCACCGACTTCGCCCTGGTCAGGGCGGCGAAGGGCGACCGGCACGGCAACCTGGTGTTCGCGAGGTCGTCGCGGAACTTCAACCCGCTGGCGGCCATGGCGGGCCGGATCACCGTCGCCGAGGTGGAGGAACTGGTGGAGCCCGGCGAGATCGACCCGGACGCCGTGCACCTGCCGGGGATCTTCGTGCAGCGCGTCGTCGCGCTGACCCCGGAGCAGGCCGCCGACAAGAAGATCGAACGGCGCACGATCTCCGCGCCTCCGGCACGAGGGACGGTGAGCTCCTGATGGCCTGGACGCGTGAACAGATGGCCGCGCGGGCCGCGCGTGAGCTCGAGGACGGACAGTACGTCAACCTCGGCATAGGCCTGCCGACGCTGATCCCGAACCATCTCCCCGAGGGCGTGGAGGTGACCCTGGAGTCCGAGAACGGCATCCTGGGCACCGGCCCGTACCCCACCGACGACCAGGTCGACCCCGATCTGATCAACGCCGGCAAGGAGACCGTGACGGTCCTGCCGGGCGCCTCCTTCTTCGACTCGGCGCTGTCGTTCTCGATGATCCGCGGCGGGCACATCGACGTCGCCGTGCTCGGGGCGATGCAGGTCTCCGCCACCGGTGACCTCGCCAACTGGGCCGTCCCAGGCAAGATGATCACCGGGATCGGCGGGGCGATGGACCTCGTCCACGGCGCGCGCACGGTCATCGTGGTGATGACCCACACCGCGAAGGACGGCTCGCCCAAGATCCTGAAGGAGTGCACGCTGCCGCTCACCGGCAAGGCGTGCGTGAACCGGATCATCACCGACCTCGGCGTCCTCGACGTCACCGGCGACGGCCTGGTCCTGGTGGAGACCGCGCCGGGCGTGGCCGTCGACGAGGTCGTCGCCGGGACCGACGCCGAACTCACCGTCGCGGAGGGCCTGAGGTGAAGGACGTCTACGTCGTCGACGCGGTGCGCACCCCGTTCGGCAAGTACAACGGCTCCCTGGCGGGCGTGCGCCCGGACGACCTGGCCGCGCACGCCGTCCGCGGACTCCTCGCCCGCACCCCCGGCCTGGACCCGTCCCGGATCGAGGACGTGTACTTCGGCAACGCCAACGGCGCCGGCGAGGAGAACCGCAACGTCGCCCGCATGGCCGCCCTGCTGGCCGGCCTGCCCGTCTCCGTGCCCGGGGTGACCGTGAACCGGCTGTGTGCCTCCGGCCTGGAGGCGGTGGTCCAGGCCGCCCGCGCCATCGCGGTCGGGGACGCGTCGATCGTCCTCGCGGGCGGCGTGGAGTCGATGACCCGGGCCCCTTACGTGCTGCCCAAGTCGGACCGGCCGTTCCCGGCCGGGCACACCGAGCTGTACTCGACCACCCTGGGCTGGCGCATGGTCAACCCGAGGATGGACCCGCGGTGGACCATCCCGCTCGGCGAGTCGGCGGAGCTGATCGCGGACAAGCACAGGATCGGGCGGGAGCAGCAGGACGCGTTCGCCCTCGCCTCCCACCGCAAGGCCGCGCGTGCGCAGGCGGACGGCCTGTTCGACGTCGAGCTCGCGCCGGTGCCGGTGCCGCGGCGCAAGGGCGACCCGGTCGACTTCGCCGCCGACGAGTGCGTACGCCCGGACGCCTCCCTGGAGGCGATGGCCAAGCTGAAGCCGTCCTTCCGCAGCACGGGCGGCACGGTCACCGCCGGGAACGCCTCGCCGCTCAACGACGGCGCCGCGGCCCTGCTCCTCGTCGACGAGGAGGGCCTGAGGGCCACCGGCCGCGAACCGCTCGCCCGGATCCGCGCCACCGGCGTCTCGGCGACCGACCCCCAGTACTTCGGCCTGGCCCCCGTGGAAGCCGTGAACCGCGCTCTGGCGAAGGCCGGCCGGACCTTCGCCGACCTCGACGTCCTCGAACTCAACGAGGCCTTCGCCGCCCAGGTGCTGGGCTGCGTGGCCGAGTGGCCCGAGTTCGACCCGGAGATCCTCAACCCGCAGGGCGGTGCCATCGCCCTCGGGCATCCGCTCGGCGCCTCCGGCGCCCGCCTCGCCGGCACCGTCGCCCACCAGCTCGCCCGCAAGGGCTCCGGCACCGGCGTCGCCACCCTCTGCATCGGCGTCGGCCAGGGCCTCGCCCTCGTCCTCGACCGCTAGCCACCCACGGGAACCGTCATGACTCTCACCCAGCACGACATCGACGCGGAGATCGCGGCCGAGCACGCCGCCTACGAGAAGCGGGTCGCCGACGGCGGGCCCGTCGAGCACCACCCGCGCCGCGACTACGCCCCCTACCGCTCCTCGGTGCTGCGCCACCCCAAGCAGCCGCCGATCAACATCGACGTCACCAAGGACCCGGAGCTGGTCGAGCTGTCCTCCCCCGCCTTCGGGGAGCGGGACCTCACCGGCATCGACAACGACCTGACCCGGCAGCACACCGGGGAGCCGGTCGGCGAGCGCATCACCGTCTCCGGCCGCCTCCTCGACCGCGACGGCAGGCCCGTGCGCGGGCAGCTCGTCGAGATCTGGCAGGCCAACTCGGCCGGCCGCTACGCCCACCAGCGCGAGCAGCACGACGCCCCGCTGGACCCGAACTTCACGGGTGTGGGCCGCACCCTCTCCGACGACGACGGTTTCTACCGCTTCACCACCGTCCAGCCCGGCCCCTACCCCTGGCGCAATCACGTCAACGCCTGGCGCCCGGCCCACATCCACTTCTCGGTCTTCGGCTCGGCGTTCACCCAGCGGCTCGTGACGCAGATGTACTTCCCGAACGACCCGCTGTTCCCGTACGACCCGATCCTGCAGTCCGTGACCGACGACGCCGCCCGGCAGCGGCTGGTCGCGACGTACGACCACAGCCTGTCCGTGCCCGAGTTCTCCCTCGGCTACCACTGGGACATCGTGCTCGACGGCCCGAACGCCACCTGGATCGAAGAAGGACGCTGACCGCCATGACGAAGATCGACACCAGCGGCCCGGAGAACGTGCTGCCCACCCCGTCGCACACGGTCGGCCCGTTCTACGGCTACGCGCTGCCCTTCCGCGGCGGCGAGGACATCGCGCCCCTCGGGCATCCGGACACCGTCACCGTGCACGGGTACGTGTACGACGGCGAGGGCCGGCCGCTGCCCGACGCCCTGCTGGAGGTGTGGGGTCCGGACCCCGACGGCAAGGTGCCCACCGCCGACGGATCGATGCGACGCGACCCCGCCTCCGGTGGCTTCCTCGGCCGCAACGGCGTGGAGTTCACCGGCTTCGGCCGCATCCAGACCGACGCCGACGGCCACTGGTACGTGCGGACGCTGCGCCCCGGGGCGCGCGGACGGAACGCGCCCTACCTCAGCGTGTGCGTGTTCGCGCGCGGTCTGCTCGTGCACCTGTTCACCCGGATCTACCTGCCGGGCGACGACGCCGCGCTGGCCGCCGACCCGCTGCTGTCCCGGGTGGACGCGGAACGCCGCGGCACGCTGGTCGCCGGGGACGAGGGCAACGGCACGTACCGTTTCGACATCCGCCTTCAGGGCGAAGGCGAAACGGTCTTCCTGGAGTACCAGTGACACCTCCCGACGCCGAACCGAGCCTGCTCGCCCCCGGGTGGGCGGGCTCGCCGGCCGCCGACGCGACCGACGACCGCGCCTTCCTGCGGGCCCTGCTCGACGCGGAGGCGGCGCTGACCCGGGCCCAGGCCGGGCTGGGGCTCGCCCCCGCCGGGGCGGCGACCTCCGTGACCGGGGCCGCCGACCCGGCCCGCTTCGACGTGCGCTCGCTCGCCGAGCGCGCCCGCGGCGGCGGCAACCCGGTGATCCCGCTGGTCGCGGACCTGACGGAGGCGGTCGGCGAGGAGTACGGGCCGTACGTGCACCGGGGCGCCACCAGCCAGGACATCATGGACACCGCGACGATGCTGGTCGCCGCCCGCGCCCTCGACGTGCTGCTGCCCGACCTCGCCCGCACGGAGCGGGCACTGGGCCGGCTGGCGGCCGAGCACCGGGACACCCCGATGCCGGGCCGGACGCTGACCCAGCACGCCGTGCCGACGACCTTCGGGCTGAAGGCGGCCGGCTGGCGCACGCTGGTGCTCGACGCCCGGGACCGGATCACCGCCGTACGCGACTCCCTGCCCGCCCAACTCGGCGGCGCGGCGGGCACCCTGGCGGCCTTCGGGGCGTACGGCGCCGAGGACGCGACCGCGCTGCCCGGGGCGTACGCCCGCGAACTGGGCCTGAGGGCCCCACTGTTGCCCTGGCACACCCTGCGCACCCCGGTCGCCGACCTCGCCGGCTGCCTCGCCTTCGCCGCCGGGGCCCTCGGGAAGATCGCCGCGGATGTGCTGACGCTCTCCCGCACCGAGCTCGGCGAGGTGGCGGAGGGCGGCGGCGGCGGCTCGTCGGCGATGCCCCACAAGGCCAACCCCGTGCGCTCCGCGCTGATCGCGGCGGCGGCCCGGCGCGCACCGCAGCTCGCGGCCACGCTGTACGGCTCCCTCGCCGCCGAGGACGAGCGCCCGGCCGGTGCCTGGCACGCCGAGTGGGAGCCGCTGCGTGACCTGCTGCGGCTGACCGGCGGCGCCGCGCGCGACGCCGCCGAACTGACCGAGGGCCTGCGGGTGCGTCCGGACGTGATGCGGACGCACCTCGGCCTCACCCACGGACTGATCGTGTCCGAGCGGCTCTCCGCCGAGCTGGCGCCGGTGCTCGGGCGGGCCCGCGCCAAGGAGCTGCTCACCGAACTCGCCCGGCGCACCTGGGACGAGAACCGCACTCTGGGCGAACTGCTCGCCGAAGTACCGGAGTTGGAGGACACCGGCCTCGACCTCGACGCCCTGACCGACCCCGCCCGCTACACCGGCTCCGCCGGAGCCCTGACCGACCGTGCTCTGGAGCGACGTTGACCATGCTCAACCACCTGACCGAAGGCCCCGCCTCAGCTCCCCCGCTGCTGCTCGGTCCCTCGCTCGGCACCTCCTACGCCCTGTGGGACGAGGTGGCGCCCGAGCTGTCCATCGGGCACCGGGTGATCCGCTGGGACCTGCCGGGGCACGGCGGTTCGGCGGCGGACCTCATCGGTCCCGGCGCCACCGTCGGCGACCTCGCCGGCCTGGTGCTGGCGCTCGCCGACTCGCTCGGCGTCGAGCGGTTCGCCTACGCGGGCGTCTCCCTGGGCGGTGCGGTGGGCCTGCATCTGGCCGCGCACCACCCCGAGCGCGTGTCGTCGCTGGCCGTCGTCTGCTCGTCGGCGCATTTCAACGGTGCGAAGCCGTGGGAGGAACGGGCCGCGCTGGTGCGCGCGGAGGGGCTGGACGGGCTCGCCGAGAGCGCCGACGCCCGCTGGTTCACCCCCGGGTTCACCGTGCCCCGGCTGGTGCGGGACCACCGGGAGGCCGACCCCGGGGCCTACGCCGCGTGCTGTGACGCGCTGGCCGCGTTCGACCTGCGGGACCGGCTCGGCGGGATCACCGCGCCCACCCTGCTGATCGCCGGCCGCGAGGACCCGGCCACGCCGCCCGCGCACCTGCGGGAGATCGCCGACGCCGTGCCGGGCGCGGCGCTGGTGGAGATCCCGGGCGCCTCGCACCTGGCGCCCGCCGAGCGTCCCGAGGCGGTGCTGACCGCGCTGCGCGGGCACTTCGACGGGGGTGCCAAGCGGGGCATGGCGGTACGGCGCGAGGTGCTGGGCGACGCGCACGTGGACCGGGCGCAGGGACGGCAGACCCCGTTCACCGCGCGGTTCCAGGACTTCATCTCGCGCTACGCCTGGGGGGAGATCTGGACCGACGGGACGCTCTCGCGCCGCGAGCGCAGCATGGTCACGATGACGGCGCTGGTGGCGCACGGCCACTACGAGGAGCTGGCCATGCACGTGCGGGCGGCCCGCCGCAACGGCCTCACGCCGGACGAGATCGGCGCGGTACTGCTCCAGACGGCCGTGTACTGCGGGGTGCCGGCGGCCAATTCGGCGTTCGCGGCGGCCCAGCGGGTGCTGGCCGAGGAGGACGACACCCCCTGACCCCGGCGGCTCAGCCCGCGAGTCCCGCCAGGGCCTCGCGGGCCTTCGCCACCAGTCCGTCCGAGCCGCACGAACGCGCCAGCGCCAGGCCCCGTTCGAGTTCCGTCCGCGAGCGGGCCGCGATGCCGTACTCGACGCGGGCGGCGGCGTGCTCGTACTGGCACGGCGAGGCCTCCAGGTAGGTGACCGCCTGGGCGGCGAGCCGCACCGCGCGCTGTCCCGTCTCCAGGGCGGCGGCGCAGCGCAGGGCCTCCCCTATGGCGGTGTCGGTGCCGAAGCGCTCGGCCTGGCGGCGGGCGTCGGAGGCCAGTCGGGCGGCGCGGCCGGGGTCCTCCGCGGCGAGGGCGCGGGCGAGGTCGGTCGCCCAGGGGACCACCACCGGATTGTGCCGGCCGCGCGCGGCGGCGGCCTTCTCGGCGGCCTCCAGTTCGTTGACGCCGTCCTCGGTGCGGCCGGTGGCGATCAGCAGCCGGCCGCGGACGGTACGGGGGTCGGGCAGCACGATCGTGGAGGGGTACGGCGGGCGAAGCCGTACCGGTCGGCGAGCGAGCCGGCCTCCTCGACGTGGCCGCGGGCGAGCAGCGTGTCTATCAGGTTGCAGATCGCGGACCAGTACAGCGGCAGGCCGCGGCCGACGCGCTCGGCGATGCGCAGCGATTCGCGCAGGGATTCCTCGGCCTCCCTGAGGCGGCCCCGCCTGCGGTGGCCCAGGCCGACGTAGGCGTGCGCGAGGGCGAGGTGGCCGCCGCTCCAGCCCGCGGTCTCGTAGGCGCGCAGCGCTTCGGTGAACAGGGCCTCGGCGCGGTCGAGCCGGTCGCAGTAGGCGTAGGCGCTGGCCAGCATCATGGGCAGTTCCAGGCCCCACTCGGTGTCGGTCCAGCCGAGTCCGGGGGCGAGGCGGCCGTTGACGAGGGCGCGGTCGCACAGTTCGACGACCTCTTCGGCGTTCTCGCCGTGGGTCATGGCGTCGAAGCCGCGCAGGATGAGCAGGGCGCGTTCGGCGTTGTCGCGGCCGGTGCAGGTCGCGGCGAGTTCGGCGAGGCGCGCGGAACGGTCGGGCGAGGCGGTCTCACCCGCGTGTATGCCCTCCCACATGTACTGGACGGCCTGGAGGCGCAGCCGCCCGGAGGGATCCGCGGTACGGGCGGACTCCGCCTCGACGGTGCGGACGGCCTCCTCCAGCTGGTCGTTGTGGAGGAGGGCCTGGGAGAGCCGGAAGACGGCGTCGACGCGTTCGTCGCCGTCGAGGCCGGGCATGGCGAGGGCGGCGCGCAGGTGCCCGATGGTGGTGGCGGGCGCGGTGAGCAGGGTGGCGCAGCCGAGTTCGTACAGCACGCGCGCGTGCGCTTCGGGCAACGGCGGTTCCTGCAGTGCGCGTTCGAGACACTCCCGGGCCGCGTCGGGTGCGCCGACGGCGAGGTGTTCGCGGGCGGCCTCGCGCAGTTGCCGTACGACGTCCTGGTCGTCCTCGGGGTGGACCTGGAGGAGATGACGGGAGGCGGCCGCGGCGCCGAGCCCGGAGTCGGTGACGAGCTGGGCGGCGATGCCGTGCATGGCGGTGCGCAGCGCGCCCGGGATGGAGTCGTAGACGGCGGTGGCGATCAGCGGGTGGACGAACTCCAGCTCGTCCCCGGCGGGCCGGCCGGCGGCGGGGTCGGGCGCGGCGAGGATGCGGTCGACGGTGAGCAGTTCGGCGCAGCGGACGGCGGCGTCGCGGCCGAGGGTGGCGATGTGGGCCACCCTGTCGACGGTGATGCCGGTGCCGAGGATGGCGGCGGCCCAGGCGAACCGGGTGGCGTCCACGCCGAGTTCCTCCAGGCGGGCGACGACCCCGCCGCCGCGGGCGGAGCGGTTCAGGGCGCGCAGTTCGGCGGCCCGGGCCTCGACCGGCTCCAGTTCGCTGTCCTTGACCTTGGCGAGCAGTTCGACGGTGTCGTAGGGGTTGCCGCCGGTGACGGCCCACACCTCGCGGCAGAACGCGCTGTCGGCGTGGGTGCCCACGGTGACGCGGGTGAGCCCGGCGGTCGCCTCGGGGGTGAGGACGCTGAGCGGGGCGAGGGTGCGGCCCTCGGCCTCGGCCGCTTCCAGGTGGTGTGCGCCGTCGCCGGCGAGGTCGCCGGGCCGGCGCGCGACCACCAGCAGGACGGAGATCTCGTCGAGGCGCTCGGCGAGCGCGGCGAGCCAGCGCAGGGTCTCCTGGTCGGCCCAGTGGACGTCGTCGACGAGCAGGACCAGCGGCCACTCCCGGCGGGCCAGCCGGCTCACGGCGGCGACCAGCCCGTCGCACACGCCCTGCGGGTCGGCCTGCCGTTCGCCGGGTTCTGCTATGCCGAGGGCGGGGCCCGCTATGTCGTACCAGTCGCCGAGGTACTCGCGCGCCTCCTCGGGGAGCATGCACACGAGGGCCGGCTGGAGCAACTGCCGTACGACGTTGAAGGGGACGGAGCGCAGGGTCTCGCCGCCGCGCGCCGACCAGACGGTGCAGCCGCGGGCCTCGGCGATGCGGCGGGTCTCGGCCAGCAGCGCGGTCTTACCCAGTCCGGCCTCGCCCCGGCACACCAACAGGCTGCCGGCGGACGAGTGGTCCGCGCACAGGGTGTCCACCGCCCGTGTGACGGCGGCGACTTCCTCGTCGCGCTCCCACAGGGCGGCCGAGGCGGCGGCCGTGGGCCGTACCTCCGTCATCCCGCTACCTCCCCATGTCGCCCGTACGACGTACAGACGCTGAGCCTAGCGGCCCGATCGCCCCGGTGGTATGCGGCCGGGGCGGCAGTTGCCGTGACGGGTGACATGCGGTAAAGCGCGGACGACACGCCGGGCGCCCCACCAGCGGCGGGGTCCCCGGCGGTGCGTCAACGTGCGGACGGGCGGGGGCGGTCGCGGGGTCTCTCATCCCGCTTTCACCGACGCCTCATACGGTGGGGCCATGACGCAGGTGACTCCTCCCGGGTGGTACCCGGACCCCGGGCAGACAAGTGACGGTCCCGCCACCGAGCGCTGGTGGGACGGCAAGGCGTGGACGGACCAGGTCCGTCCCGCGGGGCCGTCCGCCGCGTGGACGCCCGGGACGCCGTCGGCGGCCGGCGCGGCGCCCGGCCCGCATGCCCCCGCGCCCGGGCCGTACGGCGCGGCGCCCGGGCCCTGTCCGGTGCACCCGGGTTATCCGGGGTATCCCGTCCAGCCGCCGTCCGCCCGGCGGCGCGGTCTGCGCACCGGGATAGCCGTCGCGGCGGCCGTGACCGTCCTGGCCTGCATCGGCGCCGGTGTGTACGTGCTGGCCGACGACGGCTCGACCAGTGACAGCGCGGGGTCCCGACAGCAGGAGGGGCCCGGCTCCGGCGACGGGAACGCCCCCTCCGGGGGCCCGGGCGGCGGCGGGGGCAGCCGGTCGCCCTCTCCGGACCGGTCTCAGCCGCCCACGATCGACAGCGGGTCGGTCCCGGACCCGGTCAGCGGGATCAGCCTGCCCATCCCGGACGGCTGGTCGGGGCAGCAGATGTCGGTCGGCGCGACGGTGACCTCCGACGACACGTACAAGTGCCCGGGCGACACCTCGGCGACCTGCACCAAGGGCGGCGCCTACTCGGCCCCCGCGATGGTGCTCGGCACCAAGGGCACCTCCGCCGAGGAGGTCGCGAAGGCGGACATCGCGGCGAACGCGGAGGAGTCGTACGGCGGCAAGTCCTACGGCGGGATCACCTCGCACCAGGAACTGGCCTCGAAGGCAGTGACGGTCGCCGGCCAGAAGGGTTACCTGGTCCGCTGGAAGGCGGTCACCAGCAAGGGCGCCGACGGCGTCGTGGAGTCGCTCGCCTTCCCGTCGCCTGCCGACGCGAAGCGCATCGTCGTCGTCCGCATCGGTGTCGACGCGGAGGGGCAGCAGACGGTCATCGACGACATCACCGAGGGCATCGAGGTGTCCTCCGGCGGCGGCAGCGGACAGGACGTCTGACCGTTCCCGGAACATCGGTCGGCCGGGTGGGGCGCCCTTCCGCTCAAAGGGCGTCCCACCCGGCCGGGGGTGCGCGCCGCCCCCGTCCCCACGGTGCGGCGCGGGCAGGCCACCGTCCAGTCATCCCGTGGACGGCGGCCTGAGTCTCAGGGCAGGCCGAGGGCCGGCAGGACGACGGCCTCCACGAACCGGACCAGGTACTCCGCGTCGGCGTACTCGCCCTCGATGACCGGCCGCATCCGCAGGGCGCCGAACATCTGCGCGGGCACGAACTCCAGCGCCGGGTGCCCGGCGGGGACCTCGCCGCGTTCGACCCCGCGCCGCAGGATCTCCCGCAGCGCGGCGATCTCCGGCTCGACCAGCGCCTCGCGCAGCGCGCGCTGGAGCTCCGGGTCCTGCATGACCGCGTGGCCGAGCGCCTGGAGCAGCGTGTCCTTCCCGGACCACTGGCCCGCGGTCCGGGCCGCCTGACGCAGGTCCTCGGCGAGCGACCCGGTGTCGATGTCGGCGAGGCGCACCCGACGGCTGGAGCGCAGGGCCGCCGCCACGAACTGCGGCTTGGTCTTCCACTGCCGGTAGAGCGTGGACTTGCTGCACCGGGTGCTGGCCGCGATGCCCTCCATGGTCACGGCGTCGTAGCCGCACTCACGGATCTGTTCGAGCACGGCGTCGAAGAACTCCTGCTCACGCTCGGGCGTGAGCTTGGAGCGGCGCGAGGTGCCGGCCGTCTCCGGTCGGTCCGCGGCCTGCGACGTCATGCTCTGCTCCTCACTCGCTTCAGCGGCACCGCGGCAAGGGTCGGGGGACCCGTGCTCCCGTGTGTCTCATGTCTATCGATACGCCAGTGTACCGGTACCCCAGCGTATCGGTACACTGGCGTATCGGAACGGGGCCGTATCGATGAGAACCGTCACACGCCCCCCGGACCGATGGCGTCGCCGCACCCGGCGCGTCGTGGGTCCGGCCAGCACGACCGCACGCACCACCTCAGCGAAGGGGCCCCGGGATGAATGCCCGCACCTGGCCTGCAGAAGCGGAGCCGGACGCGCCCGCGCGCCCGCCACTCGTCCGTGAGCTCCTGCTCGTGGCAGGGCTCTTCCTCGTCTACAAATTCGGCCGCGGGCTGGCGACGGGCCACACCGCCGAGGCCTTCCGCAACGCGCACCACGTGTGGGACGGGGAGCGCGCCCTGCGGCTGCCCGACGAGGGCACGGTGCAGTCCCTGCTGCTGCACGGCGACTGGCTGATCCACGTGGCGAACACCTACTACGCCACCGTTCACTTCCCGGCCACCGTGGTCTTCCTGGTCTGGCTCTATCTGCGGCGGCCCGCCCACTACGTCTGGACCCGCAGGGTGCTCGCCGCGCTGACCGGCGCCGCGCTGGTGCTGCACGTGGCCTTTCCGCTGGCCCCGCCGCGCATGCTGGACGCGACCGGTCTGATCGACACGGCCCACGTGTTCGGGCCCTCGGTGTACGGTCCGCCGCGCACCGACCACCTGTCGAACCAGTTCGCGGCGATGCCCTCGCTGCACTTCGGCTGGGCGCTGATGCTGGCGATCGGCCTGATCGTCGCCACCCGGTCGCGGTGGCGGTGGCTGTGGCTGCTGCATCCGCTGGTGACGCTGCTGGTGATCGTGGGCACCGCGAACCACTACTGGTTCGACGTGATCGTGGCGTCCGCCCTGCTCGGCCTCGCCCTCGTGGTCGTCCGCCCGCCGCGCGCGGCCCACGAGGCCGACGGGACCGACGGCACCCAGGGGACCGAAGACGCCGGCGGGTCCCACCGGCCCCGCCGTGCCGTGCCGCACCGGCTGCCGGTGCCCCGGCGGCGACCGGCCGCGCCGCGCGAGCCGGAGCGGCACGGGCTGGTGGGGGCGGGCCGATGAACGCCGCGCTGATCGCCGTCCTGTTGTCCCTGGTCTCCGCCGTCGCCTACGCCGCCGCGGCCGTGGCCCAGGAGCGGCTGGCCGCCCGCAGCTCCGGGGCGGGCGCGCTGCGGATGCTGGGCAGCGGTGCCTGGTGGTGGTCGGTGGCGCTCAACGCGTCGGCCGCGCTGCTGCACGTCGTGGCCCTCAAGTACGGCCCGCTCACGGTGGTCCAGCCGCTCGGCGCGCTCACCCTGGTCGCCGCGGTGCCGCTGGGGGCGCGGCTGGCGGGCCGCCGGGTGAGCGCGGTGGAGTGGCGGGGCACCGGGCTGACGCTGCTCGGTCTGGGCGCGCTGCTGCTGACGGCGTCCGGTCCCGCGCCCGACGACGTGCTGAGCACGCCGGAGGCGCTGGTGGTCGCCGGTGCGACGGCGGCGCTGATCGGCCTGCTGTCACGGCCCGGCGCCCGGCCGGGCCTGCGGCACGCGACGGCGTCCGGCGTCGCCTCCGGAGTCGCCTCGGCGCTCACCCAGACCGTCACGGTCGCCGTCACGGACCGCTCGGGTCCCCTGCTCAGCGTGCAGGTGATCGGGGTGGCGGTGCTGGTGGCGGCCTTCGCGGCGGGCGGGCTGCTGCTGTCCCAGACGGCCTACCGGGGCGGCCTGGGCGCGCCGCTCGCGGTGGTGACGCTGGCCAACCCGGTGGCCGCCGCGGTGATCGGGGTGTCGCTGCTCGGTGAGCGGCTGCGCGGTGGCCCGGCCGGGGTGCTGCTCGCGCTGACCGGTGCGGCGCTGGCCGGCTGGGGCGTGGTCCAGCTGAGCCGGGCCACGCCCCCGTCGCCCGGCGACCGGCGACCGGTGGCCGCCGCCGCGCCGGCGCCGGAGCAGGGGTCGGTGGGGGCGGAGCCGTTGCTGGTGCCCCGGCAGCCGAGGCCGCGGCATCTGACTCCGCTGTGACGCCTACACGGTGGCGATCGCCGGGTCGCTCACTCCCGGCCGCCCGTTCTCCACGTGCCCGGCGAAGCGCCGCAGGAACGCCGGGTCGCCGTCGGCGGTGACGGTGAGGTCGTACCAGCGCCGGCTCCTCGCCAGGCCGACGGTGTGCCGCACGGTGGCGCCGGAGCGCACGGTGATGGTCCTGGTGCGGCCGCCGTAGCCGTCGGCGAGCCGCAGGCGGACCGTGCCGGACCCGGCGTTGGTGAAGGTCAGCCGGACGTCGTCGCCGGTGTGCCGGGCGGTGACCTCGGGCCCGGCGGCCCGGTTCCCGCCCCGGAAGACCCGCAGGAAGCCGTTCGGGCCGTGCACGGTCAGGTCGTACGCGCCCTTCGAGTACACCGAGTTCCAGGTGTCCGCGATGCTCCTGCCGGCCTCGGTGGTGTACGTCCACGGGCCGTCGCCGCGGTTGCCGGAGGTGACGAGGAAGGCTGCCCCGGCCCGGGGACCGGAGGCGAAGGTGAGCGTGAATTTCCCCGCCGCCGCGTCCACGGCGCCGTCCACGTACGGGGCGTAGCGCAGCGGGCGGGCGGGGCGCGGACCGCGCTCCTGGCGGGGCATGTCCGGGTCGGCCGGGGGTGTCGGGCGGTAGTCGGGGTGGCGCTCGCGGTCCGGCGGCTCGTAGGCGTCGGTGTCCGGCAGCCGGGCGGGCCGGCTGTCCGGGCGGGAGAAGTCGAAGGCGGAGGTCAGGTCGCCGCAGATGGCGCGCCGCCACGGTGAGATGTTCGGCTCGCGCACGCCGAAGCGGCGCTCCATGAACCGGATGACCGAGGTGTGGTCGAAGGTCTCGGAGCAGACGTAGCCGCCCTTGCTCCACGGCGAGACGACCAGCATGGGCACGCGCGGGCCCAGCCCGTAGAAGCCCTCGGTGTGCGTGGCGCTGCCCGGGAAGACGTCGAGGGACACGTCGACGGTGGACAGGCCCTGCGCGGCGGACTTCGGCGGCAGCGGCGGCACCACGTGGTCGAAGAAGCCGTCGTTCTCGTCGTAGGTGATGAACAGGGCGGTCCGCGCCCACACCGCCGGGTTGGAGGTGAGCGCGTCCAGGACCTGGGAGATGTACCAGGCACCGTAGTTCGAGGGCCAGTTGGAGTGCTCGGAGAAGGCCTCGGGGGCGGCGATCCAGGAGATCTGCGGCAGCTTGCCGGCCTTGACGTCGGCGCGGAGCCGGTCGAAGTAGCCCTCGCCGTTCTTGACGTCGGTGCCGGTGCGGGCCTTGTCGTACAGCGGGTCGCCGGGCCGGGCGTTGCGGTACTTGTTGAAGTACAGCAGGGAGTTGTCGCCGTAGTTGCCGCGGTAGGCGTCGCCGATCCAGCCCCAGGAGCCGGCCGCGTCCAGGCCGTCGCCGATGTCCTGGTAGATCTTCCAGGAGATCCCGGCCTCCTCCAGCCGCTCGGGGTACGTCGTCCAGTCGTAGCCGCGTTCGTCGTTGCCGAGGACGGGGCCGCCGCCCCTGCCGTCGTTGCCGGTGTGGCCCGACCACAGGTAGTAGCGGTTGGGGTCGGTGGAGCCGATGAAGGAGCAGTGGTAGGCGTCGCAGACGGTGAAGGTGTCGGCGAGCGCGTAGTGGAAGGGGATGTCCTCGCGGGTCAGGTACGCCATGGTCGTGGTGCCCTTGGCGGGCAGCCAGCGGTCGTACTTTCCGTTGTGATACGCCGCCTGGCCGTCGGGCCAGCCGTGCGGCAGGCCCTCCAGGAACTGCATGCCGAGGTCGTCGGCCTCGGGGTGGAAGGGCAGCACCTCGGTGCCGTCGCTCTTGGCCTGGTGCCACACCGACTTGCCGCTGTCCAGGGTCACCGGATGCGGGTCGCCGAAGCCGCGGACGCCCCGCAGCGTGCCGAAGTAGTGGTCGAAGGAGCGGTTCTCCTGCATCAGGACCACGATGTGCTCGACGTCCTCGATGCTGCCCGAGCGGTGGTTGGCCGGGAGGGCGGCGGCCCGCTCGATGCTCGCGGACAGCGCGCTGAACGCCGATGTGGCGCCCGCGAGTTGGAGGAATCGGCGCCGGTTGACCTCGGGCATGGGATGGGAAGCCTCTCGCTTCGGGGATGTGGGGCCGTGCCGGACCGTGGCGGGCCGGTGACGGAACGCGCGCGAAAGAAGTGTTCCAGGGACACGAAACGTCAGGGAAGGGTCCGGTGGCGCTGATGTGAAAGTCGTCGGTACGTGAGGTGTGCCGGACCCGCCGGGCGGGGATGGTCGCGATCATGACAGGCATGGACACGGACTCCCCGCCCGCCCGACGGCCCGTACGCCAGCTGCTCGCCGCCTCGGTGGGCAACGCCGTGGAGTGGTACGACTGGTACGCCTACACCTTCCTGGCCACCTACATCGCGGATCAGGTCTTCCCGAAGAGCGCGGACAACTCGCTGGTGCCGCTGCTGTCCACGTTCGCGGTGTTCGCGGTGGGCTTCTTCATGCGGCCCGTCGGCGGACTGCTGATGGGCGCGATCGCCGACCGGCGCGGGCGGCGTGCCGCGCTGACGGTCACCATCCTGCTGATGGGCGGCAGCAGCCTGCTGGTCGGGCTGACCCCGACGTACGCGGCGGCCGGTGTGCTGGCGCCGGTGGTGCTGGTCGTCGCGCGGCTGCTCCAAGGGCTGTCGGTGGGCGGCGAGTTCGCGGCGTCGACGACCTTCCTGGTGGAGTCGGCGGGGCCGGGCCGGCGCGGCCTGTTCTCCAGCTTCCAGTACGTCTCGACGACCGCCGGGCAGCTCGTCGCGTCCGGTGTCGCCACCGTGCTGGTGGACACGCTCGACGAGGGGCGGATGAACGGCTGGGGCTGGCGGGTGCCGTTCGTGTTCGGGGCCGTGCTCAGCCTCGTCGGCTTCTGGATCAGGCAGGGCGCCCAGGAGACCCGCAGCGCCGAGCTGCGACGGGCGCCGAGGCCCGGACTGTTCGAGGCGCTGCGCAGCCATCCGCGCGAGTCGCTGCTGATCGGCGGGATCACGGCGGGCGGCACGATCGCCTACTACACCTGGACGTCGTACCTGCCGACGTACGCCGAACTCAACACGGGGCTGGACAAGTCGGACGCGCTGCTCGCCGGCACGATCTCGCTGGCCTTCTTCGGACTGCTCCAGCCGCTCGGCGGGCTGCTCTCGGACCGCTTCGGCCGCCGTCCGCTGCTGCTGTTCTTCGGCGTGGGGTTCGCCCTGCTGAGCGTGCCGCTGCTGCACGCGCTGCGCGACTCGTTCGCCGTGCTGCTGCTGGTGCAGTGCGCCGGCATGATCCTGCTGACCGGCTTCACCTCGATCAGCGCGGCCGTCAACGCCGAGATCTTCCCGCCCCGGGTGCGGGCGGCCGGCATCGGCTTCCCGTACTCGCTCACCGTCGCCCTGTTCGGCGGCACGGCGCCGTACGTGGGCACGCTGTTCAAGGAGCTCGGGCACTCCGGGCTCTTCCCCTGGTACGTCGCCGTGCTGTGCCTGCTGTCCTCGCTGGTGTACCTGCGGCTGCCGGAGACGGCGCACAAGGAGCTGGAGCGCTGACGGCCGGCGCCGTGCGGGACCACGGTGCACACCTGCCCGGAGGGACGGCCGCGTACCACGGCCGTCCCTCCGGACGGGGCTCAGCGGCGGCGCTTGCGCGGTCGCGGCGCCTCGGGTTCCTCCAGCTTCGGACCGCCCCCGTCCTGGACGCGCTGCCAGGCCTCGCGGTAGAGGGCGGTGACGGGCCGGGAGGGCACGACGACGCCCAGGACGGGCCTCTCGCCGTCGAGCAGGTCGTACAGCGGGAGCTTCCACCGCTCCAGCGGGAGGTGCGGGGGCGCGAGCCGGACCCACCCGCCGGGCAGGAACAGCGAGCGTCCCGCCTTGGGCCGGCTTCCCTCCACGACGAGGTCGGTGGCCGCGAGTTCGGCGCGGGCGGCGCGGAGCCGGGCGGTGCCGCCGCGCCGCGCGCCCCAGCCGGTCCAGCGCGCGGTGTTGCGGTCGGTGGGGTCGGGCAGGGCGAGCAGCATCAGGTAGAGGGCGGCGGCGTCCTCACCGAGGCCGTACCGCCCGGCCACCTCACCGACGAGGCCGGGCACGGAGCGGGCGGGGTCCTGCGGCCACCACAGACCGTCGGCGTCGCGCTCGCCGGCCACCGGGTCCCCGGGGTCGGCGAGCAGCTCGGCGAACCGCGGGTCGTGGACCAGACGCAAGGCCGTCTCCTGGGCGTTCGGCCGTTCGGCGGAGAGCAGGGCGGTCAGGTGGGGGCCGTCGCCCGTGGTGTCCAGCAGCGCCGGCCGGACGGCGGGGATCGTCTCGGGCCCCTCGGTGCCGAACAGCAGCGCGCCGTGGCGCACGACGTCGTCGCCGGTCTCGTCCGGTTCTCCGGCCGACTTCAGGAACGTCTCCCAGTCGGCCCTCCTGTCGAGGCGGAGCAGCAGGCCGGGGTGGGCCAGCCGGTCGCGCAGCGCCGTCCGTACGCCGGGCAGGGCGGCCCGGATCGGGTCGCCGGACGGGAGGCGGTGGGCGAGCCACGCGGCCAGGGCCACCGCGCCCTTCAGCGCGCTGTTGTCGAACCCGGGCGCCTTCTCGGCGGACTCGACCGTGTAGCGGCCGAAGGTCCAGGTCAGGTCGCGGGTCAGCCGGGGCTCGGCGGCCGGGTCGACGAAGCCCCGCAGGGCGTCGGCCGGTGCCCATCCGACGGGTTCGACGGTGCGGACCGCGTCGTGGAGCACCTCCTCGGGCAGGGGGGTGCGCCGGCCCAGCCGCTCGTTCCAGACCTCGGCCGCGCGGACGACGTCGGGACCGTGCGTCCACAGCCGGGACGGCTCGGTGGGCAGCAGCGCCGCCACGACGGCGCGCAGGGCGTCGATGTCCAGCGCCCTCAACTCGTCCTTGGCGACGCCCGCGTCGGCCGCCCTCACGCCGACGACCTTCAGGGTCCCCGAGGGGACTGAGGCGCGCTTGTCGTCGATCTGCGGCATGCCGGCCAGCACGAGCCGGGCCGTGGTGGGGGTGACGCCGGTGAGCCGGGCGAACTCCTCGGCGGCCTCGGGTCGCCAGGGCGCCGGGCCGCGCTCGGCCAGCTCGGCCCGGAAGGCCGCGACCCAGCCGGGTGGCCGGGTCGGCTCCGGCACGAACGGCTCCTTCGACACCAGGGTGTAGGGGGCGGGGACCTCGAAGCGGCCGGACGGGTCGTGGTACAGCACGCCGTAGTGCCTCCCCGGGACCCCGGCCGGGTCGTACTCGCCGACGAACCGGTACCAGTCGGCGGGGAAGAGCAGGAACGCGCCGCCGCCCAGGTCCAGCACGGCCGCCTTCGGGTAACCCCTCACGGCGTCGGGCCCCGTGAACAGGGCGCTGTCCAGGACCACACGGACCCGGCGCCAGTGGGCGGGGTCCAGCTCCGTCAGCTCGTGCGCGTCCAGTTCCGCCAGGTAGGCGTCGAGGGCCCGCCGGTGCTCCTCGACGGTGGCCTCCGAGGCGGCCCGCAGCGCCAGGACGACGGGCAGTTCGGGCAGGGCCCGCACGTTCACGCTCTCCAGCGAGTCCTGCTTGTCCAGGGAGACGTGCACGGTGCCCGCGGGGGTCCGTTCCGCCTCGCCGCGTGCCGACCGGGCGAGCAGCTCCGGCAGGGCGAAGACGTGGTGGAGGAAGTCGTAGAGACCGCGCTTGTCGCGTTCGGTCAGGCCGGTGCCGTTCAGCGCCGAGGAGAGCAGGCGGTCGCCGAGCGCGGGACGGGGTTCCTCCGGGGTGTCGCCCTGGACCGCCGAGTCCAGCCGGGCGAGCGCCGCGTCCAGGATGCGCTGCTGTTCGGCGGCGAACCGCACCACTCCGGTGATGCCCGTACGCAGGGCCTCGTGGCCGACCTGCGGCAGCAGCGTGCGGACCAGGCCGGGCAGCGTGTCCGGGTCGTCCGTCCCGTCACCGGGCGTCTGCGCCACGGCCGCCGCCAGCAGCGCCGCCGCGGTGTCCTCGCCGACCCGGCGGAGCGCCGCGGAGCCCTGCGGGTCGCGGGGCCGGAGCAGAGGCCAGTACCGCAGGGGCGGCAGCAGGGGGGTGCCCGCGCTGAAGGGGCCGGCCGCGTGACCGCCGGTGACCTCGGCGACCACCGCGCCCTCGGGATCGAGCAGGCGGATGTCGCTGAGCGACCACCGCGTCACGGCGAGGGGCCGGTCGCTGCCGGGGAACACCAGGACGTGCTCCGGGCTCCCGCCCGCTCCGGGCGGCACGACGACCGAGCGGCCGGCCAGATCCTCGCACCGCTGCGCACCGTCGGGCAGCGTGATCACCCGCCAGCCGAGCACCCCGTCCACCGGGGCGCACACCGGGCCCGGCTCGACGGAGGGGGCGGGCAGCAGCCAGGCCGTGCGGAGGGTGCTGCCCTCCGGCGCGGTGCGCAGGGCCTCGGCGAACCAGTCGGGCCGGCCGGGCTCTCCCACCGCGTCGTCGGCCGGGTCGTAGGCGTGCCAGGCGCTGTTCACGCCATTGGCCCAGTCGTTGACACACACCCAGTACGACGTGCCGTCGCCGATCACGGTCCGTCGCGGGGGTATGCCGACGGTGTCCCCCCGGCGCAGCACGCCGTGGCCGGTGGTCCGGCCGCCCCCGGGCAGGGGGAGGGAGGCGGGGGGCATGCCGTTCATGCCGCCGGTGCCGTCCGCCGCGCACACGTAGCCGTAGCGGACGTCGCCCTCGACCGGCACCGGTGACGAGGCGTCGGCGTCGGCGTCGGCGTCGTGCCAGTAACCGTGGGTGCTGGACGTGGAGAACGTGTACCAGGTGACGAGCAGTCCGCCGTCCACGTACCGGAAGTCGAGGTGCCACCGGTCCGCCCCGTGCGGGAGGCGCAGCTCGTGCGCGAGGACCGTCCCCTCCGGGCCGATCACGCGGACCTGGGTGCCGCTGTGGACGATCAGCTGCGGCCAGGCCTCGCCCACTCGCGTGGCGCGCGCCGCCTCCG
The DNA here is from genome assembly GCF_044764905.1 of Streptomyces sp. NPDC093586. Lineage (NCBI taxonomy): Bacteria > Bacillati > Actinomycetota > Actinomycetes > Kitasatosporales > Streptomycetaceae > Streptomyces > Streptomyces sp. NPDC093586. Next base: position 14,826 of record NZ_JBIWJA010000031.1, on the reverse strand, counting down.
GGGACTCGGGCGAGCCGACCGCCTCGTCCCAGGCGGGCCAGCCCAGCTCGTCGAGGATCCCGGTGCGCAGGGTGCGGGCGAGCGCCGGGGCCATGCCGGTGGCCAGTGCTTCGCGCACCGCCTTCCCGGCGGTCGCCAGCACCTCGCCCGGCAGCCACTTCAGCGTCTCGAACGGACCGGAGTACGGGGTGAACTCGCCCAGTTCCGCGGTGAGGTACCTCCGGCCGACGTCCGCCACCCACGCGGCGAGCATCGGTCGTCCGCCGGGCGACTCCGCCAGGGCGACGACGGTGCGTTTGTCGGTGTCCTCCCGCTCGTAGGTGGGGCAGCCGCGGCGGAAGGCCGGGCGGAAGCGGGTGTCGGCCTCCAGGGCGAGGAGATCGCGCCGCCGGTCGCGCGCCGCCCAGTCCCGGAGGTTGAGTCGCGAGCGCTCCTCGGGTTCGGCGACCGGGACGCGCAGGGCCAGGAACTGGTCGAGGAGGTCGACGTCGCCGACCGGGGGCGGCAATGTACCGCCGTCGGCGAGCAGTTCGGCGCGGAGCGTGCCGGCCATGCGGTCGACGAGCGGGTACAGCTCCGCCGGTGCGGGGCGCCCGTCGCCGGTGCGGCACAGGTCGAGGAACCGGCGCGTCCAGCCGGCCGTGCCGTCGGGGGCGCGCTCCTCGGCGGGCAGGCCGGCGTCGCACAGCCCGGCGGTGGCGCCGGACTTCTCCAGCAGGTCCAGCCAGTGGGGCAGTTCCTCCCGCTCCCACTCCGTGGGCAGCACGCCCAGCAGGGTGCCGCGGACGGCGGGCTCCCGCCGGGCCAGCTCCAGCAGGGCCGGACGGTGGGCCTTCCACCAGCCGAGGGGCGCCCGGGCGGTGCCGGGCAGGGGCAGCATCTCGCGCAGGTAGGCCCTCTCCTCGGCCGGGGCGTTCTTGCCCGCGACCGCCTTCGTCAGCCGGCGCAGGTCGGCCGCGCCCGGGCTCGACGGCGGCAGCCCGTGCACGGCGAGCCGTACGAAGAGACCGCGCAGGTGCCGGTACGCCGTCGCGGCCGGGACCCGGGACGACAGTCCCTTGGCATAGCCGGAGAGGACCTTGGTCGGCATGGCGTCGGCGAGGGCGAACTCGAGGAACACCGCGTCCATGCGCGCCTCGTCGAAGGGCAGCGCGTGCGCCGTCTCGGCCTTGCGCGCGTCGACGAACATCTGGGACGCGTAGGCCTTCTCGCCGGCGGCCAGGAAGACCCGGCCGGCCTGCTCGTAGAAGGTCGGCAGGAAGTGGGGGACGGAGCCCGCGAGCCGTTCGCCGATCGACTCGTAGGCGGCGCGGGCCCTCTTCGGCCGCGACCGCACCGTGCGCGCGACCTTGTTCATCTCCTCGGCGACGGACATGGCGAGGTGGCCGTCCGAGGGGTGACGGACGAGGACCCATTCGGGGAAGCCCATCGCCCGGGGCCGTCCGAGGCCGACCTCCACCGGCTCGCCCTCGGGTACGAGGCCGAGGAATCCGGTGCCCGGCTCCACGCCCTGGTCCACCGTGGTGAGGCGGACGACGGTCCGGCCGTCGAGGCCGGGATGCCGGTACGCCTGGGCGACCACGGGGACGGCCCGGTCGCCCGCCCCGGTGGTGCCCGGCGGCAGTACGGCACCGGCGCGCAGCAGTTCCTCCGTCGGTGCCGTCGCCCCGCCGGGTGTCGTCGCGTCGTTCATGAAGCGGTTGCCTTCCGTGGATGTCCGTGCCGCCATGTCGTTCACTCGCCGTCGTCCGCGGTCGCCGGGCGGCTCGCGGTCGGCGTACGGCTCGCGGCGACCGTGCCGCCCGCGTGCAGGGCCGCGGCCATGCGCATGCCCTCGGACCAGGCCACGGGGCCGACGTCGGTCAGCGGGAGCGCGCGGTTCCCGTCCTCGTCGCGCCAGGTCAGCGCGCCGGTCCAGGCCTTCTCCTCCGTGTAGGGGTCGCCGATGCCGACCGAGGCGGTGAAGATCCGCCCGGCGTCCCGGATCCGGTCGACGGCGTTCATGCCGGAGACCCGGTAGCCGAGCGACGTGGCGCGGAAGGAGAGGTGGTACCACGAGCGGTACTCGGCGCCCGCGAACTCGGTGACGGCGCCGCCGTCGATCCCCTCGGGCTTGTGCCAGGTGGCGCGGTGGAGCTGGTCGACGCCCTGGCTCACGCCCGACTCGGCGGCGAACGCGCGCAGTCGCTCCAGGTCCGGGAGGAGGACCGGGTGCGGCATGGTCACCGTGCGGGGCGTCAGGCGGACGGTCCCGCCGTCGGCCCGCGTCAGCCGGAGTCCGCCCTCCTCGTCCACGTCCCGCAGGAACCCGGCCACCTGAGGGCCGTCGGCGACGACCACGACGTCACGCAGCACCGCCCGCCACGCCTCGTCGGGCCAGACCCGGGCCAGCAGAGCGGCCGGGACCGGCAGCGAGGACACCATCCAGTGGGTGACCTGTGCCGCGCACTCGGCCGCGTGCCGCTCCAGCCACTCGGCGAACCGCTCGAGCCCGCTCACCTCGGGGTGGTCGCGTATCTCCGCCGGCAGGTCCCCCACCGGCCCGTCCGGCGACTTCCCCGACCTGGACCGTGCCACCACCCGCCCCTCCACCAGCGCGACTTCGTAGGTGTCGCCCGCCGCCAGCCAGCCCATGGATGCTTCGCCCCTCCCGCACGCGGAATCCGGCACAGCTCGTCCGGCGCCCCGACCGGGGCGCCTCGCCGTGTCGATGCGCAAAGACTAGAGGCACCCACCGACAGCCCCCGGTGCGCTCCTTCCGTGAGGCGGAAGAGTCGTTGCCGCCCGGCGACGCCCGTCCCGACGCTGCCACCGCCCACGCCGGACGGGAGCCGCAACGGCGCCGCGCACGACCGCCTTCGCCAGGAACCGGTGACACGTCCTGACCTTCACCGGGCAGGCCGGTGAACCGGCCTGCCCGGTCGGGCCGTCGGCGTGCGGCTCGGGGTGTGCCGGCTCAGGTGCGCAGCCAGACCGCGGTGTCCTTCGGCAGCCGTCCGTCGTCGGTGAGCGGGCCGCTGGCGAGGAGCAGTGCGGTGTGGGCGGGGAGCGTGGCGGGCGGGTCGGCGAGGTTGACCACGCAGGTCGCGCTGCCGGCCGCCCGGGTGAAGGCGAGGACGCCGTCGGGGGCCGGCAGCCAGGTGAGGGGGCCTTCGGTGAAGACCGGGCGCAGCCGGATCGCCTCTCGGTAGAGGGTGAGCATCGAGTCCGGGTCCTGTGCCTGCCGGTCGGCCGCGTACGCCGCCCAGCCGACGGGCTGCGGCAGCCACGGCTCGCCGCCGAATCCGGCGTGGGGGGCGTCGGCCGTCCACGGCAGCGGCACCCGGCAGCCGTCGCGGCCGGGGTCGGTGCCTCCGGAGCGGGCGTGCATGGGGTCCTCGATGCGGTCGAGGGGGATGTCGGCCTCGGGCAGGCCCAGTTCCTCGCCCTGGTAGACGTAGACGGCCCCGGGCAGGGCCAGGGAGAGCAGGGCGGCGGCGCGGGCCCGGCGGGTGCCGAGGCCGAGGTCGGTGGGGGTGCCGAAGGCCTTGGTGGCGAAGTCGAAGCCGGTGTCGGCGCGGCCGTAGCGGGTGACGGTGCGGGTCACGTCGTGGTTGCACAGCACCCAGGTGGCGGGGGCACCGACCGGGGCGTGCTCGGCGAGGGTGTCGTCGATGGAGGCGCGCAGTCGCGCCGCGTCCCAGGGGCAGGTCATGAAGGAGAAGTTGAAGGCGGTGTGCAGTTCGTCGGGGCGCAGGTAGCGGGCGAAGCGTTCGGTGTCGGGCAGCCACACCTCGCCGACGAAGACGCCGCCGTACTCGTCGGCGACGGCGCGCCAGCCGCGGTAGATGTCGTGGAGTTCGTCGCGGTCGACGTAGGGGTGGGGGTCGCGGCCCTCGGTGAAGTCGGGCAGCTCGGGGTCCTTGACCAGCAGGGCGGCGGAGTCGATGCGGACGCCGGCGACGCCGCGCTCGAACCAGAACCGCAGGATGTCCTCGTGCTCCTGGCGGACGGCCGGGTGGGCCCAGTTGAGGTCCGGCTGCTCGGGGGCGAACAGGTGGAGGTACCAGGCGCCGTCGGGCAGCCGCGTCCAGGCGGGGCCGCCGAACTCGGACTGCCAGTCGTTGGGCGGGAGTCCACCCCTCTCGCCGCGTCCGGGGCGGAAGTGGAACAGGTCCCGCTCGGGTCCGCCGGCGAGGGCCGCCCGGAACCAGGGATGCTGGTCGGAGACGTGGTTGGGGACGATGTCGACGATGGTGCGGATGCCGAGCTCGCGGGCCTCCGCGATGAGCTTCTCCGCCTCGGCGAGGGTTCCGAAGGCCGGGTCGACGGTGCGGTAGTCGGCGACGTCGTAGCCGCCGTCCTTCATCGGGGAGAGGTACCAGGGGTTGAACCACAGGGCGTCCACGCCGAGGCCGGCGAGGTGGCGAAGTCTGGCCCTCACGCCCGCGAGGTCGCCGGTGCCGTCGCCGTCGCCGTCGGCGAAGCTGCGGACGTAGACCTGGTAGATGACGGCCGTGCGCCACCAGTCGGCGCGGTTCCGGTCGGGGGTGGGCTGTCCCACGGTGCGTGCCTTTCTCTCGGAAGGGAGGGCGTCAGCCCTTGGTGCCGCCCGCACTGATGCCGGCGATGATGTGCCGCTGGAAGACGAGGAACAGCGCGACCACGGGAATGCTGGCGATCACCATCGCGGCGATCAGCACGGTCAGCGGGAGGTTCTGCGACAGCTGTACGAGGGCCACGCTGATCGGCTGCTTGTCGGTGTCGGAGAAGACCATCAGCGGCCACAGGAAGTCCTGCCAGACGGCGACCAGCGCGAAGATGGACACGACGCCGAGCACCGGTCGTGACATGGGCAGCACGATCGACCACAGGATGCGCAGTTTGCCTGCGCCGTCGATCTCGGCGGCCTCCAGCGCGTCGCGCGGTATCCGGTCGAAGAAGCGCTTGAGCAGGTACAGGTTGAAGGCGTTGGCGACGGCCGGCAGCCAGATGGCGAGCGGGTCGTTGAGCAGCCCGAGGTCGGCCACGGTCAGGTACTTCGGCACCACCAGCGCCTGGGCCGGCACCATGAGGGTGGCGAGGATGCCGCCGAGGATCACCTTGCCGAAGGCCGGGCTCAGCTTGGACAGGGCGTAGGCGGCGGCCGTACAGAGCACCAGCTGGAGGATCCAGGCACCGGTCGCCTGGACCAGCGTGTTCCCCAGGTGGGTCGGCAGGTCCATCAGGTCCCAGGCGCCGGTGTAGCCGCTGACCCGCCAGTCCTCGGGGAGGAGGGTGGGCGGGGTGCGGGTCACCTCGTCCGGCGACTTCATCGCGCCGGTCACCATCCAGTAGACGGGAAAGAGGAAGGCCAGCGCGAAGAGCAGGACGACGCCGGTGAACACGGTCCAGTAGACGGCCCGGCCGCGCGGGCGGGCCAGGACGGCCGGCGAGACGAGGGTGCGGGTGGCGGCGCTCATACGTCCTCCCCGTCGAAGCGGGTGAGCCGGAGGTAGACGGCGGAGAAGAGGCCGAGCAGCAGCAGGAGCATGACGCTCAGGGCGCAGGCGCCGCCGAAGTCGTTGTAGAGGAAGGCGTACTTGTAGATGAGGTAGAGCACGGTGACCGTGGCGTTCTCCGGGCCGCCGCCGGTGATGACGAAGGGCTCCGTGAAGACCTGCATCGTGGCGATGATCTGCAGGAGCATCAGCATCAGGACGACGAACCTGGTCTGCGGGATCGTCACGTGCCGCACCCGCTGGAGCAGGTTCGCGCCGTCCAGTTCGGCGGCCTCGTACAGTTCGCCGGGGATGGACTGGAGGGCGGCGAGGTAGATCAGGACGGTGCCGCCCATGTTGGCCCAGGTGGCGACGACGACCAGGGAGACCAGCGCGGTGTCGGCACCGTTGGACCAGTTCGAGGTGGGCAGGTGGAGGAAGCGCAGCGCCTCGTTGGCCAGGCCGGCGCCCGGGTCGTAGAACCACTTCCACAGCAGGGCGCTGACCACCGGCGGGATCATCACCGGCAGGTAGACGACGACGCGGAAGAACGCCCGGGCGTGCCGGAGTTCGTTCAGGACCAGGGCCAGGACGAACGGTACGGCGAAGCCGATCAGCAGGGCGAGCACCGTGAAGGTGAGGGTGTTGCGCCAGGCGTCGGCGAACTCCGGGTCCTCGAAGACGCGGGTGAAGTTGGCGGTGCCGACCCATTCGGGGTCCGAGCCGGGCGTGTACTTCTGGAAGGCGATCACGATCGCGCGGATCGCCGGGTACCACGAGAACAGCGCGAAGCAGGTCAGTCCGCCGAGGAGGAAGGCGTAGGCGCGGCCCTGGGCGGCGAGGCGGCGCCCCCGGCCCCCGGCCGGGAGCGGTGCCCGCACCGGAGCGGCCCCGACGGCCTCGGCCGGTCGTCGTTCAGCCGTCTTCATCGCCGGTCAGCTCCGGGCCAGGATGCCGTCGATCTTGCCGGAGGCGTCCTTCAGCAGCGTGTCGATGTCGGCGTCCTCCTTGGTGAGGACGGCGGAGACGACGCCGTCGAGGACGGAGTAGATCTGCTGGGCGTTCGGCGGCTCGATCTTCATCTCGAGGTTCTGGTTGCCGTCGAGGAAGGACTGGTAGTTGTCCACCGGCACGTTGGCGTTGGCCTTCTTGACCTGCTGGTCCTTGGCGTCGGCGGCGCCGGTGAACAGGCGCGGCTCGGGCAGGCCGACGGGGGCGTCCTGCTTCTTGGCGCGGGCGTAGTCGCCGAGGAAGCCGTCGCCGGGGGTGAGGAACATGGCGTCGAGCCACTTCAGGCCGGCCCGGATCTGCTCGGGGCTCGCCTTCTTGTTGAACATGTAGCCGTCGCCGCCGATGAGGGTGCCCTTGCCGCCGGGCATGGGGGCGAGGGCGAGGTCCTTGTAGTCGCCGCCCTTCTCCTTGACGAGGATCGGGATGTTGTCGGGGGCGGCGAGGTACATGCCGAGTTTGCCCGAACCCATCATCTGCTGCACGTCGTTGATGACGAGCAGCTGCTTGCTGCCCATGGACTCGTCCTTCCAGCGCATGTCGTGCAGCGTCCGGAGGACGGCGTGGCCCTCGGGGGTGTCGATCGTGGCCTTCTCGCCGTCCGCGTCGACGACGTCGCCGCCCTGTGAGTACAGCTCGGCGGTGAAGTGCCAGCCGCCCTGGTTCTGGGCGCTGTAGTCGGCGTAGCCGACGGTGCCGTCGCCGAGGTCCGCGATCCTCTTCGCGGCGGTGCGGACCTCGTCCCAGGTGGCCGGGGGCCTGTCGGGGTCGAGGCCGGCCTTCTCGAACAGTGCCCTGTTGTAGATCAGGCCCATCGAGTAGCCGGTGCGCGGGATGCCGTAGACCTTGCCGTCGACGGTGTAGATGTCGCGCAGCTGCCGCTGGATGGTGCCGTAGCTCTTCAGCTCCTTGAGGTACGGCGTGAGATCGGCCGCCTGGCCGATGTCGACGACGTGCCGGGCGTCGGTGAAGTACGTGTAGAACACGTCCTCCATCTGTCCGCCGGCGAGCTTGGCGTCGAACGTCTTCGGGTCCTGGCACGGGAAGGCGTCGTGCGGGACGACGTCGATGTCCGGGTGGGCCTTCTCGAAGGCGGCGACGTCCTCCTCGAAGAACCGCCGGTCGACCTTGGCGCTCTTGGGCGGCATGCAGTTGACCGTGATGCGGGTCTTGCCGCTCGCGGTGTCGTCGTCCGACCCGCAGGCGGAGACGGTGAGCGCGAGCGAGCAGACGCTCAACGCGGCAAAGGTACGGCGGAACCCGGTGCGTGACATCGGTGACCCCTCAAGGACAGGAGCGGGTGACCCCTCGGAACAGGAGCGGTGGGCGCCGCACACTCAAGCACCGGCGACAGTGCCACGCAAGATGTCACGCAGAATCTGAAATTATTCGACAGCGAAGTGGATCTCAGGGGCGAGGCGCTTGCGCGGTCGACCCCCGCACCACCAGCTCGGGCTCGAACAGCAGCTCTTCGGCGGCCACGGAACCGCCGTTGATCTGCGTGTTCAGCAGCTCCACCACGGCCCGGCCCATGGCCTCGATGGGCTGCCGGACGGTGGTGAGGGGCGGTTCGGTGCAGTTCATCAGCGCGGAGTCGTCGTAGCCCACGACGGAGATCCGCGACGGCACGTCGAGCCCCTTGCGCCGGGCGGCCCGTACGGCGCCGAGGGCCAGCGGGTCACTGGCGCAGATCAGTCCGGTGACGCCCCGGTCGATGAGCCGGGAGGCCGCCGCGTGGCCGCCCTCGATGGAGAACATGGCACGGGCGACGTGCTCGTCCGGCAGCTCCCCGAGGGACCGGGCGGCGGCCAGCTTGCGTCCCGAGGGCATGTGGTCGCCCGGGCCGAGCACCAGGCCGATCCGCTCGTGGCCGAGCGAGGCGAGGTGCCGCCAGGCCTGCTCGACGGCCACCGCGTCGTCGCAGGAGACGCCGGGGAAGCCGAGGTGCTCGATGCCGGCGTTGACCAGGACGACCGGGATGTTGCGGTCGGCGAGGCGCCCGTAGTGGTCGTGGGACGCGTCGGCCTGCGCGTACAGCCCGCCGGCGAACACCACGCCGGACACCTGCTGTTGCAGCAGCAGGTCGACGTAGTCGGCCTCCGAGACCCCGCCCCTGGTCTGCGTGCACAGCACCGGGGTGAGGCCGAGCTGGGCCAGGGCCCCGCCGATGACCTCGGCGAACGCCGGGAAGATCGGGTTCTGCAGCTCGGGCAGGACCAGACCGACCAGCCGGGCCCGCTCGCCGCGCAGCTGGGTGGGCCGCTCGTAGCCCAGCACGTCCAGGGCGGAGAGCACCGCCTGCCGGGTGGTCCCGGAGACTCCGGGCTTGTTGTTGAGCACCCGGCTGACCGTGGCCTCGCTGACCCCGACCTTCTTCGCCACCTCAGCAAGTCGTCGCGTCATGCGCGCAAGAGTAGCGCAAGTTATGCAAGCGGCTTGCGTAACGGTGTCGTGCGCCTGCCCACCGGCCCCGTACGCGTCCGGGGTGCCGGGTCGTCACGCCCCGCCCCGCCCGCTCGTCCCGGTGAGCGGCGCGCCGAGGACCTCCGGGCGCTCCCGGGCCGACGCCTCCGGGCGCCCCTGCCCCGCCGGCGCCGTCAGCCCGTACAGCCGGGCGCGCCGGGAGCGCCGGCGTGGGCCTCCCTCGCGCGGACGCGTTCAGTCCGCCGCGGGGACCACTCTCAGGTGGGCGGCGGGATGCCGGGTGCGGCCGGACCGCTGCGGGGTGCGGCGCGTCTCGCGCAGGACCAGCGTCAGCCGGGTGTAGCCCAGCTCCTCCAGCGACCTGGGGGTCTCGACGACGACTCGGCACTCGGTGGTGCCCCGGCGCGGATCGGGGTGGTGCAACGGCCGTACGGCGCCGTCGTGCTCGACGGCCTCCTCCCCGACGGCGCGGACCCAGTGCGGCAGGCCCTGCCGGTAGGCGGCCTCCATGATCGGGTCCTGGGCGATGTCCCGGCGGACGGCCTGGAGCCCGGCGTCGTGTCCGTACTTCTCCAGGGCGGCGGCGAACTGCGCCAGCATGGGCAGGCACCAACTCGTCTCGTGGTCCGCGAGCACCGCGGACGCGTCCGGGTGGAAGAGGACGAACCTGAGGAAGTTGTCGGCCGGCATGGCCGTGGGGTGCGGTCCCACCTCCCGGAAGAGTGTCCGGAAGGCGCCGTTGGCGAGGACCACGTCCCAGCGGTGGTCGACGACGAGGGCGGGAAAGGGGACGGCCTCCAGAAGGGTGGCGTAGTCCTGGAGGTACGCCTGGGCGCCGGGGGTCGCGGGGACGGGCCGCGGTGCCGGCCGTCGCCCTCCTGCCTGAAATGCCATCGGGAGGTCACCCCTCTTGCCTATGCGGCCTTCTCGCGGCGTCCCGATCCTGCTGCCCCGCGCGAGGCGTGTCAACTATCGTGGCATTTCGTGCCTGTTGACGACCGAAACAGGCCACAGTTGTGGCGAGACCTGGATGTGAGTTCGAACGGCGACTACTCTCCGGGAAGTTCTCGGCTGCCGCTTGTGAGAAGCCTGTGAGGCCTGTGAGAGACGTAGGAGACATGTCGGTGACGGGTGGCTTCGATGGTCCGGGTGCCAAGCCGACGGCCGCGCTGCCGGCCGTGGTCGCCCGCGTCGCCGCACTCGCGGACCGGCTCGGCGTGGCGCGCGACGAGGTCTTCGACGTCGGCGTCCTCTCCGCCGCCTCCGGCGTCCCCGAACCCGTGGTGGGCGCCCTGCTGAGCGGCCGGCCCGCCGGTGAGCCCGATGTGCAGGCACGGTTCGTGCAGCGGCTGGACCTGTTGCGCCGCACCCGGCTCAAGCCCAACGGCCGCAGGTACACCCAGCAGGAGATCGCGGACGGCGCCGGCATGTCCCGGCAGCAGGCGGGCGCCCTCATCAACGGTGACCGGCGGCCCACCATGGAACACTGCGACGCCATCCAGCGCTTCTTCCGCGTGCACGCCGGCTTTCTCACCGCCGAGGATCCCGAGGCCCTCGCGAACGCCCTGCGGCACACCGAGCAGGAGCTGCTCCAGCGGCTCGCCGACCGCGAGCGGGCGGCGGCGGACGCCGTCGACGACCCGCTGGAGCGGCTGCTGCAGGACCACGGTGTGCGGGGGATCGCCTGGCGGGCCGCCCGACTGCCCACCGATCAGCACCGCGACAAGGTCGCCGAGTGGCTGGACATGCTCCTGGAGAGCGTGACGCGATCCGAGTCGTGAGCCCGGGCCGGACCGTCGGCGTCGGGCCGGGGTGCGCGTGTCAGGCGTGCGGGACCGTGATCGCCGTGGCGACCAGGCCCCGGCGTGCGGTCCAGTGGCCCCGGAAGTGGGTCAGGCGACGCCCGCCCACGACCGGCCCCGGTACCAGGAGGGCGGCGTGCAGGGTGCCGCGGCGGTCGTCGTCGGGGTCCACGGAGATCTCGATGTCGGCTTCCGCGAAGTCCAGCCACTGCCCGGTGAGGGGGAACCACGCCTTGTACACGGACTCCTTGGCGCTGAACAGCAGCCGCTCCCAGTGCACGCCGGGATGCTCCCCGGCGAGGCGCCGCAGCCGCTCCACCTCGCCGGGCAGGGACACGGCGGACAGGACGCCGTCGGGCAGCGGCCCGTCGGGTTCGGCGTCGATGCCGAGGGAGGCCAGGTCGGTGGCGCGGGCCAGCGCCGCGGCGCAGTAGCCGTCGCAGTGGGTCATGCTGCCCACCAGGCCGTCCGGCCAGCGCGGTGCGCCGCGTTCCCCGGGCAGGACGGGTTGCGGAGCCACCCCGAGCTTGCGCATGGCCCGGCGGGCGCAGGACCGGACGACGGCGAACTCGCGGCGCCGCTTGGCGACGGCGCGCTCGACGAGGGCCGCCTCCTCGGGGTAAAGGGGCGAGTGCCCGGCGTCGTCCAGGTCGTGCGCCTCCACGGCGACGACCGTGTCGGGCAGCAGATCCTCGATCACCGGGCCGGGTCCTTCCTGGAGAGCATGGGTATGACGGAGGCGCGGTCGTCCCGGCGGCCCGGTCCGCTCGTCGCGGGCACGGAGCGGCCCACCGGCACTTTACGGGGGGCTACGTGAGATAGGCGAGAGCGGGATGCGCGGCCGTGTAGCCGTCGACGAGGCGGCGGGCTACGTTCACCGAGTCGACGAGCGGGTGCAGGGCGAACGCCTTGACGGCCGTGGCGCGCGAGCCGGTCGCGGCCGCCGCCAGCACCTCCCGCTCGACGGCCTTGACCGCGCAGACCAGACCGGTGGCGTGTCCCGGCAACGGGTCCACGGCCGCCGGGTGCGCGCCGCTCGCGTCGACCACGCACGGCACCTCGATCACGGCTTCGGAGTCGAGGACCGACAGGGTGCCGCGGTTGCGGACGTTGAGGATCAGGACCGTGCGCTCGTTGCGGGCGACGGCCCGCATCAGTGCCAGGGCCACCTTCTCGTACCCGCCGGACAGGTCGTCGGCCTCGCGCTCCCCGGCGCCGGCCGCTTCCCGGTTCTCGGCCATGTAGGTGGCCTCGCGTTCGGCGCGGGTGCGCTCCCAGGCGGCGAGGGCGGGGGTGCCGGGGCGGCGCATCTCCTCGTAGAAGCGGGCCTGCTGGTCGCGGAGGAACGCGCCGCGGGTCCGTTCCGCCTCCTGGTAGGCGCGTACGGCTTCCCGGTTGAAGTAGTAGTAGTGCAGGTACTCGTTGGGGATCGCGCCCAGCGAGCGGAGCCAGTCGGCGCCGAAGAGGCGGCCCTCCTCGAAGGAGCCGAGCAGGGCGGGGTCGGCGAGCAGGCGCGGGAGTTCGTCGCGGCCGGCGACGCGCAGGCCGCGGACCCAGCCGAGGTGGTTGAGGCCGACGTAGTCGATCCAGGCCTCCTGGGGGTCGGCGCCGAGCACGCGGGCGATGCGGCGGCCGAGGCCGACCGGGGAGTCGCAGATGCCGATGACGCGGTCGCCGAGGTGGCGGGACATCGCCTCGGTGACCAGGCCGGCCGGGTTGGTGAAGTTGATGACCCAGGCGTCGGGCGCGAGCCGGGCCACGCGGCGGGCGATGTCGTCGGCGACCGGGACGGTGCGCAGTCCGTACGCGATGCCGCCCGCGCCGACGGTCTCCTGGCCGAGGACGCCCTCGGCGAGCGCCACCCGTTCGTCGTCGGCGCGGCCCTGGAGGCCGCCGACGCGGATCGCGGAGAACACGAAGTCGGCGCCGCGCAGCGCCTCGTCCAGGTCGGTCGTGGCCGTCACCCCGGGCGCGTCGGGCACCCCGGCCGCCTGCTCGGCGAGCACCCGGCTCACCGCGGAGAGCCGGCCGGCGTCCAGGTCGTGCAGCACGACGTGGGTCACGCGCCCCTCGGCGCGGTCCGCGAGGAGCGCCCCGTACACGAGCGGCACCCGGAAACCGCCGCCGCCCAGAATCGTCAGCCTCACGTCGCACCCTCCGTCACCCGGCCGCACTTCCGCCTGCCGCCGATCATGGCACGCCCCGGCCCGCCGACCGCCCCGGTCGCGGGCGGTCGCGCCTCCTCCACCCCGCGCACGATCACCGATCCGGTGCGGCCGCGCGGCGTGCCGGCCGAGGTGCGGCGCACCGGGGTGGCGGTGAACAACCGCCGGGGCACCGATGACGCGTGGTCGGTGGCCGCTCCGGTGCGCGGACCGGACGGGACGGTGACGCACTGGTCGCGCGCCCCCTCCGCCGATGCGGGAGAGGGCACGCGCGGGTTCCTGTCCGCCACCACCGGCATCCTCCACACCCTGAACCCCCTTGCCGTCAAAGGGCTTTATCGGTTTCACCTCTTGACGACGGCCACCGCCGGGAGCACATTGTCCGCACCCTGAGAGCGCTCTCAGAACCGTCCGGGGAGCGCCCGGGGTCATCCGTTCCCCCACCCGAGAGGCACCCCCACATGAGAGAGTCCTCCGGCAACCCGCCCGGACGCCGTCCGTGGCACCGGGCGTTCGTGGCCGTCGTCGGCACGCTCGGCCTCGCCGCCGCCGCGGCCGCCGTCACCGGACCGTCCGCGAACGCCTCCGCTCCCCCGCCCCCGACCGGCTGGACGCAGATCTTCGCCGACGACTTCGACGGCGCCGCCGGATCCGGCGTGAACACATCGAACTGGCAGTACGCGACCGGTACTTCCTACCCCGGTGGCCCCGCCAACTGGGGCACCGGCGAGGTCGAGACGATGACCTCGTCCACGAGCAACGTCTCCCTCGACGGCAACGGCAACCTGCGCATCACCCCGCAGCGCGACGGCGCCGGCCGCTGGACGTCGGGCCGCATCGAGACGCGGCGCACCGACTTCCAGCCCCCGGCCGGCGGCAAGCTGCGCGTGGAGGCCCGCATCCAGGTCCCGAACGTCACGGGAGCCGCGGCCAAGGGCTACTGGCCGGCGTTCTGGATGCTGGGCGGCCCCTACCGCGGCAACTACTGGAACTGGCCCGCGGTCGGCGAGCTCGACATCATGGAGAACACGCAGGGCCTCAACACCGTGTGGGCCACGATGCACTGCGGCACCTCCCCGAACGGCCCGTGCAACGAGACCAGCGGCATCGGCGGCAGCACCCCCTGCCCCGGGGCCACCTGCCAGGCCGGTTTCCACACGTACCGGGTGGAGTGGGACCGTTCGACGAGCGTCGAGGAGATCCGGTTCTCCGTCGACGGGACGACCTACCACACGGTGCGCCAGAACCAGGTCGACGCGACGACCTGGGCCAACGCCACGAACCACGGCTACTACGTCATCCTCAATGTGGCGATGGGCGGCGGCTTCCCGAACGCCTTCGGCGGCGGCCCGGACGCCGGCACGCAGCCCGGTCACCCGATGCTCGTGGACTACGTCCAGGTGCTCTCGTCCGGCGGGGGCGGCACCACGCCCTCCCCGCCGGGCGACCGCGACGCCTACGGCACCATCCAGGCCGAGTCCTACGACGCCCAGTCCGGCACCATGACGGAGGGCACCTCGGACACGGGCGGCGGGCAGAACCTGGGCGCGCTCGCGAACGGCGACTGGGCCCAGTACAAGGGCGTGGACTTCGGGTCGGGTCCGGCGACGCAGTTCAGCGCCCGGGTGGCGAGCGGTGCGGCGCCCGGCGTCAGCGGGCTGGTGGAGGTGCGCCTGGACAGCCGGAGCAGTGCGCCGGTCGGCAGTTTCGCGGTGGGCGGCACCGGCGGCTGGCAGTCGTGGCGGACGGTCCCGGCGAACATCGGCGCGGTGACGGGCACGCACGACGTGTACCTGACCTTCACCAGCGGCCAGCCGGCGGACTTCGTCAACGTGAACTGGTTCACCTTCGGGCGCTGAGCCGCACGGACACCGGCCCCGGGGGCCGCGGGGGGGGGGGGGGCGGGGGGGGGGGGGGGGGGCGGGGGGGGGGGGGGGCGCCCCGGCCCCCCCCCCCCCCCCCCCCCCC
>NZ_JBIWJA010000030.1:0-95957 GCF_044764905.1 Streptomyces sp. NPDC093586 | reverse complement strand
CGCCCTGGGCTCGGCCCATGCCCCCGCGGGCCGCCCTTATGCGGGGGGGGGGCCTGTGGTGTTGGCCGGTTGTCACACCATGGGCAAACGGGGGGGGGGGGGGGGCCCGCCCCCACCCCCCCCGACGTACTCAGTCCGGGTACTCAGAAGGCCGAGACGCCCGTCAGCGCGCGCCCGATGACCAGCTTCTGGATCTGGCTGGTGCCCTCGTAGAGGGTCATCACGCGGGCGTCGCGCAGCAGCTTGCCGGCCGGGTACTCGTCGATGTAGCCGTAGCCGCCGAAGACCTGGAGGGCGTTGTTGGCGGCGCGGACGGCGGCCTCCGAGGCGAACAGCTTGGCCTTGGAGGACTCGACGGCGAAGGGCTGCCCGCGGTCGATCAGGTCGGCGACGCGCCAGGTCAGCAGCCGGGCCGCGTCCACGTCGAGGGCGATGTCGCTGATCAGCTCCTGCACCAGCTGGTGATGGGCGATGGTCTTCCCGAACTGCTCGCGCTCGCCCGCGTACCGCACGGCGGCGTCCAGGGCGGCCTGGGCGATGCCGACGCAGCCGGCCGCGACCGACATCCGCCCCTTGGCGAGCGCCGACATGGCGACCGAGAAGCCCTTGCCCTCGGGGGCCAGCATCGCGGAGGCGGGGACGCGGACGTCCTGAAGGACCAGTTCGGCGGTGGCCTGGCCGCGCAGTCCGAGCTTGCCGTGGACGGTGCGGCGGGTCAGCCCGGGGGTGTCGGTGGGCACGAGGAAGGCGGAGACGCCCTTGTGGCCGGGGGCGTCGGTGGAGCGGGCGAAGAGCAGGACGACGTCGGCCCAGGTGCCGTTGGTGATGAACATCTTGGTGCCGTTGACGACGTAGTCGTCGCCGTCGCGGACCGCGCGGGTGGAGAGGTTCCCGGCGTCCGATCCGGTACCGGGCTCGGTCAGGCCGAAGCAGCCGACGTACCCGCCGGAGGTCAGCCCGGGCAGCCAGCGGCGCTTCTGCTCCTCGTCCCCCCAGGCGGCGATCGTCTTGGCGACCAGGCCGAGGGAGACGGAGACGATGCCGCGCACGGAGCTGTCGCCCCGGCCCAGCTCCTCCGTCACCAGACAGTACGCGAGGTGGTCGCCGCCGCTGCCGCCGTACTCCTCGTCGACGGTGAGCCCGAGGAAGCCGACCTCGCCGAGCTTCTTGACGAGGGACCGGTCCACCTCCTCGGCACGGTCCCAGGCGACGACGTGGGGGGCGATCTCGCGCTCCACGAAGTCCCGGGCGAGCCGCCGCACGGCGGTCTGCTCCTCGCTGAGCTCCAGGTTCATGACGGGTACACCCCACAGAAGACGGATCCGGACAGGCGCCTCTTGAAAGCCGGACATTTAAATTAGCGCTGCTAGTTTATGGCCGCAGCCCTACTATGTGCGCCATGGCCCGACCGCGCAAGCCCCTGCTCAGCACCGACCGGATCATCGAGACGGCCCGCGCGCTGGTGGACGCGGAGGGCCTCGCGGCCGTCTCCACGCGCCGGCTCGCGGCGGAACTGGGGGTCAGCGGACCCTCGCTCTACAACCACTTCCGCACCAAGGACGAGATCCTGGAGGCCGTCGCCGACTCGGTCAGCGCGCAGGTCGACCTGTCGATGTTCGAGGACGGCCGGGACTGGCGGACCGCGCTGCACGACTGGGCCGTCTCCTACCGGGCGGCCCTGCGCGACCACCCCAACATCGTCCCGGTGCTGGCCCACGGGCCCGGCCGCCGCCCGGCCGCGCTGCGCCTCGCGGACGCCGTCTACGGCGCGATGGTCGACGCGGGCTGGCCGCCGGCGCAGGCCACGTCCATCGGCGCGTTGATGCGGTACTTCGTCATGGGGTCCGCGCTCGGCTCCTTCGCGCGGGGCTTCCCCGACGACGCCGGTGCCTACGACCCCGCCGACTACCCGCACCTCGGCAAGGCGCACCTGCTCGCCGAGCAGCAGGAGAAGATCGACGAGCGGGCCTTCGAGACCGGGCTGACGGCGCTGCTGGACGGGCTGGCGCTGCAGTACGAGCAGGCGGGCCGGACCGCCTGAGGACACTTCGGCCGGCGCCGAAGCGTCCGTGTCCCATCCTGGACGCATGACCGACAAGGACGGTGAAGCACCCGGGCTCGCCCGGCTCGCGGGGCTGCTCGCCGACGAGACCAGGGCCGCCTGCCTGCTGGCGCTGCTCGACGGGCGGGCGTGGACCGCCGGCGAGCTGGCCCGGCACGCGGGCGTCGCGGCGTCGACCCTGAGCGAGCACCTCGGCAAGCTCGTCGCGGGCGGCCTGCTCGCCGAGGAACGGCAGGGGCGGCACCGGTACGTGCGGCTCGCCGACGAGCGGATCGCGCATCTCGTGGAGGACCTCGCCGCGCAGGTCGCGCCCGAGGCGGCGACGCGGCGCCCGCGCACCCTGCGCGCGTCGAGCGCCGGGTCGGCGATGGCCCGCGGGCGCACCTGCTACGACCATCTCGCCGGGCGGCTCGGCATCACGGTCACCGACGCGCTGACCGGGCGCGGGCTGCTGCGCCAGGACACCGGCTTCGCCCTCACCGACACGGGGCTCGACTGGTTCGACGCCGCCGGGATCCGCCTGGACCGCACGAGCCGCCGGCCGCTGGCCCGCGCCTGCCTGGACTGGACCGAACGCCGCCCCCACCTCGCGGGCGTCGCGGGCGCGGCCCTGTGCCGGCACGCCCTGGACTCGGGCTGGTGCGTGCGCATCGGCTCGGAACGGGCGGTGAAGGTGACGCCGGCCGGCGAGGACGCGCTGTCCGGGCTGCTGGGCATCGACCCGGCACTGCTGCGCTGAGCGCGCGGGCGCCCCGTCCGGAATCCGCCGGTCCCCCGCCCCCTTCCTGCCTAGCCTCTGGAGCATGATGAGCACCGCCCCGACCCGCCGTGCCGGCCTTCTCGCCGCCGGCGCCGCCACCGTCACCGTCGTCCTGTGGGCCTCCGCCTTCGTCTCCATCCGCAGCGCGGGCGAGGCGTACTCGCCGGGCGCGCTGGCGCTCGGGCGGCTGCTGTCGGGCGCGCTGACGCTGGGGGTGATCTGCCTGGTGCGCCGGGAGGGGCTGCCGCCGCGGCCGGCCCGGCGGGGGATCGCGATGTCCGGGCTGCTGTGGTTCGGCTTCTACATGGTCGCCCTGAACTGGGGCGAGCAGCAGGTGGACGCCGGCACGGCCGCCCTGGTGGTCAACGTCGGGCCGATCCTCATCGCGCTGCTCGGCGCCCGTCTGCTCGGCGACGCGCTGCCGCCGCGGCTGCTGCTGGGGATGGTGGTGTCGTTCGCCGGTGCGGTGACCGTGGGCCTGTCGATGTCCGGCGAGGGCGGCTCCTCGCTGTTCGGGGTGGTGCTGTGCCTGCTGGCGGCCGTGGCGTACGCGGGCGGGGTCGTCGCGCAGAAGCCCGCGCTGGGGCATGCGAGCGCCCTCCAGGTGACGACGTTCGGGTGCCTGGTCGGGGCGGTGCTCTGCCTGCCGTTCGCCGGGCAGCTGGTGCGGGAGGTGGCGAAGGCGCCCGCCTCCGCGACGCTCGACGTGGTCTACCTGGGCGTGTTCCCGACCGCCCTGGCGTTCACGACGTGGGCGTACGCCCTGGCCCGGACGACCGCCGGCCGCATGGGCGCGACGACGTACGCGGTGCCCGCCCTGGTCGTGCTGATGTCGTGGCTGGTGCTGGGCGAGGTGCCCGGACTGTTCACGCTGGCGGGCGGGGCGCTGTGCCTGGCGGGCGTGGCGGTGTCGCGGTCCCGCGGGCGCGCGGCGGCGGCCCAGGAGCCGGACGGGGCTCCTGAGCCGCGCCGCGAGGACGCGGGCCGGCGTCGGGGTGTGTCCGACCCGGCGGCCTGGGACGGCAGGACCTAGTGCCGCGACAGGCGACGTCCGCCCCGTCGCGACGCCCGGCACGCTCCCCCGGAGGGGGTGCCCCCGCTCGCCGCACCGGCCGGAAGCCCGAACACGTCCGGTACGAGGGCTTCCGGCCGGCACTCCCCCAGCCTCCGGCCGGGGGGACCCCCGGAGCACGCACCGGACGCCGCTCCTCACCGGGCGAACGTCGCCTGCCGCGGCACTAGAAGACCACCAGCGCCCGGCCGCCCTTGCCCGCCATCATGTTGTCGAAGGCGGCCGGGATGCCGTCGAGGGCGATGCGCTCCGTGACCAGGGCGGCCAGGTCGAGGCGGCCGGCGCGGACGTGGTCGGCCAGGACCGGAAGGTCGCGGGCCGGGTCGGCGTTGCCGTAGACGCAGCCGGACAGGGTGCGGCCCCAGTGGAAGATCTCCAGGGCGTTGAAGGTGACCTGCTGGTCCTTGCCGCCGATGCCGACGACGGTGGTGCGTCCGCCGCGCCGGGTGGATTCCCAGGCGGTGCGGATGGTGACGGCCCGGCCGACGCACTCCACGGCGACGTCGACGCCCTGCTTGCCGGTGAGAGCGCGGATCTCGCGGGCGGTGGTGTCGGAGGCGATCAGGTAGTCGGTGGCGCCGGCGGCGCGGGCCAGCTCCTCCTTCTCCGGGGAGACGTCGACCGCGACGATCATCGACGCCCCGGCGATGCGGGCCGCCTGGAGGGTGGCGAGACCCACTCCCCCGACGCCGAACACGGCGACCGTCTCGCCCTCGCGGACCTTCGCCGCGTGGTGGACGGCGCCGTACCCGGTGAGGACGGCGCAGCCGAGCAGCGCGGCGTCGGTGAGCGGGATGCCGTCCGGGGCGGGCAGGACGCAGGACGCGGACACGACCGTCTCCTCGGCGAACGCGGCGACGTTCAGGCCGGGGTGCAGGTCGGTGCCGTCGTCGGCGCGGCGGGCGTGGACGTTCGCGGCGCCGGCCAGGGCGTTCGCGCACAGCCACACCTCGCCGAGCGAGCAGGGGTGGCAGGCGCCGCAGGAGGGCGCCCAGTTGAGGACGACGCCGTCGCCGGGCGCGACGTGCGTGACGCCCTCGCCGACGGCGAGGACCGTGCCGGCGCCCTCGTGGCCGAGGACGGCGGGCAGCGGCACGCGCATGGTGCCGTTGGACAGGGACAGGTCGGAGTGGCAGACCCCGGCGGCGGCGAGCCGCACCCGGACCTGGCCGGGGCCGGGCTCGGGCAGCTCGATCCCGGTGACCTCCAGCGGGGCGCCGACGGCGGGTACGACAGCGGCGCGGATGACATCACGGACGGCCATGACGTGGGCAACTCCCCTGTTCTAGAACTGGAGGGACTTGGTCTGGAGGTACTCGGTGAGGCCGTGCAGGCCCAGTTCGCGGCCGACGCCGGACTGCTTGTAGCCGCCGAAGGGGGCCAGCGGGTTGAAGCGGCCGCCGTTGATGTCGACCTGGCCGGTGTCCATGCGGCGGGCGAAGGCGACCGCCTCCGCCTCGTCCCCGGCCCAGACGGCGCCGGCGAGGCCGTAGACCGTGCCGTTGGCGATCCGCAGGGCGTCCTCCTCGTCCTCGTAGCGCAGGACGCACAGGACGGGGCCGAAGATCTCCTCCTGGGCGACGGCCATGTCCTCGGTCACGTCGGCGAAGACGGTCGGGCTGACGAAGTACCCCTGATCGCGCGGGGCTTCGGGGCCGCCCGCCACCAGACGCGCGCCCTCGGCGACGCCCTTCTCGATGTAGCCGCGGACCCGCTCCCGCTGCTTGGCGTTGACGAGCGGGCCGATCCGGTCGCCGTACTTCGCGGCGGCCTCGGCGGCGAGCGCCACGGCCTCGTCGTACTGGTCGCGGTGGACCAGCATGCGGGTCCAGGCGCTGCACGTCTGGCCGGAGTTGGACATGACGTTGGCGACGCCGACGTTCACGGCCCTGGCCAGGTCGGCGCTGGGGAGGATGACGTTGGCGGACTTGCCGCCGAGCTCCAGGGCGACCTTCTTGACGGCGGCGCCGGCGATCGCGCCGATGCGGCGGCCGACGGCGGTGGAGCCGGTGAAGGAGACCAGGTCGACGTCGGGGTGCTCGGCCAGGGCCTGGCCGGCGACCGGGCCGAGACCGGTGACGAGGTTGAAGACGCCCGCCGGGACGCCCGCCTCGTGCACCGCCTCGGCGAAGAGCCGGGCGGTGAGCGGGGTGTCCTCGGCGGGCTTCAGCACGACCGTGCAACCGGCCGCGAGCGCCGGGGCGACCTTGGCGACGATCTGGTGGAGCGGGTAGTTCCACGGCGTGATGGCGCCGACGACGCCGACCGGCTCGTGGTGGACGACGGAGTTGCCGACCTTCTCCTCGAAGGCGTACGTCGCCGCCAGCTCGGCGTAGGAGCCGGCGACGGCGATGGGGGCGGCGGCGTGCACAGCCTGCGAGAACTTCAGCGGCGAGCCGAGTTCGGCGGTGACGGTCTCGGCGATCTCGTCCTTGCGGGCCACCAGGACGTCCCGCAGGGCGGCCAGGCGCGCGGCGCGCTCGGCGGGCGGGGTGGCGGCCCAGCCCGGCAGCGCGGCGCGGGCGGCCCGTACGGCGGTGTCGACGTCCAGGGCGGTGCCGGCGGGGACCGTGCCGATCACCTGCTCGTCGGCCGGGTTCACCACGTCGATCGTGTCCCGGCCGTCGGCGGGCCGCCAGGCCCCGTCGATGTACATGCCGTCGTGTGCCTTCATCGCGTTCCCTCCGGGCGGGCGTCGTCGTCCGGCCCCAAACTAGCGCCGATAGTTTTACGGCACCAGGGGCGGCCACCATGGTGGCGCGGTTCGTCTTCCCGGAGGGCCGGATCCCGACGGATCACTCCTGCGTGCCGGGGCGGACCCGGAGCGCCTGGTGGTCCAGACACAGCGGTTCGGGCGGGCGCAGGTACTGCTTGCCCAGGCTGATGGTCATCGCGCCGTCGAGCGGGGCGCGTACGAGGCCGCGCAGCGGGTTGATGCGGGGGATGCCGATCGGACCGGCGCGATCCGGACGACGGCCCCTAGTCCCGCGGCAGGCGACGTTCGCCCGGTGAGGAGCGACGTCCGGTGCGTGCTCCGGGGTCCCCCGGCCGGAGGCTGGGGGCGTGCCGGCCGGAGGCTGGGGGCGTGCCGGCCGGAGGCTGGGGGCGTGCCGGCCGGAGGCCCTCGTACTGGACGCACGCGGGCTTCCGGCCGGTGCGGCGAGTGGGGGCACCCCCTCCGGGGAAGCGTGCCGGGCGTCGCGACGGGGCGGACGTCGCCTGTCGCGGCACTAGGCGTCCCCGGCGCCGCCCCCGCTCGGGCTGCCGCCCGCGTGGCCGCGCGAGCGCCCCGCGGCCCGCACCAACTCGCCCGCCGTCAGGGTCACGGCGGCGACCGCCCGGACCCAGCGGGGGCCGCCCCGGGCCGCCCGCACGACGCAGACGCATCCGCCGACGACCAGCAGCAGGACGCCGGTTACGACAAGTACGGCCATGGCTGTTCCCCCGATTCCCGTGTGGTGGCCGTCATCATCCCCCGTGGACCGGCGGGTCCTCGCGGCGGCCACCACCCTGGTGTGCCGTACGACGCGGCGGACGGCCCCGGTCGGCGCTGTCGGCGGACGTGCGGTCGGACGCCGGCCCGGCCGGGGAGCGCAGGGCGACGCCGGAGGAGAGCAGGAGCAGGGCGCCGAGCATCACGAAGGGCGCGGCCACGCCCGCGACGCCGGCGATCAGACCGGCCGCGGCGGGCGCGGCGACCTGGCCGAGGCGGTTGCCGGTCAGGCGCAGGGCGAGGGCGGTGGAACGGGCCCCGTCGGGGGCCGCCTGGACGACCGTCGTCATGGACAGCGGCTGGCCGACGCCCAGGCAGAAGCCGAGGACGACGAGCATCACGCCCAGCGCCCACACCGGCACCGGCAGCGCGACGCCGGCGCACAGCACCGCCGCCAGCAGACAGGTGACGGTGAGCAGGAGGGTGCGGCCGAGCAGGCGCAGCAGGGGCGTGAGCACCAGCCGGCAGGCGATCGTGGCCGCGGCGCGCAGGCTGAGCAGGACGCCGATCACCGCCGGGGAGATGCCCCGGTGTTCGCCGACCACCGGCAGGTAGGCGGTGAGGACGTCGGTCGCGGACAGCACCGACAGGCTGATCAGGATGCCCGCGGGTACGCCCCGGGCCCGCAGGATCCCCGCCACCGGGATCCGCGGCCCCGGTTCCTTACGGGACTTGCCGGCCGTCGGGTGCTCTATGCGCCACAGCGACGTGAACGCCACCGCCGCGCCGGCGCCCGCCACGACCAGGGCGAGCGCGCTGGTGCCGGCCATGTCCCGGCCGCCGATCAGGGCGCCCGCCGCGACGGGCCCGACGAGCTGGCCGAGCGAGGCGCCGATGGTGAAGTGGCCGAAGTTGCGGTCCTGTTCGTGCGGCGCGGACTGGCGGGCGACCAGCGACTGGGCGCCGATGACGAAGCAGAGGTGGCCGAGGCCCATGACACCGCTCCACAGGGCCATCGCCCACAGGGAGCCGGCGATGCCGCTCAGCGCGCAGCCGCCGGCGATCAGGACGACGCCGACGGGCAGCAGCGGGGCACAGCGGCCGTGGTCGGTGCGGCGGCCGAGCGGCACGGCGGCGAACAGCGGCAGCAGCGCGTACACGCCGGCGATGACGCCGACCGCCCGCTCGTCGGCGCCCAGGGCGAGGGCCCGGTAGGAGACGGCGGGCCGGGCCATCGACACCGCCCCCTGCGCGAAGCCGAAGGCGATGACGAGGCGGAGCAGCCAGCCGCGGTTCCCACCGGGCCCCATGGTCGTGTCCTTTCCCGAATACTGGCCCGGCTCGTCGGGGAGCCGGGCCGGCGGTCAGATGATGCCGAACAGGATGCCCGCCGCGAGGATCACCAGGCTGGTGAGGACCGCCCACTTCACGACGAACCGGGTGTGGTCGCCGAACTCGACCTTGGCCATGCCGACCAGGACGTAGACGGCGGGGACGAGCGGGCTGGACATGTGCAGCGGCTGGCCGACGATCGAGGCGCGGGCGATCTCCAGCGTCGACACGCCGTGCGCCTGGCCGGCCTCGGCGAGCACCGGCAGGACGCCGAAGTAGAAGCCGTCGTTCGACATGAAGTAGGTCAGCGGCAGGCTGAGCAGGCCGGTGACGAGGCCCATGTGCGGGCCCATGCCCTCGGGGATGGTGTCCACCAGCCAGTTGGCCATGTGGTCGACCATGCCGGTGCCGGTGAGGACGCCGGTGAAGACGGCGGCGGCGAAGACCATGCCGGAGACGTTGAGGACGTTGTCGGCGTGGGCCGCGATGCGGGCCTTCTGGTCGGGGATGTGCGGGAAGTTCACGGTGAGGGCGAGCGCGGCGCCGATCAGGAACAGCACCGGGATCGGCAGCAGTTCCATGATCATGGCGGTCAGCAGGGCGACCGTGAGCAGCGCGTTGAACCAGTACAGCTTGGGGCGCAGGGTGGCCCGGTGCGGGTCGAGGCCCTGGAAGTCGTCGTCCGCCGCGTCGTCCCGGCCGGCCGGGCCGCCGGAGCCCACGGACGCCTTGCCGGCGTCGGCCGCCGCGCCGGCGCCGACCAGCACCGTCTCGGTCTCGTCCTCCCGCACCAGCACCTCGTCCAGCGTCAGGGTGCCGAGCCGCCGGCGCTCGCGCAGACCGAGGACGTAGGCCAGGGCGACGACCGCGACCAGGCCGACGGCCAGGGCGGGGATCATGGGCACGAAGATGTCGGTGGCGTCGACCTTCAGCGCGGTGGCGGCGCGGGCGGTGGGTCCGCCCCAGGGCAGGGTGTTCATCACGCCGTTGGCCATCGCGGCGACACCGGTCATCACGACCAGGCTCATCTTCAGGCGCTTGTACAGCGGGTACATCGCCGAGACCGTGATCATGAAGGTGGTCGAGCCGTCGCCGTCCAGGGAGACGATCGCGGCCAGCAGCGCCGTGCCGACGACGATGCGCATCGGGTCGGCCTTGCAGAACTTCAGGATCGCCCGGACGATCGGGTCGAACAGCCCGACGTCGATCATCACACCGAAGTAGACGATCGCGAACATGAGCATCGCCGCGGTGGGGGCGAGGCTGGACACGCCGTCGATGACGTAGTCGCCGAGCTGGGCGCCCTTGCCGACGAACACGCAGAACAGCGCGGGGATCAGCACGAGCGCCGCGATCGGCGACATCTTCTTCATCATGATCAGGACCAGGAAGGTCGCGATCATGGCGAAGCCGAGGATGGTCAGCATGAGTGGATACCTAACGTTCGCCCTTGAACATCCCACCGGGGCAGGCGGTGCGAGCGACGTTAGGGGGCGCGAAGCCGCGTTAACAAGACGTTGACATGCGAGCAATAAGCGCAGAACTCCAGGTCACGGCTTTGCTCGGCGCACGGTCGGGTCGGAGTCGGGTCGGCGCCGGGGCACGGGGGCGAGTTCGACGGGCACGCCGTTGAGGACCGCGTTGCCCGAGAGCGGGTCCAGCAGGCGGCCGTCGAGGAGCTGGTTGACGTTGACCCCGGGGTCGCCGGCGGCATGGGTGAGGCGGGTGCCGGGGCGGTCGTGGCCCCAGCCGTGCGGGAGGCTGACCACGCCCGGCCGGACGGTGTCGGTGACCTCGGCGGGGGCGGTCACCTCTCCCCCGGCGCCCTTGACGCGCACCGCCTCCCCGTCCCGCACGCCGAGCCGGGCGGCGTCGTCGGGATGGACGTGCAGGGTGCAGCGGTTGGAGCCGCCGGTGAGGGCGGGGACGTTGTGCATCCAGCTGTTGTTGGACCGCAGGTGGCGGCGGCCGACCAGGACGAGCCCGGCGGGGCGCTCGGCCATGAAGCGCCTCAGGCGTGGCAGGTCGGCGGCGATCGGTTCGGGCAGCAGCTCCACCTTGCCGCTGCGGGTCTTCAGCGGCTGCGGCAGGCGCGGGCGCAGCGGGCCGAGGTCGATGCCGTGCGGGTGGGCGAGCAGCCGCTGGAGCGACAGCCCGTCGGGGCGGGCGCCGAAGCCGTCGCCGTAGGGACCGAGGCGCAGCATCATGTCGAGGCGCCGTTCGGGGCCGTCGACGCCGGTGAGGCGGGCGGCGAGGTCGTGCGGGTCGCGTCCGTGCACGGGTGAGTGCGGGTCCCGTACGGCCTTGCCGAGGGTCTGCTCGATCACCAGGGCGTCGACGGCGGCCGGGTCGGCGCCGTGGCCGCCGGTGGCGGCGAGGATCAGCCGGGCGAGGATCTCGGTCTCGGCCATGCGGCCGGGTTCGAGGGGGACGGCGGGGCGGGTGTAGCGGACCTGGTTGCGCACGGCCAGGGTGTTGAAGGCGAAGTCGTGGTGCGGGCTCTGGGCCGGCGGGGGCGGCGGCAGGACGACGTGGGCGTGGCGCGAGGTCTCGTTCAGGTACGGGTCGACGCTCACCATGAAATCGAGCGAGGCCAGCGCCTTGTCGAGCCGGTCGCCGTCGGGCGCGGACAGGACGGGGTTGGCGGCGATCGTGATCAGCGCGCGGACCGGCTCGCCGTCGTCGGTGGCGGTGTCGATCTCCTCGGCGAGGGCGGACAGCGGCAGCTCGCCCTTCGCCTCGGGGTGTCCGCTCACCCGGGAGCGCCAGCGGCCGAGCGCGAAGCCGTGGCCGGGTCCGGCGGGGCGCGGGGTGCGGTCGGTGGCGGCCTGCGGGAAGAGGGCGCCGCCGGGCCGGTCGAGGTTGCCGGTGAGGACGTTGAGGACGTCCACGAGCCAGCTGGCGAGGGTGCCGTGCGGGACGGTGCAGCTGCCGATGCGGCCGTAGACGGCGGCGGTGGGGGCGGCGGCGATTTCACGGGCGAGGATACGCGTCGTGGCGGCGTCGACGTCGCAGGCGGCGGCGACGGACTCCGGGGTGAAGTCCCGCAGGGCGTCGGCGAGTTCGGTGACTCCCTCGACGTACGGGGCGAGAGCGCCGAGGTCGGCCAGGCCCTCCTCGAACAGGACGTGGGCCATCGCGGCGAGGAGCAGGGCGTCGGTGCCGGGGCGGATCGCCACGTGCCGGTCGGCGAGCTTCGCGGTGCGGGTGCGGCGCGGGTCGACGACGGTGAGGGTGCCGCCGCGCGCCCTGAGGGCCTTGAGCCGGCCGGGGAAGTCGGGCGCCGTGCACAGACTGCCGTTGGACTCCAGCGGGTTGGCGCCGATCAGGAGCAGGTGGCCGGTGCGGTCGAGGTCGGGCACGGGGATGGCGTTCGCGTCGCCGAAGAGCAGCCCGCTGGAGACGTGCTTGGGCATCTGGTCGAGCGTGGAGGCGGTGAAGAGGCTGCGGGTGCCGAGCGCGCCGAGCAGGACGGACGGGTAGAGGGCGCCGGCCACGGTGTGCACGTTGGGGTTGCCGAGGACGATGCCGGCGGCGTGCGGTCCGTGCCGTTCGACGACGGGGCGGATGCCCGCGGCGACCGCGTCGAACGCCTCCTCCCAGCCGGCCTCGCGCAGCTCGCCGCCTCGGCGCACCAGGGGCGCGCGCAGCCGGTCGGGGTCGGAGTCGAGGGCGCCGAAGGAGGCGCCCTTGGGGCAGACGAACCCGCGGCTGAAGACGTCGTCGCGGTCGCCGCGGGCGGCGGTGACCCTGGTGCCGTCGACGGTCAGGGTCAGGCCGCAGGTGGCCTCGCACAGGGGGCAGATACGCAGGGCGGTGCGGGACACGGGTCCTCCCGGTGGGCGGCGGTGACGCGCGGACGTGAAACCTCGCGGCGAGCATACCGACCGGTAGGCATGGTGAGGAGGCCCGGGGAGAACCCGGGGAGCGGCGGCCTCCCCGTATGTCAGTCGAGCACCCGCCCCAGATACGCCGCCAGCAGCTCCCGGGCCTCCTCGATGATCGCGGCGTCGCCGTCCGGCGCCATCCGGAAGGCGAGCTGGACAAGGGTGTCGGCGGTCTCCACGGCGACCAGGAAGGTGCGGCGCAGCGTGTCGTCGGGGCGGCGGCCGAGGTGCCCGGAGAGCAGCTCGGTGATCCGGTCGGCGACGCGGTGGTTGGGCTCGAAGTGGCGGCCGCCGACCGGTATCTGGTTGCCGAAGTCGACGAGGGAGAAGCCGGGCGCGGTCCGCTTCATCGCCAGGTACTCGTCGAGCACGGCGTCGAGGGCGACGCGCCAGCCTCCGTCACCGGCCTCGGCCAGCCGTTCGGTCACGCGCTCGGCGTAGCGCTCGAGGTTGCGCTGGGCCAGCGCGTCGGCCATCTGCCGCTTGTTGCCGAAGAAGCGGTACACCGAGCCGATGGGGACGCCGGCGCGCTGGGCCACGGCCCGGGTGCTCAACGCGTCGTAGCCGACCTCGTCGAGGAGGACGGCGCAGGCGTCGAGGATCCTGGTCAGCCGTTCGGCGCTGCGCCGCTGCACGGGGGCACGACGGAGCGGGGTCGCGGGGGGTACGTGCATCATGATTCCTTTCCGCCGCGGCCCGGAGAACCGTGGCCTCCGGTGCCCGGGCGGGCAGCGGCGCCGGGCGGGACCTCGTCCTCACGGAGCGCCGGCTCCGTGGCCCCGGTCGGCTCCGCGCCCGAGGCCGTGATGTCCGCCGTGCTCTGCACCGGCTCGCCGTCGACGGCCCAGACGGTGCCGTCGTCGGCGTACAGGCGCGCGGTGACGTGATGGGTGCCGCGTGGGACGAACCCGGCGGTGAGGCGGTACCGCGGGCCGCGCAGGCGGGTGACGAGGTCCCCGTCGACGAAGAGGTGCGCCATGCCGCGGCCGGCCACCGCCGTCGCCGCCGAACCCTCCGGTGAGAAGCGGAAGTCGCGGACGGCCAGACGCACGTCCCAGCTGCCGTCGGCGGTGGGCTGCACCTCGATGCCGACCTCGGGCGCGCGCCCGGCGTCCGCCTCCCGGTAGCGGTGGCCGTCCTCGTCGGTGCGGGCGAGGAGCCTGCCCGCCGACGAGGGCGACGCACCGGCCCCCGGCTCTTCCGCATCACTGGAGCCGCAGCCCGCGGATCCGGTCAGCAACAGGACACAGACCGCGAGCGCGGCGACTGTTCCCCGCGTCCACGACATGCCGGGAGAGTAGAACACCGGTCCGGCGCTCCGGATCCCCCCGGGGTCCGGTTCCGGTCATCACCCCGGTGGGAAGGACCGGGTCCGCTCGCCCTCTTGCGCCCGGGAAACCGCAATCCTACGGTGTGGCATAGGAATCAGACGGCGAGGGAGCTATCCATGAGCGGGGACGCGCGGAAGACCGCGGAGGGCCTGACCTACCTGTCCGGTTTCGGCAACGAACACAGTTCCGAGGCCGTTCCGGGCGCCCTTCCCGAAGGCCGGAACTCGCCGCAGCGGGCGCCCCTCGGGCTGTACGCCGAGCAGCTCAGCGGCACGGCCTTCACCGAGCCGCGGGCGCACAACCGGCGCTCGTGGCTGTATCGCATCCGCCCCTCGGCCGCGCATCCGGCGTTCACCCGGACGGGCAACGGCGCGATCCGCACCGCCCCGTTCACCCAGTGCGTGCCGGACCCCAACCGGCTGCGGTGGGACCCGCTGCCCGAGCCCGACGCCGGGACGGACTTCCTGGCGGGCCTGTGGACCCTCGGCGGCAACGGCGACGCGACCCAGCGCACCGGCATGGCCGTGCACCTGTACCGCGCCAACGCCTCCATGGAGCGCGTCTTCGGTGACGCCGACGGCGAGCTGCTGATCGTCCCGGAGCGCGGCGGACTGCTGCTGCGCACCGAGTTCGGGCCGCTGCACGCCGAGCCGGGTCATGTGGCGCTGATCCCGCGCGGGGTGCGCTTCCGCGTGGAGCTGCTCGACGCCGAGGCCCGCGGCTACGTCTGCGAGAACTACGGCGCCCCGTTCCGCCTGCCCGACCTCGGCCCGATCGGCGCCAACGGCCTCGCGAACGCGCGGGACTTCAAGGCGCCGGTCGCCGCGTACGAGGACGAC
Source organism: Streptomyces sp. NPDC093586 (assembly GCF_044764905.1). NCBI lineage: Bacteria > Bacillati > Actinomycetota > Actinomycetes > Kitasatosporales > Streptomycetaceae > Streptomyces > Streptomyces sp. NPDC093586. The sequence continues at coordinate 81,241 of NZ_JBIWJA010000030.1, read as the reverse complement.
GAGAGCACGACGGGCCCGGTGGAGGTGGTCAACAAGTTCTGCGGCAACCTCTGGTCGGCCGTCTACGACCACTCCCCGCTCGACGTGGTCGCCTGGCACGGCAACCACGTGCCGTACGTCTACGACCTGCGCCGCTTCAACGTGATCGGCACGATCTCGTACGACCACCCCGACCCGTCGGTCTTCACGGTGCTCACCTCCCCGTCGGACACCCCGGGCCTCGCGGGCGTCGACTTCGTGGTCTTCGCGCCGCGCTGGCTGGTGGGTGAGGACACCTTCCGGCCGCCGTACTTCCACCGGAACGTGATGAGCGAGTACATGGGCCTGATCGAGGGCGCCTACGACGCGAAGACTTCCGGTCCGGGGGGCTTCGTGCCGGGCGGCGGATCACTGCACAACATGATGTCGGCGCACGGCCCGGACCGGGAGACGTTCGACCGGGCGAGCGCGGCCGAGCTGAGGCCGCAGAAGATCGACGACGGGCTGGCGTTCATGTTCGAGACGCGGTGGCCGGTGAGCCTCACGCCGCAGGCGGCCCGCGCCGAACACCTGCAGCAGGGTTACGACGACGTCTGGCAGGGTCTCGAGCGTCACTTCCGCCCCTTGCACTGAGGTTTCCCCTACCGGTACGGATGGCCCGTGACCTCCTTCGCCCCGGACTCCATCGTCCTGAACCGCAAGCTGCCGCTCTGGTACCAGGTGTCGCAGTCGCTGCGCGCCTCGATACTCGGCCGCTCGCCCCGGGATCCGCTGCGCCTGCCCACGGAGGAGCAGTTGGCCGGCCACTACGGGGTGAGCGTGCTGACCATGCGGCAGGCGCTCAAGGAGCTGGAGGACGAGGGGCTGATCACCCGCCACCGCCGGCGCGGCACGTTCATCGAGCCGCACGTCAGGCGGGGCGCACCGGTACGGCTGCTGGGCTCGGTGGACGCCATCGTGGCCCAGCAGTCCGGCATGAAGGCCGAGCTGCTGGACCACGGCACCGCTCCCGTACCGCCCGAACTCGCCGAGTACTTCCCGGACCTCGCCGAGGCGGCCACGTACCACCGGCTGCGCTGCGACGAGAAGACCGGCGAGCCCACCAACCACGCCCGCAACTGGATCCGGCCCGAACTGGCCGCCCGCATCGACCCGGGCGACCTCGCGCACCGGCCGATGACCAAGGTGCTGCGGGACGTGGTGGGCATCGGCATCAGCCGGATCACGGACACCGTCGAGGCCCGGCTCGCGGACCCGGAGACGGCACGGCTGCTCGAAGTCCCGCTGCTCAGCCCGATCCTGCACTACACGGGCATCACGTACGACCCGGCGGGACGGGTGCTGGACGTGGCCGTCATCCACTACCGGGGGGACCGTTTCTCCTTCACGGTCACCCTGGACGCCACCTGAGGCCGTGGCACCCCGTCGTACGATGCCGGACGTGACGCACGACGACGCTCCGCGGCCGGCGGACCTCATGCCGTGGTCCGTCGCACCGCCGCGGCTCGGCCGGGGGTGGCCGGCGGCCCCCGACCCGGCGTCCCTGAAGGCCCGTTGGGACGCCCTGGTGAAGGCGGAGGGACCCGACCGCGAGGCGCTGTTCGAGCCGACGCGGTCACGCACGCTGCACACGGCGGTCGGGCGGCTGCCGGGCACGTCCGGCGGCACGGACCGGCTGCTGCGCGCCTCGGGGCCCTGTCCGGAGCCGGTCCGCGTGCTGCGCGCGCCCTTCGACGAGCAGTGGCTGATACCCGACCACCGGCTGATCGACGCGGCCCGTCCCGAGCTGTGGCGGGTGGCCGACGAGCGGCAGGTCTTCGTGCTGGAGGCGTCCGGCGCCGCCGGCCCCCTCCTGCTCGCGACCTCGCGCATCCCCCTGTTCGCTCCGGCCCGGGTCCGCCCGCTGCACCGGCGCCCGGGCGGGGCCGAGCCGAACCTGGCCCCCGGGCTGCTGGACCACCTGGCCGCCCGGCTCGGCCTGCGCCCCGGTCCGCTGGACGTGCTGGCGTGGATGGTGGCGGCCGTGCGTCCCGGCCCGGTGGTTCCGCTGACCGCCGATCCCGCGCAGTGGGAGCACGGCGTCGCGCTGGGCCGCCGCGCGCTGTGGCTGATGCGGCGCGACGGCGAGCGCCCCAAGCTGCCCGGCGGACGCCGCCCCTACGTCCGCGCCCCGCTGCCCGCGCGCCCGCTGACCCTGCGCTACGACCGGGACGGGGAGGCCCTGCACCTGGACGAGGGCCGTGTCTCCCCGGTACCGCCGGGCGCCTGGGACTTCGAGGTGGGCGGGGTGCGGGTCCTGGAGCAGTGGTTCGCGGCCCGCACCGCCGAGGGCGAGCCGGGCACGCTGGCGGCGATCCGCGCGGTCGGCTGGCCGCAGGCCTGGACGTCCGAGCTGCTGGAGCTGATCACGGTCCTCGCCCTGCTCGCCGAACTGCGCCCGCACTGCGCGGAGCTGACGGTGACGGACCCGGTGACGGCCACGGAACTGCGCGCCGCGGGCGTCCTGCCGGCCCCCGAGACCTCCCGCAGACCGGCCTCGGTCCTGGACGCCCGGGAGGAGGGCCCGGAGGGACAGCTGACGCTGCTGTAGGCAGCCGTCGGGACGGTCTCCCCACAGGCGCCCACCCGAAGCGGGCTCGGTCACCAGTCGTCGCCGATGTCGAAGTTGGCGTCGATCGGCATGCCGTCCTCGGCGAACACCGCCACGAAATAGGCCCCGGTCGCGACCAGGCCCGCGTACAGCTTCTCCGCCAGCTGCCAGGTCTCGGCCGTCTCGGACCGGGACCGGGCCGTCAGCATCGCCGGGGCCTTCTCGAAGACCCAGCCCGGCTCACCCTCGTCGACGTACAGGGAGACGCTCATCGCGTTGTCCTCGAACCAGTACCGGTGGCTCCCCCGGTCCCCGGCCTCCCCCGGGAAACCCGCGAAAGAGACCTCGAGAACGCGCGCGACATCGGCCCACAGCCGGTCGCCGAACCGCTCGCGGTCCCCCACGCCTTCCATGGGACCGACATTGAAGTCGAAGTCCCTTCCGGTGCCGCCGTGCACCTCGTACTTTCCCACGGGACTCTCCGTCCGATCGCTCCGGTCCGACACCGGGCGGGGCGCTACGCGAACCCGTCCAGCACCCGCTGCAGCGCCCGCTCGAACACCGCCTCCAGGTCGATCGGCCCGGCGTCCTCGGCGAAGGAGGCGGCGAGCCGGGGGTAGGCGCCGCTCGCGATCTGCCGGCCCAGGTAGGCGATCCGCGCCGCGTTCTCCTGCTCCTCGCTCCAGGGCAGCGAGCGGGTGCGCTCGGCCGTGGCGAGTTCGTTGCCGACGTAGGTCGTCACGACGCCGTTCACCATCGCCACCAGCTCCATCTTCGTGCCGTAGGGCGCGTCGAGGGGGTCGAGGCAGGCCAGGCAGTGCTCCAGGTAGCGCAGGGCGTTGGGGCTGAAGCCGTAGACCGGGGACATCAGGCGCGGAATCCAGGTGTGGCGGTGCATCAGCGCACGGGTCTGGTGCGCCACCCGGAGCATGTCGGCGCGCCAGTCCCCGCTCGGCTCCCACGGTTCGTGCTCGCCGCTGACGGCGTCCATCATCAGCTCGTACAGGTCCTCCTTGCGGGGGACGTAGTTGTACAGCGACATGGTGCCGCAGCCCAGTTCGGAGGCGACGCGGCGCATCGAGACCGCGTCCAGGCCCTCCGCGTCGGCGATCCGCACCGCGGCGGCGGCGATGTCGGCGCGGGAGTACGCCGGTCTCGGCCCCCGGCCGGTGCGCTCGGGGCGCGCCCAGATCACTTCGGGTACGGCCGCTCGGCCCGCCATCGTTCATCACCTCGGCCACCATCCTAGTTACGTACAGCGTACGTAGTGCGCTATGGTCGACCCATGACTACTACGTACGCTGTACTTAGTGAGGGTCTGGGGAAGCGCTTCGGCGACGTACGCGCGCTGCGCGGCCTGGATCTGGCGGTCGCCGAGGGCACGGTGTGCGGGCTGCTCGGTCCGAACGGGGCGGGAAAGACGACGGCGGTGCGGCTGCTGACCACGCTGCTGCGGCCGGACGCGGGCTCGGCGCGGGTCGCCGGGCACGATCTCGTGCGGGAGCCGGCCGCCGTGCGGCGCCGGATCGGGGTCACGGGGCAGTACGCGTCGGTCGACGGAGACCTCACCGGACGACAGAACCTGCGGCTGTTCGCCCGGCTGCACCGGATGCGGGACGCCTCGGCGCGGGCCGCCGAGCTGCTCGACCGGTTCGGCCTCACCGAGGCCGCCGACCGGCCCGCGTCGACCCTGTCGGGCGGCATGCGGCGCCGCCTGGACCTGGCGGCGAGCCTGATCCGCCGGCCCGAGGTGCTCTTCCTGGACGAGCCGACGACCGGCCTGGACCCGGCCAGCCGGAATCAGATCTGGGACGCCGTGCGCGCCCTGAAGGAGAACGGCACGACCGTGGTGCTGACCACGCAGTACCTGGAGGAGGCCGACCGCCTCGCCGACGACATCGCCCTGGTGGACCGGGGCCGGGTGGCGCACACGGGGTCGCCGGCCGAGCTCAAGGCACTGGTCGGAGCGCACGCGGAGGCCGTCGTCGCGGACGCGGACGCCCTGGGGCGGGCGGCGGCCGTCCTCGACCGGCTCACCGGGGCGGAGCCGGTGCTCGACCCCGAGCGCCTGACGGTCGGCGCGGTGAGCACCGACCCGACCCTCACACTCCCGCGCCTGGTCCGCGAACTCGACGCGGCGGGCGTGCCCCTGGTCGACGCGAGCCTGCGCCCGCCGACCCTGGACGACGTCTTCCTCCGTCTGACCGGCAGCAAGGAGCTCGCGGCATGAGCACGACTACGGCAACGACGACGGCAACGACCACCCCGTACGACCTGGTGTACGACGGCACCGCGATGCTGGGCCGGCAGTTGCGGCGGATCCGGAACAATCCGGGGCTGCTGATCCTCACCCAGACCATGCCGGTGACGATGCTGCTGTTCTTCGGCTACGTCTTCGGCAGCGCACTGGCCATGCCGGGCGCGGAGTACCGGTCCTTCCTGGTACCGGGCCTGCTGGTGGCGACGGCGGCGAACGGGATCATGACGGGCATGTTCCAGGCCGCCCAGGACACGCACCGGGGCGTGACGGACCGGCTGCGCACCCTGCCGGTGAGCCGGGCCGCGGTGCCGCTCGGGCAGTCGGTCGCGGACGTGCTCGTCACGGCGGCCGGGACGGTGCCGTTCCTGCTGGTCGGGCTCGCGGTGGGCTGGCGGGTGGAGGGCGGTGCGCCCGGCGCGGCGGGCGCCGTGGGGCTGTTGCTGCTGTTCCGGTTCGCGACGACGTGGATCGGAATCTTCCTGGGGCTGCTCACCCGGAGCGAGGAGGCCGCCGGTCAGCTGGGCGGGGCGACGTTCGTCCTGCCGCTGCTGTCCAACGCGTACATCCCGACCGAGGGACTGCCGGGCTGGCTGCGCACGGTCGCCGAATGGAATCCGATCAGCGCGGTGACCACGGCGCTGCGCGATCTGTTCGGCAACGCGCCCGTGCCGGAGGGGGCCGCCTGGCCGGTGGCGCATCCCGTCGCCGGATCGCTGGCCTGGTGTGCGGTACTGCTCGCGGTGTTCGCGCCGCTGGCCGTGCGCCGGTACGCGCGCGGGGAGCGCTGAGCGGGCCGGGCCTTCGTCACCACCGGGTGGGGACCGGGCGGGACGGGGATGCGCTCACGCCGGGGATCACACCGGGGGCGCCACTGCGTGCCGTGGGGATGACGGACGAGTGCGTGGCGCCGTGCCGGGACGGTGTGATCACCGTGGCGCGGACCTCAGTTGCCGCCGAACAGCGAGCGACGCAGTCGGCGCAGGGGCGCGAAGAGCGAGACCCGGCGGACCCGGACACCCCTGCTGCTGTGCTTGTGCGCGGGCTCACGCGCGGTCAGCTCGCGCATCAGCGACGTCGCCTCCAACGTCTCCCGCTGTGGAAGGGCGGGACCTCCGAGCACCGCGAGATGGCGGTCGAGGCGCGAACTGGTCGCGCTGCTCCCGCAGGTGATCGCGGGCACCCTCGCCCTGCTGCGCACTGTTATCTGTTCCATGTCACTCCCCACCCGTACGAGTCCACCCGGCCCGGGCAGGGTAACCCTATCGCCCCGGTGAGGCAGCCGTGTATCGCGGTCACAGGATTCACCTTCCCCGTAAGGGTGTTGACGATTACTCTCCGAATCCAACAGATTCCAGGGCGAGTTGGACAACGTGCCTGCTCGTCGGCCGGGCCGCGTCCGCACCGGGTCCGGCGGTCACGGCCAGTGACGTCGCGGACCGGCCCGGGTCCGACACGATCAGGGGCGTGTCGCCGCCGGGGAGCCCCGGGGAGCGCGGGCCGGCGCCGGGGCGCGTGTTCCACGGCCGGCGCGCGCGGCCGCCGGAAGGCTCGCCGTGTCCGCGCAGGGTGACGACCGCGCGCCCCTCGGTCACGGAGGCGGCCACCGCGGCCCCGGCCGTCCACGCCGCTCGTCGCGCGGGCGTCCGGGGCCGGCCGGACGTGGGCGATCTCACGCGCCGTTCCCGCGCGGTGTCCGGCTCGCCCCGGGTCCGGCCGGCCTGCACGGCGACGGCAAGAGCCGCAGCGGCGGTCACGGCGGCGCGTACGACGGCCAGGACGCGGTCGCGCAGGGCACGCGGGAGGGCGGAAGGCGCGGGCCGGTGCGCGTCGCGGTGGCCGTCGGCGCCGGATCGGTGTTCGGGGGGCGGCATCCGCACTGGGCTGAGCTACTTTTGGGAAGAATCACCGGGACCAGTGCGGGGCGGACCCGTGCGAGACGTCATAGGGGGCGCCGGTGTTCGAAGACCCCGGCAGTGAGCGTGTGGTCGCCGGCCGCTACCGTCTCCTGTCCCCTCTCGGCGAGGGCGGCATGGGCACGGTGTGGCGGGCCCGCGACGAGGTGCTGCACCGCGAGGTCGCCGTCAAGGAGGTCCGCGCGCCCGCCGGGCTCCCGGACGCCGAGGTGCGGCGGATGTACGCCCGGCTGGAGCGGGAGGCGTGGGCCGCCGCGCGCGTCGCCCACCGCAACGTCGTCACGGTGTACGACGTGGCCACCGACGACGGCCGGCCCTGGATCGTGATGGAGCTGGTGCGCGGGCTGTCCCTGGCCGACCTGCTGGACGCGGAGGGCCCGCTGGAACCGCGGCGGGCCGCCCGCGTCGGCGCCGAGGTGCTGGCCGCGCTGCGGGCCGCGCACGAAGCGGGCGTACTGCACCGGGACGTGAAACCGGCCAACGTGCTGCTGGCCAACGACGGCCGGGTGGTGCTCACCGACTTCGGGATCGCCACGGTCGAGGGCAGTTCCGCGCTGACCATGACCGGCGAGGTCGTCGGCTCTCCCGAGTTCCTCGCCCCGGAACGGGCACTGGGCCGCACGCCCGGTCCGGAGTCCGACCTGTGGTCGCTGGGCGTGCTGCTGTACGCGGCCGTCGAGGGCTCGTCGCCGTTCCGTCAGGACACCCCGCTGAGCACCCTGCGGGCGGTCGTCGACGAGGAGCTGCCGCCGCCGCACCGGGCCGGTGCGCTCGCGCCCGTCATCGAGGGCCTGCTGCGCAAGGACCCGGCCCGGCGGCTGCCGGCCGGGCGGGCCGAGCAGGACCTGCGGCTCGTCGGGGCCGGCGGCACGCCGTCCGGGGGAGGCTCGCCGGGCGCGGACACGGTGCCGGCCGGCGCGTACGCCCCGACGGCCGCGCCCCGCCCCGGGCCGGTGTCGCCGACGCCCCCGGTGCCCGTGCCCGCGACGCCGGCGGAGCCCGGGCCCACCGCGCCCGGGGAGCGGGAGGGCCGTGCACGGGCCGTGCTGGTGGTGGGGCTGGCCGTGCTCGCGCTCGCGCTGGCCGGACTGACGTACGCGCTGCTGAACCGCTCGGACGGCGGTGGCGGCACGGAGGGATCGGGCGGGAGCCGGTCACCGGGGGCGAGTCCGGCGGCGCCGAGCCGGAGCGGCGGCGGCGCGGAGCCGAGTCCGTCGGCCGGTTCCGGGAGCGGTCGTCCGGGGAGCAGCCCCCCGCCGCAGTCGGTGACGGTGGCCGTGACGGGCACGCGCACCCACTACTCGGGGAGCTGTCCCCCGCCGCACGACGGGGCGCCCGCCTTCACGGCGACGTTCACGGTGGGGCGGGTGCCGGCGCGGGTCGCCTACCGCTGGGTGACGGAGGACGGGGTGCTCTCCGACCCGGGGTGGAAGACGCTGTCCTTCCCCGCGGGCGGCGGCCGCTCGCGGCAGGACACCGTCGTCGTGACGACGGACGACGACGGCGGCGCGTTCGAGAGCGCCGTCCGCGTGGAGGTGCGGGAGCCGGTGGGGACCACGTCGGACGCGGTGGCGTTCTCGGTGTCCTGTGAGACGGGAACGGAGGCCCCGACGGGCGGGGCCTCCCCCTCCAGCGCTTCCGCTTCTCCTTCCGCTTCGGGTCAGGCGACGCCGTCGAGGACCGGCAGGTAGCCGCCCGACTGACCGGCCGCGGTCGGGTGGTACGACTCGCCGATGTTGAGCCAGTTCACGCTGTGCAGCCAGGAACTGCCGGAGCAGATCTCGTGTCCGGTGAACGGGGGACGTACGTCGCCGAAAGTGAAGCCGTGGTCGGCGGCGCGCTTGGCGATGGTGGTGTTGAGCAGGTCGGCGGCGTCGTTGATCGCCTTCCGCTTGGTCTCGGAGAGGCCGACGCAGGAGGTGCCGAGCTTGTAGAAGCGCGGGTAACCGATGACGACGACGCGGGCGTTCGGGGCCTTGCCGCGGATCGCCGAGTAGACGGTGTCGAGGTTGCCGGGAAGAGTCTGGTCGACGTACGCCCGCGCGGTGGCGACCCTCGACAGGCAGGAGCTGTCGGACTGGAGCACACAGGTCGTCATGACGTCGGCGAAACCGGCGTCGTTGCCCCCGATGCTGATGGAGACGAGACCCGTGGAGGAGCTGAGCGGGCCGAGCTGTCCGGCGACGACATCACCCGTACGGGCGCCGGAGCAGGCGGTGAAGTCGAACGACGAGGGTGAGTGCGCGGCCGCCCACAGGTACGGATAGGCCTTCGTGCTGCGCTTGCAGTCGCCGGAGGAGCTGAGGTAACTGCCCGCTCCGACGCCGGAGGAGTAGGAGTCACCGAGGGCCACGTAGCCGCCGGTGACCGCGGCGGGGGACGCCTGGGCGGTCGCGGCCCCGGTGAGGGCGGCGCCGGCGGCGAGAAGGAACGAGGTCAGGAAGCCGACAAGTCGGGAACGTCTCATGGAACCTCCCTTAGCAGGATCTCTGCCTGAACCGTGGTAGCAGCTACGCGTGTTGATAGGAAGTGTTCATGCCAAGAATGGCCTGACGATGGTTCAAAATCGGACGGAAGCCAGGGGGAACGCCAGTGCCGTCTTGACGCTCTCCGGCGGGCCGGGCCACATTGAGGCCCGGCATCTTGGGCTTCGGGGGGCAAAGCGGAACGGTCCGGGGACCCGCACTACCGCGCGAGACCGCCTCCGAGAAGAACGGATGACGGCAAAACAACAAAAACGTGAGACCTCGTTCCAGGTCTTGCCATAGGGGTTCAATCGTCAATACCGTCATACATCTCCCGCATCGGTACGTCGGCAAGCGGCTCAGGGGAGGGCTCGAGGCCGCGGCGGACCGGGAGCGGGGCGCGGTAGGGGGGTGCCGTGCTCGGTGAACCACACAGGTGGCCGGGCCGTGCCGCGCGGTCGGCTGCCGTCTTGTGCGTCGGCGTCGACAGGCTTTGCCAGCTCACCTGGCACGCACGGGGGTCCATGCCGTCGCGCCATGGGTGAGAACCCCCCTTTCGAACCGGATACAGAGCCGGACCGCCCCTGGGGCGGGCGGTCCGCCGGACGAGAGGGACCAGACTCATGAGCTCAGTTCTGCAGCCGGCGGCGACGGACAACGGTCCGTCCCCCGCCGGGAAGTACCGGCCCGTCTCCTCACACCTGGCCATCGCTCCGCCGGTGAGCGTGGTCATCCCCGCGATGAACGAGGCGGAGAACCTTCCCTACGTCTTCAAGACGCTGCCCGACTGGATCCACGAGGTCGTCCTCGTGGACGGCAACTCCACCGACGACACCGTCGAGGTCGCCCGGGAACTGTGGCCGGACGTCAAGGTCGTCGAGCAGCGCGGCAAGGGCAAGGGCGACGCGCTGATCACCGGCTTCGAGGCGTGCACCGGGGACATCATCGTCATGGTCGACGCCGACGGCTCGGCCGACGGCCAGGAGATCGTGTCGTACGTCTCCGCCCTCGTCTCGGGCGCCGACTTCGCCAAGGGCTCCCGCTTCGCCAACGGCGGCGGCACCGACGACATGACCTTCATCCGCAAGCTCGGCAACCGCGCCCTGTGCGCGGTCGTCAACCGCAAGTTCGGCGCCCGCTACACCGACCTGTGCTACGGCTACAACGCGTTCTGGCGGCACTGCCTGGACAAGATCGACCTCGACTGCACCGGCTTCGAGGTCGAGACCCTGATGAACATCCGGGTCGTCAAGGCCGGCCTCAAGGTGCAGGAGATACCCAGCCACGAGTACCTGCGCATCCACGGCGTGAGCAACCTGCGCGCCGTGCGGGACGGGCTGCGGGTGCTCAGAGTGATCCTCGAGGAGCGCTCCAACCGGCGCGCGCTGCGCAGCCGTACGCACTCGCCGACGCTCGTGTCGGCCGGCCCGGCCCGGAGGAAGGTGTCTTGAGCACTGTCGGCACCCCCCTCACGATCTCGGTGGTGATCTGCGTCTACACCGAGGACCGCTGGGAGGACATCCTCGCGGCGGTCGCCTCGGTGCGGGCGCAGTCCCACCCGGCCCTGGAGACGCTGCTGGTCGTCGACCACAACGAGGCGCTCCGGGACCGGCTGACCAAGGAGTACAAGGACGACCCGGACCTGCGGGTGTACGCCAACGCGGGCCCGCGCGGCCTGTCCGCCGGCCGCAACACCGGCATCGCGGCCTCGCGCGGCGAGGTCGTCGCCTTCCTGGACGACGACGCCGTGGCCGAGCGCGACTGGCTGCGGCACCTCGCCGCCGGGTACGCCGACCCGGCGGTCATGGCCGTCGGCGGGCGCACGGAGCCCGTCTGGGCGTCGGGGCGCCGGCCGGACTGGTTCCCGGAGGAGTTCGACTGGGTGGTGGGCTGCACGTACCGCGGCCTGCCGCCCGGCCGGGCCCGGGTGCGCAACGTGCTCGGCGGCAACGCCTCCTTCCGCCGTGAGGTGTTCGACGCGGCGGGCGGCTTCGCCACCGGTATCGGACGCGACGGCGACAAGCGTCCGCTGGGCTGCGAGGAGACGGAGCTGTGCATCCGGCTCACCCGCGCCCGGCCCGACGCGGTGCTGCTGATCGACGACCGGGCGGTGATCCACCACCGGGTGCCCGGGGCGCGGGAACACTTCGGCTACTTCCGCTCCCGCACCTACGCCGAGGGCCTGTCCAAGGCACTGGTGGCCCGCAGCGTCGGGGCGGACAAGGGCCTGGAGTCCGAACGCCGGTACGCCACCCGCGTCCTGCCGGCCGGGGTGGTGCGCGGCCTGCGCGACGCCGCGCTGGCCCGGCCGGGCGGCGCGCGCCGGGCGGGGGCGATCGTCGCCGGGGTGCTCACGGCGGCGGGCGGCTATGTGGTGGGCAGCGTACGGGCACGGCGGGGCGGGGCCACGTTCACGGTGGCCCCCGTCGAACCGGCCGAGGGGGGCGCGCATGGCTGAGGCGCCCGTGGCCGACGCGCGCGTGCCGGTCCTCATGTACCACGCGGTCGCTTCCGACCCGAGCAAAGCGACCCGCGCCCTGTCCGTGACCCCGCGGGCCTTCGCCGAGCAGATGGCGGCGATCGCCGACCGCGGCCTCACCCCGGTCGGCACCGCCGAACTGGCCGCCGCCTGGCGCGCGGGCGGCCCGCTGCCGAAGCGGCCGGTCCTGATCACCTTCGACGACGGCTACGAGGGCGTGCACCGGCACGCGCTGCCCGTGCTGGCCAAGCACGGGTTCCCGGCCACGCTGTTCGTCACGACCGGCTGGCTGCGCGGCCCGTACGGCACCGGGGGCGCCCTGGACACCATGCTCGACTGGGACCAGGTCCGCGAACTGGCCGCCGCCGGCGTGGAGATCGGCGGGCACAGCCACTCCCATCCGCAGCTCGACCAGCTCCGCGAGGACCGGCTGCGGCACGAGCTGATCCACTGCAAGGAGATCATCGCCGACCAACTGGGCGCCGCCCCGGCCTCGTTCGCCTACCCGTACGGCTACTCGGACCGCCGCGTGCGGCGGGCGGTCCGCGACACGGGGTACGCCCAGGCGCTCGCCGTCGGCAACGGCCTGGCGCACCGGCGTCAGGGGCCGTACGCCCTGCGGCGGGTCACCGTACGCCGCCGCACGGGGCCCGAGGAGTTCGCCCGGCTGGTCGAGGGACGCGCGATCGCCCGTACGTTCGCCCGTGACCGCGCCCTCACCAAGGGGTACGCCGTGCTCCGCGGGACACGCCGGGCCTGGACGCGGATGTCGGGGGCCGGTGCCTGAACCACCGGCCGCCCCGTGCCGTGCGCGCCCGGGAAACCGGGTGCGCGCGGCGACCGCGTGCCCGATCATGGCGGCATGTCCGTGAACCCGCACGACGCCCTGCCGATCCGGCTCAACGTCGACGACAGCGACTCCCCCTCCGACGTGGTCGACGCGCTGTTCCTCGGCCGTTTCGCCACCGGCGAGCAGCCGTTCGCGCACGCCGCGAACATCGACCGCGTGCGGTCCGGGGCGACGTTGCTGCCGTCCGGCGCGCGGGTGCTGCGCGTGGCCCGTGACGACGACCGCAGCGCGACCCTGGCGGAGGGCGACGGCTGGACGCTGCTCGTCTCCCGCTGGAACCGGGGCGCCGACGTCACGGTGACGGCGACCAGCGCCGCCCTGGCCGAGAAGGTGCTCGGCGACGCGACGGACGGCGCGGTGGACGAGCCGGAACCGCAGCCGGAGAACGTCACCATGGGCTTCTGGTACGTCTCCCCGCGGCGGGGCCCGCACCGCACCACCCGGCAGATCTCGGCCGGCACCTGGGACGAGGTCCGGGCCAACTACACCGCGCCGGTCGCCCGGGCGATGGACGGCCTGATGAAGACGACCCCCGAGGACATCGCGGGCCGGCTGCTGCTCCTGCACGGCCCGCCGGGCACCGGCAAGACGTCGGCGCTGCGGACGCTCGCCCGGTCCTGGCGGGACTGGTGCCAGGTGGACTGCGTGCTGGACCCCGAGCGGCTCTTCTCCGACGTCGGTTATCTGATGGACATCGCCATCGGCGAGGAGGACGCGTCGGGCAGGGACCGCTGGCGGCTGCTGCTGCTGGAGGACTGCGACGAGCTGATCCGCGGCGAGGCCAAGCACACCGCCGGACAGGCCCTGTCGCGGCTGCTGAACCTCACGGACGGCCTGCTGGGCCAGGGCCGCAACGTCCTGGTCGGCGTGACGACCAACGAGGACCTGGAGCGGCTGCACCCCGCCGTCGTCCGCCCGGGCCGGTGTCTGGCCCGCATCGAGGTGGGCCCGCTCACCCGCCGGGAGGCGGTGGACTGGCTCGGCACCGAGGAGGGCGTCGGCCGGGAGGGCGCGACGCTGGCGGAGCTGTTCGCACTGCGCCGGGGCACCTCTCCGACCACGCTGCCGGAGCCGCGGGACGGTGCGGAGGCGGGGCTGTACCTCTAGTGCCGCGACAGGCGACGTTCGCCCCGTCGCGACGCCCGGCACGCTCCCCCGGAGGGGGTGCCCCCACTCGCCGCACCGGACGGAAGCCCGAGTACGTCCAGCCCGAGTACATCCAGTGCGAGGGCTTCCGGCCGGCACTCCCCCAGCCTCCGGCCGGGGGAACCCCCGGAGCACGCACCGGACTCCGCTCCTCACCGGGCGAACGTCGCCTGCCGCGGCACTAGCCGTTCGATGGGGTGGTGACCCTGTTCGCCGGCACGTCGGGCCGGCAGTACCGGGACTGGCGGGACGTCCTGCGCCCGTCCGGCCTGCCCGTCCGGCTGTGGCTGGAGCGGTACGCGGCCGGCTTCGCGACGGTGGAGATCAACAACGCGTTCCACCGGCTGCCCACGCGGGAGACCTTCGCGGCGTGGCGCGAGCGGGTGCCGGCGGACTTCGCGGTCGCGGTCAAGGCGAGCCGCTTCCTCACCCACGTCAAACGCCTGCGGGACCCCGGGGAACCGGTCGAGCGCCTGATGTCCCATGCGGCCGGCCTGGGCGACCGCCTCGGTCCGGTGCTGCTGCAACTGCCGCCGACGCTGCGCGGCGACGCGGGGCTGCTGGACGCCTGCCTGGCGCGCTTCCCCGCCCGGCACGCGGGTCGCGGTGGAACCCCGGCACGAGTCCTGGTGGACGCCCGAGGTGCGCGGGGTGCCGGAGTCCCGGGGCGCGGCGCTGTGCTGGGCGGACGTCCTGGCCCGCCCGGTCACCCCGCTGCGGCGCACCATCGACTGGGGCTACGTCCGTTTCCACCGGGGCCGGGCCGCCGCCCGGCCGCACTACGGCCGCCGGTCGCCGGCGACGTGGATCGGCCGCATCGCCACGACCTGGCCGGACGACCACGACGTCCACACCTGCTTCAACAACGACCCGAACGGAGCGGCGGTGCGAGACGCGGTGACGTTCGCCCGGCTGACGCGGGGGCAGGCCAGTCGGCCACTCGCGCTCCGGGCCGGGGACAGCGCCCCGAAGGGGCGCGGGGCTGAGACATTGCGCGGCTCCGCCGCGTGGGCGCGACCAGCCACGACGCACCCGCAGCCGGCTTCGGACAACCGCCGCAACGGCGCTCAATCCCCGTAAGCCGCCCGCAGCGCGTCCCGCACGGCGGCCACCGCGTCCCCCTCCGGAAGCCCGAGCCGCCGAGCCCGCTCGGCATAGACCTGCGCCGCCGACGCCAACTCCCGCTCCGCCGCGGAGCCCGCGGCAGCGACGAACGTGCCGTTGCGCCCCCGCGTCTCGATCACCCCGTCCGCCTCCAGCGCCCGGTACGCCTTGGCGACCGTGTTGGCGGCGAGCCCCAGGGACTCGGCCAGTCCGCGCACCGTCGGCAGCCGGTACCCCACCGGCAGCGCGCCCGACCGCGCCTGTTCGGAGATCTGCGCGCGCACCTGCTCGTAGGGCGGGGCGCCGTCGTCGATGTGGATCGTCAAGGTCACCCGGCGATTGTCCCGCACCCGCCCGAAATCGGGAGGCATCGCGGTCCCGGTCCCGCGTAGCGTGCGGTCCCATGACCGTCATCGTGCGTGATCTGCGCCCCGGAGTACGGGCCGACCTGGAGAGCTTCGCCCGGGTCCGGCACGCCGCCCTGCCGTACATCCTGTCCACCCCGGAATCGATCCTCCACGCCCTCACCCGGACCCACCCGGACGCGCGGTTCCGCTCCCTGGTCGCGGAGGAGGACGGCGAGATCATCGGCACGGCCCAGGTCGGGCTGGTCCACGACAGTCCCGAGCCCGGACAGGGGTTCCTCAACGTCTACGTCCACCCGGACAGGGTCCGCCGCGGTGCCGGCGGGCTCCTGACGCGCACGGCCGAGGAGCACCTGGCGGGCGAGGGGGCGACGAAGCTGTTCGCCTGGGTCCTGGACGAGCCCGCCAACCTGGCCTTCGCCGAGCGGCACGGCTACGGACGGCGGCGCAGCGCCCACTTCCTGCGGCTGGACCTGGCCGGCGGCACGCTTCCGCCGCTGTGGTCCCCTCCCCCGGGCGTCGAGCTGCGCACCGCGGCCGACTTCGCGGACGATCCGCGTCCATTGTTCGAGCTGGACGCGGAGACGATGAAGGACGAACCGAGCGACGTCGACACCGAGTTCACGGACTACGAGGCGTGGCTCACGGAGACCTGGCGGCATCCGCTGCTGAACCGTGAACTGACCACGGTCGCCGTCGCCGACGGCCGCCCCGCCGCCTTCAGCGTCGCCTACACGGACGGCCACGGGCGGTACTCCACCGCCATGACCGGCACCGCCCGCGCCCACCGCGGCAAGGGGCTGGCCAAGCTCGCCAAGACCGACGCCCTGCACCGCGCCCGCGCGGCGGGGTGCACGGAGGCCTTCACGGGCAACGACACCGGCAACGGCCCGATGCTCGCCATCAACAAGGGCCTCGGGTACGAGGTCTGCGCGACGGAGGTGCGGTATGTCCGCGAACTCGGCTGAGGCACCGGGCCGGGTGGACGTCGTCCTGGTCAAGGCGGGCCGCACGAAGATCCGTTACCCGGGCGAGCTGCTGCACGACGACGGCACCCGTCTCGTGGTCCGCGCCGCCTGGGCCGGGGGCGGCGTCCGCGACTTCGGCTTCGTTCGCTTCGAGGCCGGGGACGTCTTCACCGAGTACTACTGGCGCGACCGGTGGTACTCGGTGAAGGAGGTCCGCGCCGCCACGGGTTCGGTGAAGGGCTGGTACTGCGACATCACCCGCCCCGCCGTGCTCACGGGGACCGAACTGGTCGTCGAGGACCTCGACCTGGACCTGTGGCGCTCCGCGGACGGCACGGACGTACGCCGGCTGGACGAGGACGAGTTCGCCGGGAGCGGCCTGGCGGAGCGGGACCCGGAGGCCGCCGGTGCCGCCGTGGCCGCGCTGGACGCGCTGGAGCGGCTGGCCCGCGGGGGCGGCTTCACGGACCTGCTGGCGTAGGCGCCGGAGGTCACGCGGGCAGCGCGACCACCGCGTACCGCTCGTCGTCGACCTCCTTGCCCCACAACGACGGGTCGTCCGACAGCCTCTCCACGCGGACCCGCCCGCCGAGCGGGGCGAGGAGGCCGGTGAGCCGGTCGGCGGACATGCCGACCGGGGCGACGCTCCCCCACACTCCCTCGACGAGGACCAGCCGGCCTCCCGGCCGCAGCAGCCCCCGCCAGTGCGCCAGGACGCGGCCGGGGTCGGGCAGTGTCCACAGCACGTGCCGGACCAGGACGGCGTCGAAGCGCCGGCCGCCCACCGGCGGCTCTCCCGCGTCACCGACCAGGAATGCCGCGTCATGACCGGCGAGTTTGGCCCGGGCCAGTTCCACCATGGCCGGGGACAGGTCGACGCCGGTCACCCGGTGACCCTGCTCGGCCGCGAGGAGAGACAGGCTGCCGGTGCCGCAGCCCAGGTCGAGGACGTCACCGGGCCGGGCGGGCAGCCAGGACCGGAGCCGGTCGGCCCAGGCCCGGCGCACGCCGGGCTCGCGCAGTCCGTGGTCGGACTCCTCGTCGAAGGTGGCGGCCGTGGAATCCCAGTCGACACGCACCGCGGTCGTTCCGTCACTGTCGTTCGTCATGCGCTCAAGAGTGACATCCACCACTGACAGCGATGCATCGATGAGGAACTCTCGGGGAAGGGGTCTACCTCCGTGAGAACGCGGAACCCGGTGGATCCGTGAGGAGGCAGCCATGCGCCGTCTGACCGTGCAGAAGCCCCTGAAGAAGACCGACGCCCGCCGAGTCCGCGAGGAGGCCGACGAGCGCCCCGCAGGGCGCCCGGAGGTGCGCAAGGACATCGCCCGCACGTGGTGGCCGGACAACTGACCGGGACATCCGGTGACGAGACGTCTCAGAGCAGTCGCTTGCGGTAGTGGACGCGGTCGTAGGGCCCGTCCACCCGGCGCTCCACGACCTCGTAGCCGTACTTCGGGTAGATCCGCCGGTTCTCCCACATCAGCGCGTTCGTGTAGAGCCTGACCTCGGGCAGGCCCAGCGCACGCGCGCGGGCGTCCACGAACCGCAGCAGCCGCCGCCCCACGCCCGTGCCGTGCGCGTCGGGGTGGACGGCGATGCTGTCGAGGAAGAGATGGTCCTCGAACGCCTCCAGCACCACGAGGCCCACGACGGGCTCGCCCGTGACGAACACCCTTCCCGCGGCCACGTCCGCCGCGTGGTCCGCCTCCATGGGCTGCGGCACCACCCCTATGCGCTCGATGTAGGGGCGGTACGCCGCGTCGGTGACGGCCCCGACCGCGGGCACGTCGGCCGGCGTCGCCGGTCTGGTCTCCTCGTTCGTCACAGGGTGAAGGGTAGTTATCTGAGCGGAGCCTGAGGACTCCCTTAACGCGACCATAAGGATCACCGGCATCCGCTCCCAGCAGGGGGTTTCGCGGTTTCCAGGGACTAGCTTGCTGATCACCCCCCGGGTTTTGGCCCATGTACCAGACCGTTTCGAGGAGTTCCGCATGCCCGCATCCCGCAGGGCCGCCGCCGTCACCGTCGCCGGCCTCGCCCCGCTCGCCCTGACCGCACTGGCCGCCGCCCCCGCGTCGGCGCACGGCTCGATGGGCGACCCGGTCAGCCGGGTGTCGCAGTGCTACGCCGAAGGCCCCGAGAACCCGAAGACGGCCGCGTGCCGGGCCGTGGTCGCGGCCGGCGGCACCCAGGCGCTCTACGACTGGAACGGCATCCGCGTCGGCGACGCCGGCGGACGGCACCAGCAGGTGATCCCGGACGGCAAGCTGTGCAGCGCGAACAACCCGGAGTTCAAGGGCCTCGACCTGGTCCGCGCCGACTGGCCCACGACCGGCGTGCACAGCGGCTCGTACACCTTCAAGTACCGTGTGACCGCCCCGCACAAGGGCACGTTCAAGGTCTACATCACCAAGCCCGGGTACGACCCCGCCAAGGCGCCGGGCTGGGGCGACCTGGACCTGTCCGCCCCGGTGGCGACGGTCACCGACCCGGTGGCCTCGGGCGGCTACTACACGTTCTCCGGCACCCTGCCCAAGCGCTCCGGCAAGCACCTGCTGTACGCGGTCTGGCAGCGCTCGGACAGCCCGGAGGCGTTCTACTCCTGCTCGGACGTGTCCTTCGGCGGCAAGAGCGGCGGCAGCGGCGCGAGCGGTGACGCGAAGGGGGACGCCGCCCCGGCGCCGTCGGCCTCCGCACCGTCCGAGGAGCAGCTCGCGGCGGCGGCCGGCAAGTCGACGGTCGAGCACCACGGGCACGGCGACCAGGACGCCGCGACGACGACGGACCCGACCGCCCCGGAAAAGGCCCCCGAGGCCGCCGCGGCCGGTGAGGGCAACGAGGTCGAGGCCGCCGGTGCCGGCGGCGGGAACCTCGCCGAGACCGGCGGCGACAGCAGCACCCCGTACATCGCCGTCGGCGGTGCCGCGGTCCTGGCGCTCGGCGCGGCGGCGCTGTTCGCGTCGGTCCGCCGACGGGCACTGACCGGCGGCCGTCACGGCCGCTGACCGGATACCGCGGTGCTCGTCCGACGGCTGGGACCGGACAAGCCCCGCGGTGTGAGGGGTCACCAGGCGGGCCGTACGGGCCCGCCCCGCGCGACGCGGGCCAGAAGGCCGTACAGCGCACGGACCTCGTCCTCGCCGATCACGTCCGTCCACCCGCGCACGGCCTCGGCCGCCGCCTCCTCGGCGGCCCGCGTGCACGCCCGCCCCCGCTCGGTCAGCACGACCAGCCGGGCCCGCGCGTCGGCGGGATGCGGCCGGCGTTCGGCGTACCCCTTGCGGACGAGCTCGTCGACGAGCTGACTGGCGGCCTGCTTGGTCACCCCGAGGTGCGCGGCGAGGTCGGTGACCGTCGCGCCGTCCGGGGCGAGCCGGGCGAAGGCGAAACCGTGGGCGGGCCGCAGCCCTTCGAAGCCGCGGGCGACGACGCCCTCGTGGATGCGCTGCGTGAGCCCGCCGGCGGCGGCGAGCAGGGCGGCGGACAGGGCCATGGCGTCGGAGTTGTGCACGGGGGCATTGAAACATCCTTGACGAATCGGTCAAGCAGCTTGACTATAGGGTCCGGAAAGTCAGTCAACCTGCTTGACCATTCTCATGAGGAGGCCGTCATGCCCGTCGTCCGCTCGTCCGAAGCCGTCGTCCACGAGATCCACGGCGCCCGCTTCGTCTCGTACGCCAATCCCCGCACCGGCAGCAAGGAGCTGTGCGCCTGGCGGGGCGAGATACCGGCCGGGACGAAGGCGCCCGCGCACACCGTCGACCGGGAGGAGATCTTCCACCTGCTCACCGGTGAGCTGCTGATCACCCTCGACGGCCGCGCCGAGCACGTCGCCGCGGGCGACACCGTGATCATCAACGCGGGTGCGACGCTGGCGGTGGAGAACCCCACCGACCGGACCGCGACGTCCTGGGTGACCACCTCCGTCGGCCTGGAGGCCGAACTCGCCGACGGCACCCGGATCACTCCCCCGTGGGCCAACTGACCCCTTCCCGCCGTGGGCCGATCCCCGAATCCGCGTGCGTCACCCGTTCGGCCCCCGCCCGCCTGCGCGCACGCCCGCCGCCCCGGACCGTGGGGACATGGCGCACACCCCAGGCACCGGCACCCGGAGCAGCTCCTTCCTCGGGGAGGTGAGGGACGCCGTCACCCCGCGGGCCACCGTGCTCGTGCTCGGCGTGATCGCGCTCCAGCTGCTGTTCATCGCCTCCTACGTGGGAGCGCTGCACCACCCGAGGCCGAAGGACGTGCCCTTCGGAGTCGTCGCGCCCGGGGGCGCGGCCGCGCAGACGGTGGCCCGGCTGGAGCGGCTGCCCGGGTCGCCGCTGGACCCGCGCACGGTGGCCGACGCGGCGGGTGCCCGGAAGCAGATCATGGACCGGGAGATCGACGGCGCGCTGGTCGTCCAGCCCTCCGGCCGCACCGACACCCTGCTGGTCGCCACCGGCGGCGGCACCGCCCTCGCCACCGCCCTGAAGAGCATCGTCACCCGTGCCGAGGGGGCCGAGGGCCGCGCGCTGCGGACCGTGGACGTCACCCCGGCCTCCCCACAGGACTTCAACGGACTGTCGTCCTTCTACCTGGTCGTGGGCTGGTGCGTCGGCGGTTACCTGTGCGCCTCGATCCTGGCGATCAGCACCGGCGCCCGGCCCGCCAACCCGCGCCGCGCGGCGATCCGGCTGATCGCGATGGCGCTGGTCGCGATCGTCGGCGGTCTGGGCGGCGCGGTGATCATCGGTCCGATCCTGGGCGCGCTGCCCGGCGGCGTGGTGGACCTGTGGGGGCTGGGCGCCCTGATCACCTTCGCGGTGGGCGCCGCCACGCTCGCGCTCCAGGGCCTCTTCGGGATCGTCGGCATCGGGCTGACCATCCTGCTGGTCGTGATCGCGGGCAACCCGAGCGCGGGCGGCGCCTTCCCGCTGCCGATGCTGCCACCGTTCTGGAAGGCGATCGGCCCGGCGCTGCCGCCGGGCGCGGGGACGTGGGCGGCGCGCTCGATCGCGTACTTCAGGGGCAACGCGATGACCGGCCAGTTGCTGGTGCTGTGGGCGTGGGCGGTCGCGGGGACGGTCGTCACGATGCTGTCGGCCGTGCTGCGCAGCAGACGGGACGAGGCGGAGCTGCCCACACAGGCCGGCTGACCCGCACGCACGCGGACGTCCCGCCCCCCGCGCGGGACGGGACTCCACGGGTGTGCGCGCTCAGCCGATCTGCGTACCGGTGGCCGACAGGGCCTCCGTCACCGGCTGGAAGAAGGTCTCCCCGCCCGAGGCGCAGTCACCGCTGCCGCCGGAGGTGAGGCCGACGGCCTTGTCGCCCGAGAAGAGCGAGCCGCCGCTGTCGCCGGGCTCGGCGCAGACGTCGGTCCGGATCAGGCCGTTGACGATGTCGCCGTTGCCGTAGTTCACGGTGGTGTCCAGGCCGGTGACCGTGCCGTCGTGCACCTGGGTGGTGGAGCCGCTGCGGGTCACCGCCATGCCGACGGTGGCCTCGGCCGCGCCCGAGATCGCCTGCGCGGAGCCGTTGTAGAGGTTCACCTCGCTCGGGTGGTCCACGCCGGCGGTGTACTTGACCAGGCCGTAGTCGTTGCCCGGGAAGCTGGAGACCTCGTTCCGGCCGATCACGGTGCCGGAGGAGTCCGACCAGCTGGAGATGGCCTCGGTGCAGTGCCCGGCGGTGAGGAAGTACGGTTCGCCGCCCCTGGTCACGTTGAAGCCGAGCGAGCAGCGCCCGCCGCCTCCGGTGATGGCGTCGCCACCCGCGACGAAGGGCTTGTACTCGCCCTTGGTCCGCCTGAGTTCGGCCTTGGCACCGAGCCCGTCGACCACCTCGGTCAGTCTGGCCCACTCGGTCTTCGAGACCGTGCGGTCGGCGGTGACGACGACCTTGTTGGTGACCGGGTCGGCCACCCAGGAGGTGCCCGGGACGGCCGCCTTCTCGGCGAGGGTGGCGCGCGCGCTCCTCAGTTCGGCGAGCGAGTTCTCGACGATTCTCGCCTTGGCGCCGGCCTGCTCGACGGTCCGCGCGGCGGTCTCGTCGAGCACGTTGACGACGAGGCTCTTGGCCTGCGCGTCGTAGTACGTGCCCGCCGCGTCGGCGCCGAGGTCGCCGAGCAGCGTGGAGGCGAGCTTTCCGGCCGCCGTGACCGACAGGGTCTCGGGCGCGGAGGTCCTCGGGGGCTCGCCGGCGTTCGCACTCTGGAAGGTGACTCCCGCGACGACCAGTGCGGTGACGCCCGCACCTGCCACGGCCGCCCGTCGCCCGGGTATGCGTCGGTGCTTCAACTCACGTCCTCCTGTGGGGGGTCGGTCCGGGCGGTTGTGGGGACCTCACGGACCGGAAGGCTGGTTGGCGGCCGTCACTCTTCCGAACCCCGCAAGGGGCGCACAAGGTCGACTTCAGGACGTGCGCACGACAACTCCAGTGCGCGCACACGGCCTTCACCCTCCCTGTCCCTTCCAGGAGGATTCGCGGAGCGGAATCGCGCCGTGGACACCGCGAGCGGTCGACACGGGCGGACGGCCGCAAGGGGGAGCCCCCGCACGCGGGTCGCGTGCGGGGGCTCGTCGTGCTGCCGGCTGCGCTGCGGGACGGTCTCAGTAGACGCTGACGCCGTAGGCGCTCAGGGCCTCCGTGACCGGCTGGAAGAACGTCGTGCCGCCGGAGGAGCAGTTGCCGCTGCCGCCGGAGGTCAGGCCGTACGCGACACCGTTGCTGCCGTAGAGCGGGCCGCCGGAGTCGCCGGGCTCGGCGCAGACCGTGGTCTGGATCAGCCCGGAGACGATGTCGCCGCCGCCGTAGTTGACGGTGGCGTTCAGGGCGGTGACCCGGCCGCTGTGGGTACCGGTGGTCGAGCCGTCGCGGATGACGGTGGTGCCCACGCTCGGGGTGGCCGCGCGGGTGATGTCCACGCCGCCGGCCGTGCCGGGCTTGCTGACGGAGGTGTTGGTGTACCGGACGATGCCGTAGTCGTTGCCCGGGAAGCTGGAGCCGGACGTGGAGCCGAGGACCGTGGTGCGCCCGGAGTTCGAGTACCAGGTGCCGGCGCCGTCGGTGCAGTGACCGGCGGTCAGGAAGTACTGGGTGCCGTTGGAGGCGCGGACGTTGAAGCCGAGGGAGCAGCGCCAGCTGCTCGCGTAGATGGCGTCGCCGCCCTCGATGAGCTTGTTGAACGTGCCGGGGGTGCGCTTGATGGTGAGGGCTCCGGCCTTGTCGCCGGCCTGTTCCTTGATCTTGGCGATCTCGGCCTGGGTGACCGTGCTGTCGACGGTGACGAGCACCCGGCCGGTCTTGGCGTCGACGGCCCAGGCGGTGCCGGGGACGTCGGCCTCGAGCACCGCGCCACTGGCGCTCTGGAGTTCCGCGCCGCTGAAGGTGGCGGGGGCGTCGTCGGACGCGTTCGCGCTGGGGACCGCGATCGCGGCCGCGGCCACGAGGCCGGTGGATACGGCGATCAGCCGGGTCCGTCTCGTGATGCCGCTGCGGGGGTTGGTGCGCTTGATCCTCACTTTTCGTTCCTCCACGGGGGAAGTCGGGGGCCCTCTTGTGGGGTCGGGGGCCCGTGAGGCGCAGCCAGAGGCCGGACGTCCGGGTTCCGGACACGCCGTGCCCCTGACAAGCGCTGAGGTTGGAGTATTCGGCCGACCGGCCGGTCGGCGCAAGAGTGCCTTTCGGCCTTCGACCACCGTCCGGCCGTCTTCACCGACCCCCGTGCTCCGTCAGCGCAGTTCGCGCTCCCCGGCCTCGATCGCGGCCTCCAGCGTGTTCCCCGGCGGCGGGAAGGGGCAGATGAAGTGGTCGGCGAACGCGCACGGCGGCAGCAGCGCGCGGTTGAAGTCGACCGTCGTGCGCCCCTCGGCGTCCGGCGCGCCGGGGCGCAGGAACCGGAAGCGGTAACTGGTGCTCCCGCTGGTGGCGTCCGCGAACACGGCCCACAGCGAGCCGTCCTCCTCCACGGTCACCTGGAGCGTGTGCCGCCGGCCGTCCAGTGCGAAGGCCAGCTCTCCGCCGAGGCCGAGACCGCGCTCCCGCCCGTCCGCGTTCGGCACCCGCACACTGCGCTGCCCGCTGTCGTACGGCGTGAAGCGCCCCGGCACCGACCAGCGCGGATCGTGGGGCGTGGCCGCGATGCCGCGGAACGCGCGCCGCGCCTCGGCGGCCGGGTCGAAGTCGCGCACGCCCCAGACGCCCTCGCGGACCAGGACGACCAGGCGCCGTTCGCCGTGCGCCACGCGGGCCGCGCTCGCCGGTCCCGGATCCGCCGTCAGGCGTGCCGTGCCGTCCAGGGGCCGACCGTCCACGGTCAGTCCGTCCGCCCCGGTGGCCGTCAGCGTCACGGCGTCACCGTCCGCCGCCCAGGTCCCCGGGATGTCCGGAAGCCGCCCGTCCGGACAGTCCTCCAGCCAGTACGTGCCGGTCAGCGCGAGCGGCCCGTAGGGCGCCGAGACCGTCGCCACGCGCTGCTCGTGCCAGCGCTTCCACTCGTCGGATGCGTCCGTCGTCATGGGATCAACCCTTCCACACCGGTTCGGCCAGACCGAGGTGGGAGCGCAGGGTGGCCCCCTCGTACGCGGTGCGGAACGCGCCGCGCTCCTGCAGCAACGGCACCACCCGGTCCACGAACTCGTCGAGCCCGCCGGGGGTCAGATGCGGTACGAGGACGAAGCCGTCGGCGGCGTCCCGCGCCACGGACTCCTCCAGTTCGGCGGCGACCGCCTCGGGGGTGCCGACGAAGGACTGCCGGGCGCTCGCCTCGATCACGGTCTGCCGGATGGACAGCCCCTTCTCCTGCGCCAGGGCCCGCCACTTCTCGGCGATCGCCGTGCTGTCGCCGTGCCGGGTCCGCCCCTGGCCGAGCTGCGGGTCCGGCACCGGATCGATGTCGGGCAGCGGCCCGTCGGGGTCGTACGCGGACAGGTCGACGCCCCAGACCTGCTCCAGCGTCAGGATCGCGGTCTGCGGGGAGACCTGCTGCCGGCGGATCTCCTCGGCGCGCTCCCGTGCCTCGGCGGCGGTGTCCCCGAGGACGACGGTGACGCCGGGCATGATCCTGAGGTCGTCCGGGCGCCGGCCGTACTTCGCCAGGCGCCGTTTGACGTCGGCGTAGAAGGCGCGGCCGGCCTCCAGGCCGCCGTGCCTCGTGAAGATCACGTCGGCGGAGGACGCGGCGAACTCCCGGCCCTCGTCGGAGTCGCCCGCCTGGATCACCACGGGGTGGCCCTGCGGTGAGCGGGGCAGGGCGAACTCGCCCGCGATGTCGAAGTGCCGTCCGTGGTGGGCGAAGGGGCGGGGGGTGCCGCCGGGGATCCAGGAGTCCCACAGTTCGCGGGCGGTGGTCACGAACTCGGCGGCGCGGGTGTACCGCTCGGAGTGGTCCAGGAAGCCGCCGCGCCGGAAGTTCTCGCCGGTGAAGGCGTCGGAGGAGGTCACCACGTTCCAGGCCGCCCGGCCGCCGCTGAGGTGGTCCAGGGTGGCGAGCCGGCGGGCGAGTTCGTAGGGCTCGTTGAAGGTGGCGTTGACCGTGGCGGCCAGGCCCAGGTGCCCGGTGACGGCGGCGAGCGCGTTCAGCACGGTCAGGGACTCGGGGCGGCCGACCACGTCCAGGTCGTGGATGCGGCCCTTGTGCTCGCGCAGCCGCAGCCCCTCGGCGAGGAAGAAGAAGTCGAACAGGCCGCGTTCGGCGGTGCGCGCGAGGTGCTCGAAGGAGGCGAACTCGATCTGCGAGGCCGAGCGGGGATCGGCCCAGACGGTGGTGTTGTTGACGCCGGGGAAGTGCGCGGCGAGGTGCATCGTCCTCCGTACGGTCATGACGCTCCTCCCGCCGCGGCGGCGTACCGGTTGGCGGGCCGGGCGAGGCCCAGGTGGTCCCGGAGCGTGCTGCCCGGGTAGAAGGTGCGGAACAGACCCCGGTGCTGGAGCAGGGGGACGGTGCCGTTGACGAGCCGTTCCAGGTCGCGGCCCGGCTCGGCCGGGGTGAGGTGGAAGCCGTCGACGATGCCGTCCCGGTGCCAGGCGGCGACGAGTTCCGCCAGGTCGACGGGGCCGCCGCGGTACAGCGGGCCGCGCGGGGTGGGCCGGGGTCCGCCTCCGCCGTGGCCGGGCTCGGCCGCGTACTCGCCGTCCCCGAGGTCGATGTCGAGGGTGGCGAGGACGCGCATCGCGTCGGGATCGCGGCCGTGGGCTGCCGCCGAGGCCCGCAGGCCGGCCCGCGCGGCGGCGGCCTCGGCGGGGTGCGCGGTGCGGACGAGGGCCACGTCGGCGTACCGGGCGGCGACCGCGCGGGCGGGTTCCTCGGTGGCGTCGACGACGCGCACGGGGTGGCCCTGCGGGGGTCTCGGCACGATGGAGGGGCCCTTGACCGAGAAGTGGGAGCCGGTGAAGTCGACGTGGTGCAGCTTGGCCCGGTCCACGAAGCGGCCGGTGGCCACGTCCCGGATCTCGGCGTCGTCCTCCCAGCTGTCCCACAGCCGTTCCGCCACGTCGGCGGCCTCGCCGGCCTCCTGCCACAGGACGTCGGCGGGTGCGGCGTGGCGGCGACCGAAGAGGCGGGCCTCGCCCTCGGTGGCCGACACTCCGATCCGCCAGCCGGCCCGGCCGCGGCTGACCCAGTCGAGGGTCGCCACGGCGGCCTGGACGTGGAAGGGCTCGGTGTGGGTGGTGGTGACGGTGGGGACCAGGCCGACGCGCCGCGTGGCGGGCGCGACCCGGGACAGGACGGCGAGCGCGTCGGGGCCGGGGCGGCCGAAGCCGTCGTCCAGGGTCACGAAGTCGAGCGCGCCGCGTTCGGCGAGCCGTGCCGCGGCCACGTAGGAGCCGGCGTCGTACACCGACCGTTGGTCGAGGGCGGCGGCCAGGTGCAGCCGGCGCCGGCCGTGGGATGAGGTCATGCGGAAGAACCCTTTCCGGCAAGCGGTGTCAGTGGGGCTCGCAGAGAGCGGGCGGAGGTCACAGGACCTTGGAGAGGAAGGCCCGGGTGCGCGCGTGGCGCGGGCGGTCCAGTACGTCACCGGGCGGACCCTGCTCGACGATGCGGCCGTCGTCCATGAACACCACGGTGTCGGCGACCTCGCGGGCGAAGCCGATCTCGTGCGTGACGACGATCATGGTGGTGCCCTGCCGGGCCAGGTCCTTGATGACGTCGAGGACCTCGCCGACCAGCTCGGGGTCGAGCGCGGACGTCGGTTCGTCGAACAGGAGCAGCTTCGGCTCCAGGGCCAGCGCCCGTGCGATGGCCACCCGCTGCTGCTGTCCGCCCGACAGGTGGCGGGGGTAGGCGTCCGCCTTGTCGGCGAGGCCCACCCGGTCCAGCAGCCGACGCGCGGCCTCGGCGGCCTCGCGGCGGGGCCGTTTCAGCGCGGAGACCGGCGCCTCGGTGATGTTCTCCAGGACCGTCAGGTGCGGGAAGAGGTGGAAGTTCTGGAAGACGAAGCCGATCCGGGTGCGCTGCCTGAGCACCTCGCGCTCGGGCAGCTCGCGCAGCCGGTCGCCGGTGCGCCGGTAGCCGATCAGGGCGCCGTCCACGCTGATCGCGCCCCGGTCGACCTTCTCCAGGTGGTTGACGGTGCGCAGCAGCGTGGACTTGCCCGAGCCGGAGGGGCCGAGGATCACGGTGACCTCGCCGCCGCGCACGGTGAGGTCGATGCCCTTGAGGACCTCCAGGGCGCCGAAGCTCTTGTGGACGGACCTGATGTCGACCATGACGCTCATCGCGTGGACTCCTCGAGCTGGGGGTGGGGGCCCGCCGCGGGACCGGCGGGGCTGCGCAGGAAGGCCAGCACGGCCCGTGCGGTGGCGTCGTTCTGCCGGAACGCCACCCCGCCGGTGCGGGGCCGGGTGAAGGCGCCGGAACCGCGCGCGTCGGTGTGCGGGCCGAGCGCGAACCGCCGCGGGTGCGGACGGCCGGACCGGTCCAGGACCCGTCCGTCGGACCGGTCGACGGCCAGCAGGCCGTCGGGGGTGGCGGCGGCCCCGTCGGTGTGCAGGGCGCGCAGCAGCGGGTCGCGGGCCCGCTCGACGGTGGGGTGCGGCAGCCGCGCCTCGACCAGGGCCCGTGCCTCCACGGCGGAGCCGGGCACGCTCGCGCCGGACGCCCGGAAGACGCCGTCCTCGGCGGTGACCGTCATGCCGGCGCCCAGGAAGCGGACCACGCCGGCCCGGTTCAGCGCGAGCAACTGCCGCAGCCGGGGCGCGGGCGGGCCGGAGGCGAGGTGGCTGAAGAAGCCGTGCCACCAGTCGCCGACGTCGCCGAGCCGGACCAGCTGCCCGTAGACGGAGAGCAGGGCGAGGAAGACGGCCAGGTCGGGGCTGTGGTCCGGGTCGTTCCGGCGTCGCAGGTCGTCCTCGACGTAGCGGCGCAGCCCCTCCTGGAGCTCGTCGTGCGTGCCGTGGCGCACTCCGTCGAGGGGCCGGTCGAGGGCGGCGAGGTCGAGCCGGTCGGCGGGGTCGGGCACTGCGGCGGCGACGAGAGCGGCGCGTTCGCCGGGGTCCGCGATGGCGTACCGGGCCTCGAAGGCGGGCCAGTCGGCGGTCACCCGCTCGGGGTGGGCGGTGAACAGCCGGTGGTAGTGGGCGAAGCCCAGCTCCTTCTCGACCAGCGGCCACACGTCCCGCCGGAAGTCGTAGCCGTCCGGCCGGGCGAGCAGCGCGTCGACCTCGGCGGGCCCGAAGAACCGCGGCAGCGGGGGCCGGTCGCCGGTCCAGCCGTAGCCGATCTTGGCGTGGTACGGCACCCCGCGCCGCGAGCCGACGTACAGCACCGGCTCCCGCCCGGACGGCACGTACGTGCCGCCGTCGTACCGGCCGCCCCTGCCCTCGGTCAGCAGCACCATCAGGTCGACGAAGGCCAGCCCGAAGCCGCGCACGAGGACGGGTTCACCGGGGCGCAGCGCGGACAGGTCGCTGTCGGCGGTGAAGTCCGGCGGGAGGTGAACCAGGCCGTGGGCGCGGGCGTACGCCGCCAGGTCCCGCTGCTCGTCGTCGGGTTCGGCGTCGAGGTGGCCGAGGGTGAGGACGACCAGGTCGGCGAGGAGCGGGAGGGTCCGGCCCTGGAGCCACACCCGCTGGCGCCCCTCGCGCGGGCCGTCGACCCGCACCGCGCGCCGGGCGTGGTGGTACACCACGAAGCCCGAGGGCAGGGCGGCCACGGCGCGCTCGTACGCCCAGCGCAGGTACGCGCCCTGCACGCGGCGGCCGGCGAAGGTGCGGCCGTCGAGGCCCGCCCACTCGTGCAGGGTGGGGCCCGGCCGTACGGGCCCGGCCATCTCCACCGTCTCGTCGGTGAACATGGTGACGTCCTCGGCGTGCGAGTTCATCCACAGCAGCGGTGACTGCTCCTCGCGCCAGATACGCCCGGCGCCCGGCGGGTGCGGGTCCACGAGGTGGATGTCGAGGCCCGCGTCCCCGTACAGCTCGGGTGCGTTGGCGGCGATGCGCTCCAGCAGGCCGGTGCCGCGCGGTCCGGCACCGACGATCACCAGCGCGGGCCGGGTCATCGGGTGCGCTCCGTGCCGCGCGCGTAGCGCTTCTCGACGTAGTACTGGCCGACGCCGAGCAGCGAGGTGACGACGGTGTACCAGACGGTGGCCACCATCAGCAGGGGGATGACCTGGTAGGTGCGGTGGTAGACGAGCTGGACCGAGTAGAGCAGGTCCTGGACGGCGATGACGCTGACGATGGAGGTGCCCTTGAGGGTGCCGATCAGCATGTTGCCGGCCGGCGGCACGATGGAGCGCATCGCCTGCGGGAGCACGATCCGCCGCCATCGGCGCCACCGGCCGAGGCCGAGGGCCTGCGCGGCCTCGATCTGGCCCCGGTCCACGGAGAGGATGCCGCCGCGCACCACCTCGGCGGCGTACGCGGCCTCGTGCAGGGTCAGGCCGATGATGGCGACGGTGACCGGTCCGAGCAGGTCGACGGTCCGCACGCCGAGGACCCGCGGGTACAGGGCGCCGATGTTGAACCACAGCAGGAGCTGCACCAGGATCGGTATGGACCGGAACAGCCACACGTAGCCCCAGCTCACCGCGCGCAGCACGGGGTTGGCCGAGAGCCGGAACGCGGCGAGCAGCGTGCCGAGCGCGAAGCCGAGGAGCATGACGACGGCGGTCAGCCAGAGGGTCAGCCACAGGCCGCGCAGGACGGCGTCGGAGGTGAAGTAGTCGGCGACGACGTCCCACTGGAAGGCGTCGTTGCGCAGGACGGAGTTGACGGCCAGTGCGAGCAGGACGAGGACGGCGACGGCGGCCGTCCACTGGCCGATGCGGCGTTGCGGAACGATCCGCGGGACGTCCGCCTTGTCCGGGGCGTCCGGGACGGCGGCGGGTCGGTCGAGGGTGTCGGAGGACATGCGAAGGCTCCGTGACATCGAGTCAGTCGGACACGGTGGGTGGTGCCTTCACACGGCCGAGCCCCTCAGCAGAGCCGTGCGCCGAGAGTACGGGGCGGTTTCGGCCCGCTGTCAAGGCTGTCCACACTGTGAGCCGCGTGTCTCAAGTCGTTGACGCGGAACCGGATGCCTGTTCCACTTGGCCCATGCATCCACAGCAGTGGCTGGTCACGCGCTCCCACATCGACTTCGGTCGCGTGTGGTCCTCTTCCTGTTGAGCCGACCCCTCTGCCTGCCCTGATCACCCGATTCCGTCGGGTTTCCCGGGGCTTCCCGTCTGCTCCTCCTCTCTTCACGCCTTCACACGAGCGCCCCTCCCCTCGCGCCGCCCCCTGCCTTCTTCCGTTCCCAGGAGACCACTGCCATGCGTACGCCCACGCGTGCCCGGAAAAGACTCTTCACGCCTTTCGTCCTGATCGCCTCGGCGGCGCTGCTCCTCACCTCGTGCGGCTCCGGCGATCCCGCCGCGGACGTCGCGGGCGCGGCGGCCGGTTCCGACGCGATCCCCACCACGGACGTCCTCTCCGGCGTCGGGAGGAACGCGGCCGCCGCGAAGCTGCTGCCGCCCGGCACCGGGGACCTCACCCTCGCCGTCAGCGTCGGCGGCACCCCGCCCGGTACCACCTATCTGACCGACGGCAAGACGCTGACCGGCCAGGACGTCGACTTCGCGCACGCCGTCGCCAAGGCGCTCGGCGTGCGCCTCAGCACACAGCAGGCCTCCTTCGAGGCGATCCTGCCCGCCCTGGACAGCGGCAAGTACGACATCGGCGCCGCCAACTTCGGCGTGACCGAGGAGCGGCGCAGGACCATCGACTTCGTCACCTACATCAACGACGGCCAGGGCTTCGCCGCCCGCGAGGACAGTGACCTGTCCGAGGTCACCGACCTCGCGCAGCTGTGCGGGCTCAAGGTGGCGACCGGCGCCGGCACCACCTTCGAGGCCACACTGGAGGAGAACAGGCACCGGTGCGCGGACGCCGGGAAGAAGGCCTACGAGGTGCAGACCTACAGCGAGCCCGGCGCCCTGTGGTCGTCCCTCCAGCAGGGCCGCAGCGACATCGTGATGTCCACGATCAACGGCCTGCGCTACGCGGTCGCGCACCAGCGGGACCTGAAGTTCCTGAACGAGTTCCACCGCCTGGACGTCGGTTTCGCCCTCAAGAAGGGATCCGCGCTGGCGCCCGCGCTCCAGGCCGCGGTGAACGGGCTCATCGCCGACGGGACGTACGACAGGATCCTGAAGAAATGGGGGACGACCCAGTCGGCGATCGCCAGGTCACAGATCTCGCCCCCCGAGCTGAAGGACTGACGGCCGCTCAGCAGTCGCACCCGCAGCCGTCGCAGCAGCACCCGTCGCAGCAGTCACCGCAGTTGCTGCAACAGTCGCAGCAATCGCAGCAGTTGCTGCAGTTGCTGCAGTCGCAGCTGCGGCACAGCCCGTCCCTGCGCTGCCGGCTCCAGGGGTCCTCGAACGTGCCGCAGCACATCTGGCACGTGCAGGCCAGCCCCAGCCACACGGCGCACCCCGCGAGCAGCCCCCGCCGGTCACGGTGCGGCGGCTCCGGAGGCATCGGCGCACCGGGGCCGCCCGGGGCGCCGGGCGGGGCGTACGGGTGGCTGCCGTGGGCGCAGGAGGGGGTACCGAAGGCGCGGTCGACGGAGGTGCCCAACTCGTGCACCAGCAGCCGGTGCACCAGCCGGCCGTCGGTGAACTCGGCCTCGCGCAGCGCCAGCCGTATCCCGTGCACGGCGTCGTCGGCCAGCCGGCGGGCCTCCGTGCGCGGGGTGTTGGTGGCGGTGAGCGGGTTCCAGGCGCCCGACGCGGCGTCGGCCTCCTGGTCCTCCACGGCGTCCAGGAGATGGGCGAGCCGGCCGAACAGGCGCCCCGCCTCGGCGAGCGGCTCGGCGTTGTACGGCCGTCCGGCGAGGTGGGCGGTGTGGGCGAACGCGGCGGCGGTCGCGGTCTCGGTCGGCTCGGTGACGGTGAGCAGAGGCGTCCCGGGCCCCGCGAGCATCTCGATGCCGACCTGCCGGTCCACGGCGTCGACCAGGAGGGCGGTGTCGAACCCGACGGCGCCGCCGCTGCGGCGGCCGGCCGCGTCCCAGCCGGCGGCGACCCGGCGGGCGGCGCGGGCCACCGGCCGGCGGGCCAGCAGCCCGTCCCCGTCCGCGACATGGTCGCGGACCTTCGCCGAGGCCAGCACCAGGGAGACGGCCGCCGCGAGCCGGGCACCCTCGCCGTGCGCGACGGACGCGGTACGCATCCCGCGCAACGGGCACGGCCCCGCCGTACGCCGGCCGGCACCCGTGCCGCCCCGCTCGGCCTGAGCCTCCGTCAACACTGATATGAGCAGGCCGTCATAGTTCGTCACGATTCGCGCGAACTGTCCGTGGTCCTTGCGCAGCGCGAGACACAACCCGCACAAATGCGCCATCCACTGACCGGTGAGGCTCTCTCCGAGCCGGTGCCTGCAAGGCCTGACGATTCCGAACACAACATTCCCCCGTGGGTTCGTACGACGCTGAGCTGCGGCATCGTACCGACAGCCGCGTTCACCCGTCCGCACCCCCGCTCACCCGTCCGCCGGGAAGAATCATATTTCACTCACGGTCAGCATCCGTTTGGGAAACGGCCCTTGGGACACAAGGACTCTCGACGGATCCGCTGTGCACCAGTACCGTCACAAACCCCCCGCGCGGCGTCTATCCACTTGGCGCGACGTCCGCATCATGGATGACCATAGGGATGCGGAAGGCACGAAAGACCGCTGTGAGAGGAGGCGTCCATGGGATCGGTACGCAAGGCGAGTGCGTGGCTCGGCCTCGTCGACGACAACGATGACGAGCGCTACTACGACGACGACTACTCCGAGGGCACCGAGTCCCCGGACGCCTGGGTCACGGACCCGCGGGTGGAGGTGGCCTCGGACGTCGCCGAGGAGAAGGACCGCCGGATCGGCACGGTCACCCCGGACAGCTTCCGGGACGCCCGCGCCATCGGCGAGCTGTTCCGGGAGGGTGTCCCGGTCATCATGAACCTGACGGCGATGGAGGCCACCGACGCCAAGCGCGTCGTGGACTTCGCGGCCGGGCTGATCTTCGGTCTGCGGGGTTCGATCGAGCGGGTGTCCACCCGGGTGTTCCTGCTGAGCCCGGCCGACACCCAGGTGATCAGCGGCGATCCGGCCGCGCACCGGTCGGACGGTTTCTTCAACCAGAGCTGAGGCGGGGCCGCGCACCACGGCCCCGCCCCCCCGCCCGAGCCTCACCGGAAGGCGTCGAGACCGGTGAGCGCCTTGCCCAGCACCAACTGGTGCATCTCGACGGTGCCCTCGTAGGTGAGCACCGATTCCAGGTTCGTCGCGTGCCGCATCACGGGATATTCGAGGGAGATCCCGTTGGCGCCGAGGATCGTGCGGGCCGTGCGGCAGATGTCGATGGCCTCGCGCACGTTGTTGAGCTTGCCGAAGCTGACCTGCTCGGGGCGCAGGCGGCCGGCGTCCATCCGCCGCCCCAGGTGATGGGCGAGCAGGATCCCCTTGTGCAGTTCGACCGCCATGTCGGCGAGCTTGGCCTGGGTCAGCTGGAAGCCGCCGATGGGCCGCCCGAACTGCTCCCGCGACGTCGCGTACTCCAGGGCCGCCTCGAAGGAGCTGCGGGCCGCGCCCATCGCGCCCCAGACGATGCCGTAGCGGGCGTGCGAGAGGCAGCTGAGCGGTCCGCGCAGGCCGGTGGCCTCCGGCAGCACGGCGTCCGCGGGCAGCCGTACGTCGTCGAGGACGAGCTCACTGGTGACGCTGGCCCGCAGGGACCACTTGTGCTTGATCTCGGGGGCGGAGAAACCGGGACTGTCGGTGGGGACGAGGAAGCCGCGGATGCCGTCCTCCGTCTGAGCCCAGACGACGGCGACGCCGGCCACCGACCCGTTGGTGATCCACATCTTCCGGCCGTTGAGCACCCAGTCGCCGCCGTCGCGCTCGGCGTGGGTGCGCATGTTCGCGGGGTCGGATCCGTGGTCGGGCTCGGTCAGGCCGAAGCAGCCGATGACCTCGCCGGCGGCCATGCGCGGCAGCCAGGCCCGCTTCTGCTCCTCGCTGCCGAAGCGGTGGATCGCGTACATGGCGAGGGAGCCCTGCACGGAGACCAGCGAGCGGATGCCGGAGTCGGCCGCCTCCAGTTCGAGACAGGCCAGCCCGTACTGCACGGCGGTCGCACCGGCGCAGCCGTAGCCCTCCAGCGACATGCCGAGCGCGCCGATGGAGCCGAGTTCGCGGGCGAGGTCCCGGATGCCGGGCAGCTCGCCCTTCTCGTACCACTGGGCGATGTGCGGCAGCACGCGGTCGGCGGCCCAGCCCCGCACGGTGTCCCGGATCGCCAGGTCCTCCGGCTCCAGCAGGTCGTCGATGCCGAGGGGATCGACGGGGTCGAACGCGGGCGACTTCGGGGACGAGGCCATGGAACACCCTCCGGGACGGTCAAAACTAGCGCTGCTAGTCACGGTTGCACGCCGACGTTACGACGCGACGCCCCGCACGTCCACCATGCTCCCCCACCCGCGCACCACGCGCTCACGCCCACTCGCCCCCACCGCAAGCCGCCGACGGCGCCCAGGCCCCACGGGCGACGTCCATCTCCTGGTCGGCGGTGAACGAGCGGTGCGTGGGCGGGAGACGGTCCGCTCACACGGAGACGCGTGACTCCACGGCGTCCCGAGGCGCGGGCACCTCCACCGCCTCCCCCTCGCACTGCATCACCCGCGGCAACCGCAGCGCCATCACCGCCCCCAACAGCAACAGCCCCGCGCTCACCAGCAACGTCACATGCAGTCCGTGCACGAACGCGTCGCCCGCGGCCCGCCGCAACGCCGCCCCCGAAGGCCCCCCGATCTGCACGGCGACCTGGTACGCCTCCCCCAGCGAGTGCCCCGCCGCCGCCGACGCCGACGCCGGCACCCCGGGAACGCCGCCGGTCAGCCCGGGCCCGTACGCCGCGTTCATCACGCTGCCCAGCAGCGCTATCCCGATCCCGGCGCCGAGCTGGTACGACGTCTCGCCGATCGCCGCCGCGCCGCCGGACTGCTCCGGCGGCGCCTCGCTCAGCATCGACTCGTACGCCCCGAACAGCGTCGTCTCCAGACCGAAGCCGAGCAGCACGAACCCGGACAGCAGCAGCGTGCTGTCGTCCGCCCGGCCCATCGCCGTCAGCAGCAGCACCGCCACCGCCGTCAGACAGAATCCGGCGCACACCGTCCGGCGCGGCCCGAACCGCCGCAGCAGGCGCGCCCCCGCCAGGCCCGCCGCCATCGCCGCGAAGGTCAGGGGCAGCAGCCGCAGCCCGGTCTGCAGCGGTGACAGTCCGAGCACCAGCTGCAGGTACTGCGCCGCGATCAGCTCCAGCCCCACCAGCGCCAGCATGGCCAGCACGATGCAGCCCACCGACGTGCTGAACGCGGGCCGCCGGAACATCCGCAGGTCCACCAGCGGATGCGTCCGGCGTCGCTGACGCCGGACGAAGCCGGCCAGCAGGGCCGCACCCGCCACCAGCGGCAGTACCGTGAACACGCTCGCCACCGGCTCGCCGCCGCCGAGCCGCTTCACGCCCAGGACGACCCCGAACAGCCCGGTCGCCGCCATCAGCGCGCCGACGACGTCCCAGGGACCGGTGCCGTCACCCTTCGACTCGGGCAGCAGCAGCCGCCCCACCGGCAGGCTGACCAGCATCAGCGGGATGTTGACGAGGAAGACCGAGCCCCACCAGAAGTGCTCCAGCAGGAAGCCGCCGAGCAGCGGCCCGATCGCCGCGCCCACCGCGGCGACGGCGCTCCAGATGCCGATGGCCAGTGCCCGCTCCCGCCGGTCGGGGAAGACCTGGCGCAGGATCGACAGCGTCGCGGGCATGATCATCGCCCCGCCGACGCCGAGCAGCGCGCGGGCCGCGATCAGGACCTGGGCGCTCTCGGCGAGGGCCGCCAGCGCGGAGGCGACGCCGAAGAGCGCGTACCCCAGGAGCAGGATCCGTCTGCGGCCGACCCGGTCGCCCAGCGTGCCGAAGAGGATCAGCAGCGAGGCGCAGACGAGGGGGTAGACGTCGACGATCCAGAGCAGTTCGATCGCGCCGGGCCTCAGGTCCTCCGTGACGGCGGGGACCGCCACGTGCAGGACGGTGGCGTCGACGGCGACGAGCAGCAGGCTGACGCAGAGGACGACGAGGACCACCCAGCGGTGGGCACCGGCCCCGGCCGCCCGGCGGCGCAGCGTGGCGGCAGCCGTGGTCGTCCCGGACATGCACGTACCTCCAAGATGTTCCCCTCGCGTCCGGCGGGCCGCGCGGGGCGGGGACTCCCCTGCGGCTCGGCCGGAGAGGAGCGGGGTCTCCGGGCCGTGCAACGGAACGCGAGTGACTCGCCAGCGTACGCCAGTCCGTCGCACACCCGCGTGGTCGGGCTCACACATCCCGCGTGACCTGTGTGGCGTGCGCCACCACCGCTGCCGGACACCCGGCGGGCCGCCACCCCCGGCCGGCCGCCACGCCGGGTGCCCGACGGATAATCGAGCCCGTGAGCGATCTTGAAACGCGCGCGGTCGCGGGCCGCCCCGGTGCCCTGCGCCGGGCCGCCCCGGCCCTCCTCGGCTATGCGGCCGTCCGCGCCCTGGGCCTGGCCGCCCTGGCCCTGTGGAGCGCCGCGCGCGACAAGAGCGCGTACACGCTGCTGACCGCCCGCTGGGACTCCCTCTGGTACACCAGGGTCGCCGAGCTGGGATACGGCTACGAGGTGCGGCTGCCCAACGGCGACGTCCACTCCAACCTGGCCTTCTTCCCCCTGCTTCCCTGGCTGGAGCGGCTGGGCGCGGCGGTGGGTCCGCTGTCGTACGCCGACGCGGGGTTCGCGGTGAGTCTGTCGGCCTCGCTCGCGGCGGCCTGGGGGATCTTCGCGGTGGCGGAGCACGTGTGCGGCCGTCGGCCCGCGGTGTGCGCGGTGCTGCTCTGGGCCGTGCTCCCGGTCGGGATCGTGCAGTCGATGGCGTACAGCGAGTCCCTGTTCACGGCGCTCGCCGCCTGGTCGCTGTACGCGGTGCTGACCGGGCGCTGGGTGACGGCGGGGACGCTGGCCGCGCTGGCCGGACTGACCCGGCCGGTGGGTCTCGCGGTGGCGGCGGCGGTGTGGGCGGCGGCGATCGCGGCATTCGTGCGAAACCGGAGCGAGGCTGTCGCGGACGGCGCCCTCGGGACGTCGCGCGCCCCCGCCGAGGGCGTGCGACGCGCGCTCGGCATGCTCCTCGCGCCCCTGGGCGCCGCCGGATACGTCCTGTGGGTCGGCCACCGCACCGGCCGGGGCCCGCTCGGCTACCTCGACGTCCAGGCCGGCTGGCGCAACGGCTTCGACGGCGGCGTGTCCTTCGCCCGGTTCGTCGGCGGGAAGCTCACCTCGTTCCCGTCGGCCCTGGCGGGCGCCGGCCTGATCGCCGGGGTCGCCCTGCTGCTGTGGCTGTACGTCGTCTGCGTACGGCAGCGCCAGCCGCTCGCGCTGCTGGTGTACTCGGGGATCGTCACCGCCCTCGCCCTGTGCGCGTCGAGCTACTTCGGCTCGAAGCCCCGGCTGCTGCTGCCCGCCTTCCCCCTGCTGCTGCCGCTCGCCCTGGCCCTGGCCCGGCCGCGGACCTCCAGGGCGGTGCTGGTGGTCGCGGGCCTCGCCGTCCTGTCGGCCGGGTACGGCGCGTTCTGGCTGAACGGCTCCGGCCCGCCCTGACCGGGTCCGCTCGCCCGAGGAGCGCCGGGAAAATTCCGCACCGGTATTCGGTGAACCCATTCATAAGCACGATAAAACCGTCGACCGGGCCGATCAAAGGAATTGAGGTCCACGGCCGGACGGATTGCGGATTCCTCGGAAATAGACCACTCCCTGAGAGGAATCCCACATCACATCGTCATCACAAAGCCGTTGATTCGGCGGGGATCACTCCTCACTCGCTGTAACGTCGATTGGGTGCGTACCGAACGGAACCTCACCCGTCTGGACCGGGTGTTCGCGAGACTCGACCGGGAGCCGGAACGACCGGCCCACCTAGATGTGCCGGAGATGAGCCGGCACCGCATTGCGCTGTTCTCGGGGACCCTCGCGTTCTACGTCGCGATCGTGTGGGCCGTGGTGATCACCTCGTGGCTGGTCCGGCTCGACTGGCAGGTCATGTTCTTCCGGCCCTACCAGCAGTGGCCGGAGATCCACGCGTTCGTCGACTACTACGTGGTCCTCGGCCAGCGCGGCCCCACGGCGGTGATGGTCGCGGCCTGGCTCGGCTGGCGGTCCTGGCGGCAGCACACCCTGCGGCCGCTGCTCGCGCTCGGCGCCTCCCTGCTGCTGCTGAACATCACCGTCGGCGCCGCCAAGATCGGCATGGGCCGGCTGGGACCGCACTACGCGACCACGATCGGCGCGAACGAGATGTGGCGCGACGGCGATATATTTCCGAGCGGTCACACCGCGAACGCCGTGGTGACCTGGGGAATCCTGGCCTACCTGGCATCGACGCCGAGGGCCCGGCGCTGGCTGTCGGCGCTGTCGGCGGTCACCTCCCTCGGGGTCGGGATGTCCACCGTCTACCTCGGTACGCACTGGCTCAGCGACGTGCTCCTCGGCTGGGCCGCGGGGCTGCTGATCCTGCTGGCGCTGCCGTGGTGCGAGCCGCTGATCGGCCGCACGGAGACCTGGGTCCTCGGCCTGCGGGACCGGTGGGCCGCCCGGCGCGGCCGCGTGGGGCCGGCGAAGCAGCCGGTCGCCGCCCCCGTGGTGCTCGCGCACCCCGTCACCGGCCGGGACGAGGCCCCGGCGCGCGAACCGGTCGCCGCGCCCCGCACCCGGGCCCCGGTGTACCTGGCCCCGGGCCCGCACACGACCCGCTCGGACCGCACGCCGATCACCCCGGCGGGCAGCCGCCGTCCACCGCACGCCGACCGCCACCCGCGCAGCACGGCCCCGGCGGCACGGCCGCTGTCCGGCGGCTGACCGCCCACGGGCACGCGGGGGCCGGTACGCACGGCCTTCCCCCGCAGCACGACGGCCCCGGTCCTCCCAGGAGGGCCGGGGCCGTCGGCGTGTGTCAGCCCTTCCAGGCACGGGCCACGCGGCCGTCCCTCACCTCGAAGTTGAGCCGGCCCACGCGGTACTCCATGGTGATGACCGTCCCCGGCTCCAGCGACCGCACCGTCGACCACCCCCGCTCGCGCGCGAGCCGTTCGGCTGCCCCGGAGTCGAGGCCGACGTAGGCGTCCGTACTGTCCTGGGGTTCGGCGGGCGGTGTCGGAATCGGTGCCATGTCACCACGCTATGCCCTGCCCCACGGACGGGGAAGCCCAGGTCCGTATCACAGGTCACGGAAGCCCCCACAGTCACACTTCCGTCACAGGATCACCGTGTGCTTTGACCGAACTCTGTCACCCGAACGGACGATTCCACACGCCTTTACGAAGTCCGCGAGTGTAATTCCGGAGCGCCGAACCGCCCCCTCGAATAAGCGAACGAGAAAAGACTCCGAAGCGCCCCGGTGATTTCGTTCCCTTTCCTCCGGGCGGGACCGAACAAGCACGCGAGGACCGAGTGCCGACACAGAAAACACACACTGTGCTCAGCTGTTCGCCGAAGCCCGTCGTCATCAGCTGCGGCCCACTGGGCGAGTCCGCCGGCGGTCGCGGACGGCTCGTGCCCGCCACCGCCGGCCGGTCAGCGCGATGGCGTACATCGGCAGGCCGTTGTCCGCGCGCGGCAGGGACGGTCTCCACGGGGCCGTGCCGTGTGTCCGCGCGCCGGGGAAGAGGAGGACGGGCTCGCATGCCGACGACGTCGCCCAGCAGCCGGGCGGACGGGTACGGCGGGCCCCGGCGGCGAGCCGGGTGCCGTAGTCCCGGCCCCGTACGGTCGGCCCGTCGTCCGCGAGGCGCGGCCCGGCCGCATCGGCGTGCGGTGCGCGCAGCCGGCTGCGGACGGTGAGGTCGCCCCGCCGGGTGGCGTACGGCCACGTGGCCGATCGAGGCGCGGGGGACGTGCCGCGCGCCGAACTGTTTCGGTCACCCGGTTCATTCGCCGATTTCCTGATGTGTCGACCTGCCGATCCAGCGATCTCCGGCTCGTCACTTCCCGCCAACTCTCCTGCCGAGGAACGCACTTGGCAGTCACTGAGCGGCGCCGTGGCCACCCCGGCCCCGGCGCCGGGCGGTTCGATTCCGTTCGCCGCGGGGCGTGACTACCACCGCGGATCGCCCGTTGTCTTCAGCATGAGCCGGGGACCCACCCCGGACCACGGGCCGGGGGCCACCCGACCCGGCCACGTACCGCATCCCGAGGGAGCCACCCGTGCCGCGCATGCTCGACGTCAGCGACGACGTACGCGCCGAGATCGGCGACGAAGAAGCCGACCGCCTGCTCGTCGGGGAGTCCACCCCGGGCAGTTACGACTGCACGTCCTGCCGCACTCCGGGCGACTGTGAGCAGGAGCGCACCAGCACCGTTCTCTTCGTCGGGGACGAGACCGCCGTTCTCGCCTTCGCCCACGCCGGCTGTCTGCCCTCACAGGTCGTCAGGGTGACCGAGGAACAGCTCCAGGGGGCCGTGAGGTCCATCAACAGCGACTCCGCCCACCCGCAGCCGCAGCCGCAGCCGGAGACCGCTGCGCCCGAGCAGGCCGTGCTGGGCGTCACCAGCGGGCTCGTCCTGCTCACCGACGAGCTGCACCCGGCCCTCGTGGTCGAGCCGACCGCCCCCATCGTGCGGCCCGGCACCACCGGTACCGGCGACGACTTCCTGCCGCTGCTCATCGAGCAGGGCTTCATGCCGGTCGCCGAGCTGTCCACCGCCCCCGCCGTGCTGCACGGCTGGTCGGTGCTGCTCGCCATGGGCCAGCTGCACGCGGTGCTCCAGCCGGGGACGAACGGCGGCCGACCGGTGGCCTGGTGGCAGGCGCACCAGCCCCTCCAGGTCACCGAGGGCTGGCGCGCGGCGGCCACCAAGCAGCAGCAGGTACTGATGTTCGCGGCGCCGGTCGGGACGATCGGCCGACAGCCCCGGGAGGACCTGCTGCGCGAGGCACTGGACAGGGCGGCGGCGCACGGCCGGCTGGTCGCCGCCGCGTTGCCCCTGGCCGGGACCTGATCACCGGCCTCGGGTGACCGCCGCCCGGGCCGCATCCCTTCCGGCCCGGGGTCGTTTGGACATACGTGCACGCATACGACTCCTCCCACCGCCACGGTGGCCCCTCGGCCACGCCGATCTACGACGCGCTCTACGCCGAGTACGTCAGGTCCTTCCGCTCGCTGCCGGGGGATCGCAGCGGCGAGGAGGAGCTGGAGTTCACCGGGTTCCGGGACATGTCCCGCGGCCGGGGCTACAACGCCTACAGCGTGGGCGCCCAGAGCACCCGGCTCGGCCAGCAGTCACCGTGGCAGCGCGTCGGCCAGCTGGGACCGCACGGCACCGGGACGATGCGCCACGTCCCGGCCGCGCTGCCGCCGGCCCCACGCAGGGGCGCCTGAGCGCGATGAGCGACGAGAAGGGGCGGTCCCGGCCGGGACCGCCCCTTCTCGTCGCTCATCGCGGCTTCTTCGCTACTTCTTCTTCGCGCCGCGCTTCTCGCGCACCCGCACCGAGATGTGGATCGGCGTCCCCTCGAAGCCGAACTCCTCCCGCAGCCGGCGCTCGATGAAACGCCGGTAGCCCGCCTCGATGAAGCCCGAGGCGAAGAGCACGAACCGCGGGGGCTTGGTGCCCGCCTGCGTGCCGAACAGGATGCGCGGCTGCTTGCCGCCCCGCACCGGGTGCGGGTGGGCGGCGACCAGCTCGCCGAGGAAGGCGTTCAGCCGGCCCGTCGGAACGCGGGTCTCCCAGCCGGCCAGCGCCGTCTCGATCGCCGGGACGAGCTTCTCCATGTGCCGTCCGGTCTGCGCCGAGACGTTCACCCGCGGCGCCCACGCGACCTGGCCGAGCTCGGTCTCGATCTCCCGCTCCAGGTAGTAGCGGCGCTCCTCGTCGAGGGTGTCCCACTTGTTGTAGGCGACGACGATCGCGCGGCCCGCCTCGACGGCCATGGTGACGATCCGCTGGTCCTGTACCGAGATGGACTCGGAGGCGTCGATGAGGACGACGGCCACCTCCGCCTTCTCGACGGCGGCCGCGGTGCGCAGCGAGGCGTAGTAGTCGGCGCCCTGCTGGAGGTGGACGCGCTTGCGGATGCCCGCCGTGTCGACGAACTTCCAGGTCTTGCCGCCGAGCTCGATCAGCTCGTCGACCGGGTCGCGGGTGGTGCCGGCGAGTTCGTTGACGACGACGCGCTCCTCGCCCGCCACCTTGTTCAGCAGCGACGACTTGCCGACGTTGGGCCGGCCGATCAGGGCCACGCGGCGCGGGCCGCCCACGGCGGTGCCGAAGGTCTGGGCCGGAGCCTCGGGCAGGGCCTCCAGGACCTTGTCCAGCATGTCGCCGGTGCCGCGGCCGTGCAGCGCGGAGACCGGGTGGGGCTCTCCCAGTCCCAGCGACCACAGGTAGGAGGCGTCCGCCTCGCCGCTCGGGCCGTCCACCTTGTTGGCGCACAGCACGACGGGCTTGCCGGCCTTGCGCAGCAGCCGTACGACCGCCTCGTCGGTGTCGGTGGCGCCGACCTTGGCGTCCACGACGAAGACGACCGCGTCGGCGGCCTCGATCGCGTACTCGGCCTGGGCGGCGACGGAGGCGTCGATGCCGAGGACGTCCTGCTCCCAGCCGCCGGTGTCGACGACCTTGAAGCGGCGCCCGGCCCATTCGGCCTCGTAGGTGACGCGGTCGCGGGTGACACCGGGCTTGTCCTCGACGACCGCCTCGCGGCGGCCGATGATGCGGTTCACCAGGGTCGACTTGCCGACATTGGGACGGCCGACGACGGCGAGGACGGGCAGCGGGCCGTGCCCGGCCGCCTCGATGGCGCCCTCGACCTCCTCCAGGTCGAAGCCCTCTTCCGCGGCGAGCTCCATGAACTGCGCGTACTCGGCGTCGCCAAGCGCCCCGTGGTCGTGCTCCTCGCCCGAACCCTCGGAGTGGATGTCGTCGTTCATGAAGTCCGTACCTCGTTCATCGTGGTGATCGGTGGGCCGGCCCTGTGCCGGTGGTCCACTACTGAAGTGTCGCCCGGCGGCCGGTGAGCCGCCTGGCGTTTTCCAGGTGCGCGGTGAGCTGCTTCTGGATGCGTTCGGTCGCCTCGTCCAGCGCCTTGCGGGTGCGTCGTCCGCTGCCGTCGCCCGCGTCGAAGGGGTCGCCGAAGACGACGTCGACGCGGGAGCGCAGGGGCGGTAGTGCCTTTATCAACCGTCCGGGCCGCTCGGAACTTCCCAGGACGGCGACCGGGACGATCGGGGCGCCGCCGCGCAGGGCGAAGTAGGCGAGGCCGGCGCGCAGCGACGCGAAGTCGCCCTCGCCGCGGGTGCCCTCCGGGAAGATGCCCAGCACGCCGCCGCTCTCCAGCACGCCGAGCGCCCGGGCGATGGCCGCGCGGTCGGTGGAGTGGCGGTCCACCTTCAGCTGGCCGATGCCGGTCAGGAACTGCCCGAGCGGTCCGACGAACGCCTCCTTCTTGATCAGGAAGTGCGTCGGCCGGGGCGCCACGCCCATGACCATCGGGCCGTCGATGTTGTGCGCGTGGTTGACGGCGAAGATCAGCGGGCCGGTCGTGGGCACCCGCCAGGCGCCGAGCACGCGCGGCTTCCACAGGCCGTACATCAGGCCGACGCCGATGCGCCGCCCGACCTCGGCGCCCTTCTCGGAGGGGACGGAGGGTGAGGTCACTTACCCGCCCGCTTCTCCTCGACGAGGGTGACGACGCACTCGATGACCTGCGGGAGGGTGAGGTCGGTGGTGTCCACCTCGACCGCGTCGTCCGCCTTGGCGAGC
Organism: Streptomyces sp. NPDC093586; assembly: GCF_044764905.1. Classification (NCBI taxonomy): domain Bacteria; kingdom Bacillati; phylum Actinomycetota; class Actinomycetes; order Kitasatosporales; family Streptomycetaceae; genus Streptomyces; species Streptomyces sp. NPDC093586. Next base: position 36,827 of record NZ_JBIWJA010000030.1, on the reverse strand, counting down.
GGCGAGGTCTTGCGGCTGGAGTCGGCCGCGTCCCGCTTGATCAGGGCCTCGCGGGTGGCCTGCACGTCGGCGTCCTTGAGCTCGCCGCTGCGCCGGGCGGCGCGGGCCTCCGGCGAGGCGGTCAGGAAGATCTTCAGGTCGGCGTCGGGCAGCACGGTCGTGCCGATGTCGCGGCCCTCGACGACGATGCCCCGCTCGGCGGCGGCGGCGATGGTGCGCTGCAGCTCGGTGATCCGGGCCCGCACCTCGGGGACGGCGCTGACCGCGCTCACCTTGGAGGTGATCTCCTGGGTGCGGATCGGGCCGGCCACGTCCACTCCGTCGACCGCGATGGTCGGGCCCGCCGGGTCGGTGCCGGACACGATCTCGGGCTTGCCGGCCGCGGCCGCGACGGCGTGCGGGTCGGCTATGTCGATGCCGTTGGTCACCATCCACCAGGTGATCGCCCGGTACTGGGCGCCGGTGTCCAGGTAGCTCAGGCCGAGCCGCGCGGCGACGGCCTTCGACGTGCTCGACTTGCCCGTGCCGGAGGGGCCGTCGATGGCGACAATCACGGCCGGGGCGGTCGGGGCGGCGCCGTTCTCCACGAGGGGACACCTTCCTGGTGCGGTGCGGTGGGTGGTGTGCGGGACGCGAGCGCGTCCCGCACCAGGTTACTGGGTCGGCGGGGCCCCTCCGACAGGCGCCTGATCCCGCGCGGCCTCGTGCGTCACTGCCGGATCGCCCAGCCCCGTTCCTTCAGGGCCGCCGTCAGCGCGGCGGCGGCCTTCGGCTCCACCATCAGCTGCACCAGGCCGGCCTGCTGCCCGGTGGCGTGCTCGATCCGCACGTCCTCGATGTTGACGCCGGCCCGGCCCGCGTCCGCGAAGATGCGGGCGAGCTGTCCCGGCTGGTCGTCGATGAGGACGACGACGGTCTCGTAGACGCGCGGCGCGGAGCCGTGCTTGCCGGGGACCCGGACCTGGCCGGCGTTGCCGCGCCGCAGGACCGCCTCGATGCCGGCGCTGCCCTCGCGGCGCTTGTCGTCGTCGGAGGACTGCAGGGAGCGCAGGGCCCGCACCGTCTCCTCCAGGTCGGCGGCGACGTCGCCGAGCAGGTCGGCGACCGGCCCCGGGTTCGCGGAGAGGATGTCGATCCACATCCGGGGGTCGGAGGCGGCGATCCGGGTCACGTCGCGGATGCCCTGCCCGCACAGCCGTACGGCGGCCTCCTCGGCGTGCTCCAGGCGGGCGGCGACCATGCTGGAGACCAGGTGGGGCATGTGGGAGACGAGCGCCACGGCGCGGTCGTGGGCGTCGGCGTCCATCACGACCGGCACGGCCCGGCAGTGCGAGACCAGTTCCAGCGCGAGGTTGAGGACCTCGGTGTCGGTGTCCCGGGTCGGGGTCAGCACCCACGGGCGGCCCTCGAAGAGGTCGCCGGTGGCGGCCAGCGGGCCGGACTTCTCACGGCCGGACATGGGGTGGGTGCCGATGTACGCGGAGAGGTCGGCCCCGCGCGCCTCCAGTTCGCGCCGGGGGCCGCCCTTGACGCTGGCCACGTCGATGTAGCCGCGGGCGAGCCCGCGCCCCATGGCGTCGGCGAGCACGTCGGCGACCAGGGCCGGCGGGGCGGCGACGATCGCGAGGTCGACGGGCCCTTCGGGGGCCTCGTCGGTGCCGGCGCCGAGGGCGGCGGCGGTACGGGCCTGCTCGGGGTCCCGGTCGGCGAGGTGCACGACGACGCCCCGTGCGGTCAGGGCGAGGGCGGCGGAGGTGCCGATGAGGCCGGTGCCGATGACGAGTGCGGTTCTCACTGGGCGATGTCCTTGCGCAGGGCCGCGGCGGCGCCCAGGTAGACGTGGGCGATCTCGGCGCGGGGCCGGTCGGACTCGATGTGGGCGAGGATCCGGACGACGCGCGGCATGGCGCCCTCGACGTCCAGTTCCTGGGCACAGATCAGCGGGACGTCGGTGATGCCGAGCCCCCGGGCGGCGGCGGCCGGGAAGTCGCTGTGCAGGTCGGGCGTGGCCGTGAACCAGATGCTGATCAGGTCGTCGCCGGTCAGCCCGTTGCGCTCCAGGACAGCGGTCAGCAGGGCCGCGACCCGCTCGTTCATGTGCCCGGCCTCGTCCCGTTCCAGTTGGACGGCGCCCCGGACCGCTCGTACCGCCACGGCGATGCTCCTTGCTGACGTGCGTTCGGCTCTTGGTCCGTCCAGCGTAGTCAGCCCGTGCCGGGCCGGTGCCCGGCGCCCGCCTCCTGAGACGCTGGTCCCGGCCCCGGCCACCACCCTCTCATCCCCCTCACTCCCGGAGCGACGACATGACGCACAGTCCGACCCGCCGTACGGTCCTTCTCTGCACGGGCGCGGCGACGCTCGCCGTGAGCTGCGGCGGAGGGGGTGGGGACGGGGGCGGAGCCGGGAACACCGGCTCCCCGACCGCCCCGCCGGGGCGGGAGCTGGCCCCGACGAGTGACATCCCGGTCGGCGGTGGCAAGATCTTCGACGCCGAGAAGATCGTGGTGACCCAGCCGGAGAAGGGCGACTTCAAGGCCTTCTCCGCGGTCTGCACCCACCAGGGCTGCATCGTGTCCCAGGTGCGCGACGGCACCATCGACTGCGCCTGCCACGGCAGCAGGTTCGCCATCACCGACGGCGCGGTGGAGCGGGGCCCGGCGACGAAGCCGCTGCCCGAGAAGCGGATCACCGTGGAGGGAAATTCGGTCCGCCTGGTGTGAGAGGCCGACGTACGCTCCCGGGCATGCATCCCGAGACGCTGGTACGCGACCACACGATCTACGCCTGTGTCATGGGGTCGCGCGCCTTCGGCCTGGCGACGGAGGACAGCGAAACGGACCGTCGGGGCGTCTTCCTCGCCCCGACCCCGCTGTTCTGGCGCTTCGAGAAGCCGCCGGCCCACGTCGAGGGGCCGGCCGAGGAGCAGTTCGGCTGGGAGCTGGAGCGCTTCTGCGAGCTGGCGCTGCGCGCGAACCCGAACATCCTGGAGTGCCTGTACTCCCCGCTCGTGGAGTACGCCGACGAGACCGGCCGTGAACTCCTCGCCCTGCGCGGGGCGTTCCTGTCCCGCCGGGTCCACGCGACGTTCACCCTCCCCCACGCTCGGCTTCGCTCGCGCGGGCGGTGCCCCCATCGCCCACGGCCGGCGCCGCGAGCTGGACGCCGACGTGCGCACGCACGGCGCCCCGCGCTGGAAGCACGCCATGCACCTGCTGCGGCTGCTGGAGTCCGCCCGCGACCTGCTGCGCACGGGAACCCTCACCGTCGACGTCGGCGACCGGCGCGAGGCGCTGCTCGCCGTGAGGCGGGGCGAGGTGCCCTGGCCGGAGGTGGAGTCCCGGATGGCCCGCCTGGCGGAGGAGGGCGAGGAGGCCGTCCGCCGCAGCCCGCTGCCCGAGGAACCGGACCGGCACCGCGTGGAGGACTTCCTCGTCCGCACCCGCCGCGCCTCGGCCCTGGAGGGGGCCGGGCGGGGCTGACGTCCTCCGGCTCAGGCGTCCCAGAGCATCCCCAGCTCCAGCAGGTCGGCCCGGTACTCGATGCGGTCGGCCCACTCGGCCGGCCACGCGTCGGCGCCCAGGTGGGCGCCCGCGAAGGCGCCCGCGAGGCAGGCGATGGAGTCGGAGTCGCCCGAGGTGCAGGCGCCGCGGCGCAGGGCGGTCAGCGGCTCGTCGACGAAGAGCAGGAAGCAGAGCAGCCCGGCCGCCATGGCCTCCTCGGCGATCCAGCCCTCGCCGACCGCAAGGCACGGGTCGGTCTCCGGCGAGACGGTGCGCACCGCGTGCTGGAGCCGGTCGAGTACCGCCAGGCACTCGTCCCAGCCGCGGGCGATGAAGTGCTCGGGCGTGGGGTCCTGGGCGCGGGTCCACAGGTCGCCGAGCCAGCGCTCGTGGTAGCGGGTGCGGTTGTCGTAGGCGTACGACCGCAGCAGCCCGACCAGCCCGGTCGGCTCGGCGCCCTCGGCGAGCAGTCGTACGGCGTGCGCGGTGAGGTCGGAGGCGGCGAGCGCGGTGGGGTGCCCGTGGGTGAGCGCGGACTGCAACTGGGCGGCGCCGGCGCGCTGTTCGTCGCTCAGTCCGGGGGCAAGCCCGACCGGAGCGACGCGCATGTTGGCGCCGCAGCCCTTGGAGTGGATCTGGCTGGCGTCCTGCCAGGGGCGGTCCGGGTTCTTGAGGAGGTTGCAGGCCCGGAGGCAGGTGTTGCCCGGCGCCCGGTTGTTCTCCGGCGACTGGTACCAGTCGACGAACTCCTCGCGCACCGGCCGTTCCATCCGCTTGGGGCCGAGCGGTCCCCGGTCCATCGCCGTCCGCAGCCCCTTGCCCAGCGCCAGCGTCATCTGGGTGTCGTCGGTGACGATCGCGGGCCGGGGCAGCTCCATCCGACGCCAGGGGCCGCACTTGGCGAGGATCGACGGGACGTCGTTGAACTCGGTGGGGAAGCCCAGCGCGTCCCCGAGGGCGAGTCCGGTGAGCGCGCCGGTGGCGGCGCGCTTGGTGACGGTGGTCGTGGTCATGCGGGGCGTCCTTCCCGAGGGGTGCGGAGCAGGGGCGGGTGCAGGGCGGTGGCCGGGCCGGCGCGGTACAGCGCGGCCGGTTTGCCGCGGCCTCCGGTCAGGCGGGCGGCGCCGGGGACCGGTTCGACGAAGCCGGGGGTGGCGAGGACCTTGCGCCGGAAGTTGGGCCGGTCGAGCGCGGTCCCCCACACCGTCTCGTAGACCTGCTGGAGCTCACCGAGCGTGAACTCGGCCGGGCAGAAGGCGGTGGCCAGGCAGGTGTACTCGAGCTTGGCGCCGACGCGTTCGCGGGCGTCGGCCAGGATCCGGTCGTGGTCGAAGGCGAGGCCGCGGGCCCTGTCGTACGGGACCCAGCGGGCCTCGGCGGCGTCGGTGCCGGCGCGCGGCTCGGGAGGGTCGGGCAGCAGCGCCGTGAACGCGACGGACACGACCCGCATCCGGGGGTCCCGGTCCGGCTCGCTGTAGGTCCGCAGCTGTTCCAGGTGCAGCCCGGTCACGTCCGTGAGGCCCGTCTCCTCGGCCAGCTCGCGGCGGGCCGCCGCCTCCGCCGACTCCTCGGGCAGCAGGAAACCGCCGGGCAGGGCCCAGCGGCCGGCGTACGGCTCCTGTCCCCGCTCGACGAGCAGCACGTGCAGCGCGCCCGCGCGGAGCGTGAGGACGGCGAGGTCGACGGTGACGGCGAAGGGCTCGAAGGCGTGCTTGTCGTAGCCGAGCACGGGCGGCCACCCCCTTAATAGTCACTGAGACTATAAAAGGGGGTGGCCGCCCGTCACAAGCCCTGGAAGCCCTGGAAGCCCTGGAAGCCCCGGATCCCTTAGAGGTCGACCTCCTGCATCAGCATCCCGACCTCCGTGTTGGACAGCCGGCGCAGCCAGCCCGACTTCTGGTCGCCCAGCGTGATCGGGCCGAAGGCGGTGCGCACGAGCTTGTCCACGGGGAAGCCCGCCTCCGCCAGCATCCGGCGGACGATGTGCTTGCGGCCCTCGTGGAGGGTGACCTCGACCAGGTAGTTCTTGCCGGTCTGCTCCACGACCCGGAAGTGGTCCGCGCGCGCGTACCCGTCCTCCAGCTGGATGCCGTCCTTCAGCCGCTTGCCGAGGTCGCGCGGGATCGGGCCCACGATGTGCGCGAGGTAGGTCTTCTTCACGCCGTACTTCGGGTGGGTCAGGCGGTGCGCCAGCTCGCCGTGGTTGGTGAGCAGGATGACACCCTCGGTCTCGGTGTCGAGCCGTCCGACGTGGAAGAGACGGGTCTCGCGGTTGGTGACGTAGTCACCGAGGCACTGCCGGCCCTCCGGGTCCTCCATGGTGGAGACGACGCCGGCGGGCTTGTTGAGCGAGAAGAACTGGTACGACTGCGTCGCGACGGTCAGGCCGTCGACCTTGACCTCGTCCTTCTCCGGGTCGACCCGCTTGCCCTGCTCCAGCACGATCTCGCCGTTGACCTCGACGCGCGCCTGCTCGATCAGCTCCTCGCAGGCCCGCCGGGAGCCGTAGCCCGCGCGCGCGAGGACCTTCTGCAGCCGCTCGCCCTCCTGCTCGGCGCCCGGGAAGGTCTTGGGCAGCCTGACGTCCTTCTTGCCCGCGTACCGCTCGCGGTTGCGCTCCTCGGCCCGCGTCTCGTACTCGCGGGACGTGGCCGGGACGCTGCGCCCACGCTGCAGGGGCTTCTTCGGGCCGCCCTTCGCGCCACCGCGGGCCGCGGGGCCGCGTCCCGACTTCGGGCCGTCCTGGGTGGCGCCGGGGCCCACGTCGTAGCGCCGCTCCTCCGGGCGGGGCCTCTTCGGACGGCCGCCCTGCCTGTCGTCGCGGCTGTTACCGGCGCCGCGGTAGTTGCCGCGGCCACCGCCGCTCCCGCCGCGGCCGCCGCTGTTGCCACCACGGCTCCCGCCGTTGTTTCCGCTGCTGTTCCTGCCGCTGCTGCTTCGCATCAAAGTTCCGTCTTGTCGTCTGCGTCCTCGGAATCCGGGGCGTCCGGATCGAACGACGGGACCCCTTCCAGCGTCTCGGCCTCGATCGCCGCCGCCTCCGGGAGGAAGGGCGCGAGCTCGGGGAGCTCGTCCAGGCCGCGCAGGCCCATCCGCTCCAGGAAGTAGTTCGTCGTCACGTACAGGATCGCACCTGTTTCGGGTTCCGTGCCCGCCTCCTCCACCAGACCCCGCTGCAGGAGGGTGCGCATCACGCCGTCGCAGTTCACACCGCGCACCGCGGAGACGCGGCTGCGGCTGACCGGCTGGCGGTAGGCGACCACGGCGAGGGTCTCCAGCGCGGCCTGGGTGAGGCGGGCGTGCTGCCCGTCCAGGACGAAGCCCTCGACGGCCGCGGCGTACTCGGGGCGGGTGTAGAAGCGCCAGCCGCCCGCGACGAACCTGAGCTCGAAGCCGCGGCCCTGGGCGGTGTACTCGTCGGCCAGCTCGCGCAGCGCGTCCGCGATCTGCCGCCGGGGCCGCCGGAGGACCTTCGCGAGGTGCTCCTCGGTCACGGGTTCGTCGACGACCATGAGGACGGCCTCGAGGGCGGGCCTGAGGTCGAGGGCGGCGACGTCACCCGGCCCGTCCGGAAACGCCGTGGTCTCGTCACTCATGCCCGCTCCTCCTCGGTCTTCCCGTTCTCCCCGGGCGGCCGGTCGAACTCGTCGGTCACCGCCGGCCCGGCGTCGCCGTCCCCGCCGGTCCAGCGCACCAGCAGATCGCCGAGCGCGGTCTCCTGGTCCAGCGCGACGGCCTTCTCCCGGTACAGCTCCAGCAGGGCCAGGAAACGGGCCACGACGGTCAGGGTGTCCTCGGTGTCCTCCACCAGGACGTCGAAGCTCGCCTCGCCCAGCTCCCGCAGCCGGGCCACGACGATCCGGGCCTGCTCCTGCACGCTGACCAGGGGCGCGTGGATGTGCTCGACGTACACCTGCGGCTGCGGCCTGGGCCGCATCGCCTTCACGGCGAGTTCGGCGAACCCCTCGGGGCCGATGCTGATGACGACCTCGGGCAGCAGCGCGGCGTGGTGGGGTTCCAGGCCGACGGTACGGGGGTGACGGCGGGCCTCGGCCTCCAGGCGCCCGTTGAAGATCTCCGCGATCTGTTTGTACGCGCGGTACTGCAACAGCCGCGCGAAGAGCAGGTCGCGGGCCTCCAGCAGCGCCAGGTCGGCCTCGTCCTCCACCTCGGCGGCGGGCAGCAGCCGGGCCGCCTTCAGGTCGAGCAGGGTGGCCGCGACGACCAGGAACTCGGTCGTCTCGTCCAGGTCCCAGTCCGGGTCCATCGCCCGGATGTGCGCCATGAACTCGTCGGTCACCTCGGAGAGCGCGACCTCGGTGACGTCCATCTTGTGCTTGGCGATGAGCTGGAGGAGCAGGTCGAAGGGCCCCTCGAAGTTGGCGAGCCGGACCTTGAAGACCCCGTCGCCCGCGTCCTCGGGGGCACCGTGGGGCGCCGCGCCGGGTGCCGGCGACGCCTCGGGCCCGCGCGGCGGCGAGGCCGCCGGGGCCGCGTGCACGGGCTCCCGGGCCTCCGGTGACGGGCTCGGGCCGTTGCCCGGCCCGGGACCCTCCGAAGCGGTGGCGGACGCCCTCGTCCCGGCCTCCGGCCCGGCTGCCGCACGGGACGCCGTCCCGCCCGACGACGAGTCCTCCACCCCGGTGGCCTCCGGCGGCCCGCTCGTCGGCGCTTCCGGGTCCTCCTGCGCGGCGGCTTTCCGACCGGCGTGCGCCGCGTCCGGCTCGGCTGCCGTACGGGAGGTCTCCGGGGCCCCGAGAACCGGCTCCGCCGCGGACGCCGTCTCCGCGGGACGGGACCCGGCGGGGGCCACCCGCTCGGTGCCGGGCGTCGTCTCCGCGGGCGGGGCCACCCGTGGCGTCCCCGGTCCCCTTCCCAGGGTGCGCCGACGGCCGGCGGGGGCACCGGGGCGGGAAGCGTCGTTCGAGGTCATGGCCCCGGCAGGCTACCGCTAGCGCCCGCGCAGCCGCCGTACGAGGATGCTGGCGTCCCCGCGGCTCTCCAGGTCGGCGAGGACCACGGCGACCGCCTCGCGGACGATCCGGCCGCGGTCCACGGCCAGCCCGTGCTCGCCCCGCAGCACCAGCCGGGCGTGCTCCAGATCCATGAGCTCCTCGGCGGAGACGTACACGGTGATCTTCTCGTCGTGCCGTTCACGGCCGCTGGGACGCCGCGAGGCGGTCCGGCCGCGCTTGCGGGGCTGGGCGGCGGCAGAACCTTCCTGCGCGTCCGTCCCGGAGCCGGGGCGCCGCGCCGAGCGCTCCGCGCCCCGGCTGCGCGACTCACCGGCCGGGTCCACGCCCGCCGCCGCGTGCTCCGCGCCCTCGCCGTCGCCGCCCTGGGCGGGCACCGACTGCGGCGCGTCCTCGGCGGCCCGGTCGCTCTCCCCCGCCGGAGCCGGTACCCGGGCGTCGCCGCCCGCCGGCCGCCGCGGGGTGGACGCCTGGAGCGCCGTTCCCCCTGTCGTGCGGAAGAGTTCGTCGGCCCCCGGCAGACTCACTCGGCGTGACACCGGGCGAGCACCTCCCTGGCGAGCTGGCGGTAGGCGGCGGCACCGACGGAGTTGGAGGCGTACGTGGTGATCGGCTCACCGGCGACCGTGGTCTCCGGGAAGCGGACCGTGCGCCCGATGACCGTGTGGTAGACGTGGTCGTCGAACGCCTCGACGACCCGCGCGAGCACCTCACGGCTGTGCACCGTGCGCGAGTCGTACATCGTGGCGAGGATGCCGTCGAGCTCCAGGTCGGGGTTGAGCCGCTCCTGGACCTTCTCGATGGTCTCGGTCAGCAGCGCCACACCGCGCAGCGCGAAGAACTCGCACTCCAGCGGCACGATCACCTTGTGCGCGGCGGTCAGCGCGTTGACCGTCAGCAGGCCGAGCGAGGGCTGGCAGTCGATGACGATGTAGTCGTAGTCGTCCATCAGCGGCTTCAGCGCCCGCTGCAGCGTGGACTCGCGCGCGACCTCGCTCACCAGCTGCACCTCGGCCGCCGACAGGTCGATGTTGCTGGGCAGCAGGTCCATGTTGGGGACCGCAGTCTTCAGCAGCACCTCGTCGGCCGCCATGCCCCGCTCCATGAGCAGGTTGTAGACGGTGAGGTCGAGCTCCATCGGGTTGACACCGAGACCCACCGACAGCGCGCCCTGCGGGTCGAAGTCGACGAGCAGCACCCGGCGCCCGTACTCGGCGAGCGCGGCACCCAGGTTGATGGTCGACGTGGTCTTGCCGACGCCGCCCTTCTGGTTGCACATCGCGATGATCTTCGCCGGGCCGTGATCGGTCAGCGGACCCGGGATCGGGAAGTACGGCAGCGGGCGCCCGGTCGGACCGATGCGCTCACGGCGCTGACGGGCCGCGTCGGGCGCGAGCGTGGCCGCGTACTCGGGGTCGGGCTCGTATTCGGCGTCGGGGTCGTAGAAGTGCCCCTCGGGCAGTTCGTCGTAGACGGCGAACTGGTTGTGGGGCGCGCCACTTCCGTCGCCGGCCATGGCGTTCACGTGTTGGCCATCCATACTCATGTGTGCTGTCCGAGTCGCCTGCGGACTCTGGTGGGCGGCTGCGAAGGTGCGTACAGCGACGGAGCCGACAGCCTCGAGACGCCCGGGGCCGTGGGCCCGTGCAGGCATTCCTGGTTGACCACCCCCGGGAGTAAATGTCGACTCATTCACAAGTCGTCTTACCTCCTTGGTGACCAGGAAACTTCTAGACAGGTCAGCGTGGCACCATGCCGACGTTCGGCGACTCTATGGCGTGTCGGCCGTCCGCAGCAACACAATCCGCCGGACCCGGCCCGATGTGTCGGCAATGAAACATCCCCCTGTCAAGGGCGTACGGCCGTCGCACAGCAGGTTTCACCGGTGCGCGAATCGGTTGAAGCGTTACGTTCGAGGCGAGTTGACCGAGAATCGCAAAGTGACCATACACACACCCGGCCGGACCTTGTCGGGCAAGGTCCGGCCGGGCGTGTGGGGTTGACGGCGATGTTGACGTATCGCCTTTGCCGGTCGACGACTTGGCCGCTCCACCGGCCGCCGGCCGCCGCCGACGGTGGTCGGCGGCGGCCGGCGGTTCGTGCCGGGACTCAGGCGAGCAGCGAGTCCAGCTCGACGTGCTCCAGGCCGTGGGCCTCGGCGACCTCCTTGTAGACGACCTTGCCGTCATGGGTGTTGAGGCCCTTGGCCAGCGCGGGGTCGCGGCGCAGCGCCTCGGCCCAGCCGCGGTTGGCCAGCTCCACGATGTACGGCAGCGTGGCGTTGGTCAGCGCGTAGGTGGAGGTGTTCGGCACCGCGCCGGGCATGTTGGCGACGCAGTAGAACACCGACCCGTGCACCGGGAAGGTCGGCTCGGCGTGCGTGGTCGGGTGGGAGTCCTCGAAGCAGCCGCCCTGGTCGATCGCGATGTCGACAAGGACACTTCCGGGCTTCATCCGGGACACCAGCTCGTTGGTGACCAGCTTCGGGGCCTTGGCGCCCGGGATCAGCACGGCGCCGATCACGAGGTCGGCCTCCAGGCAGGCCTTCTCCAGCTCGAAGGCGTTGGAGACGACGGTCTGGATCTTCGTGCCGAAGATCTTGTCGGCTTCCTTGAGCTTGTTGATGTCCTTGTCGAGCAGGGTCACGTGGAAGCCCATGCCGATGGCGATCTGCGCGGCGTTCCAGCCGGAGACGCCGCCGCCGATGACGACGGCCTTGCCGGCCAGCACGCCGGGGACGCCGCCGGGCAGCACGCCGCGGCCGCCGTTGGCGGCCATCAGGTGGTAGGCGCCGACCTGCGGGGCCAGGCGGCCCGCGACCTCGGACATGGGGGCGAGCAGCGGCAGGGCGCGGTTCGGGAGCTCGACCGTCTCGTAGGCGATCGCGGTGGTGCCCGACTCGATGAGCGCGTCCGTGCACTCCTTCGAGGCGGCCAGGTGCAGGTAGGTGAAGAGCGTCTGGTCCTTGCGGAGGCGGTGGTACTCCTCCGCGACGGGCTCCTTGACCTTCAGCAGCAGGTCGGCGGTGGCCCAGACCTCGTCCGCGGTGTCGAGTATCCGCGCGCCGGCGGCGACGTACTCGTCGTTGGGGATCGAGGAGCCGACGCCGGCGTCGCGCTCGACGAAGACCTGGTGACCGTGGCGCACCAGCTCATGCACGCCGGCGGGGGTGATGGCCACCCGGAACTCGTTGTTCTTGACCTCGCGGGGAATGCCGACCTTCACGTGGATCACGGTCCTTGGCTCAGAGAATGGGGTTATTACAAGGCATACCCGCTCAGGCTCGGGCACACCGGGGTAGACCGCAGGAGAAAGTGCGGCAGAGCCAGTCTAATGAAGGTGTTCCCGCTGTCTAGCCTTTCAAAGCATCAATCTTCATCGGGTGTGCTACGGATTTCGCAGGCATCAGCCGCTTCTTCCCTCAACATGCGCTCGGCCGTGTCCCGGTACAGGCCCGCAGCCGTGGGATCACCGAGGCGGTCGAGCGTGTCGGCGAGCCTGAGGTGCAGCGCGGCCTGGAGCCGGACGTCCTCGGCCCGGCGCGCCCACTCGACGGCCTCCTGGCAGGTGCGCAGCGACTCCTCGGGCCGCCCGGCGTACTCCTGGACCCGGGCGAGCTCGCTCAACGCCCGTGCGTGGGCCGGGAGATCGCCGGTCCTGCGGTACCCGGCGACCGCGGCACGCCAGGAGCGCACCGCCTCGCCGTAGCGGCCGGCGTAGGTGTGGGCGGTGGCGATGCGGCCGTAGATCCGGGCGGCGTCGGCGCGCTCGTCCCGGGCGAGCCGCTGGGCGAGGGCCCGGCCGAACCAGTCGGCGGCCCGGTCGTAGTCCCCGAGCTCCAGGTGGGCGCCGCCTACGGATTCCATCGCGCGGCCGGTCGCGTACGGGTCGTCCGCCACGCGCCCGGAGTCCAGCGCGGCCCGGTAGCGCACCAGCGCCTCGGCGGTGCGGCCGGTGCGGGCGTCCAGGTCGCCCAGGTTCAGCAGGGCCGCCGCCTTCTCCCGGGGCAGGTCGCGGCGCTCGGCCACGTCGAGGACGAGCCGGTGGACGTCGTACAGGTCGGGCGCCGCCGCCTGGGTGCCGAAGTGGGCCACCATGGCCCGCACCAGCTGGGACATCAGCCTGCGGGCGAGGGTGTCCAGCTCCCCGTCGGCGACCGCGAGGCGGGCCGCGGCGAGCAGGGCGGGCCGACGGGCGCGCAGCCAGTCGGCGGCGGCCCTCGGGGTGGGGAAGCGCAGGGCCCGCGGCATGCCGTCGAGCCTCTCGCGGGCCTGCGCGCTGTCGGTCTCGGTGATCGCCCGGCACGACTGCAGCAACCGCACCGTCCGCTCCAGCATCCGGGCGCGGGCCAGCTGGAGCTCGGCGGGCCGGTCGTGCCGGTCGGCGAGGGCCTTCAGCAGGGGGTGCAGGCAGCCGGGGACCTCGTACTGCGGCAGCGCGGAGCCGACCGGGTGCAGCAGGCCGAGGGCGACGAACTCGTCGAGGACGGCGCGCGCGTCGCCCACGGAGCAGCCGGCGAGCGCGGACGCGGTGTGCGGGTCGACCAGGCCGGCCGGGGCGAGGCAGAGCAGGCGCAGTATCCGGGCGGCGGGGCCGGGCAGCGACGCGTGGACGAGGCGGAAGACGCGGCCGAGCGGCGTTCCCCGGTCGTCCTCGGCGTGCACCTGCCGGGCGAGGTCGGCGACGGCCGCCTTGGGCCGGGCGGCGAGCCAGCCGCCGGCCAGGACGAGGGCGGCGGGCTGTGCCTGGCAGACCTCGGCCAGCTGCTCGGCGGCCCGGGGGTCGACGGTGATGCGGACCGAGCCGGTGAACCGGGACAGCAGCTCCACGGCCGACTTGGTGTCCAGACCCCCCAGCGTGCACGGGCGGACGTCCGCGATGCCGGTCAGCGGACCCCCGGAGACGGCGACGGCCAGACAGTCCGGACTGTCCGGGAGCAGGGCGTCGACCTGCTCCGCGTCGGCGGCGTCGTCGAGCAGCAGCAGGACCCGGCGGTCGGTGAGCGCCTCGCGCAGGGCGGCGGTGAGGTCGTCCGCGCAGGCGCCGGGCGGGGTGGGGCGGTCCAGTTCGGTGAGCAGGTCACGGGCGAGGCGCGCGACCGGCACGCGCCTGCCGTCCGGCTCGGTCAGCCGGGCCCGCAGCACCCCGTCGGGGTAACGGTCGGCGACCTGGGCGACGAGCTCCTCGGCGAGCGCGGTGCGGCCGGAACCGGGCCTGCCCGCGATGAGCAGCACGCGCGCGCGGGGGGCTTTGCGGCCGGAGAGGGTGTCCAGGCCCGCTCGCTCGATGTCGGCCCGCAGCTGCTTCAGCTCGCGGGTGCGGCCCAGGAACCGAGTCTCCTCGGCAGGGCCGCCCGACAGCCGTACACCGTCCGTGTCCACCGCCTGATCCGTCACGGGCCACGCTCCCGATCCCACCGCACGCCGGCGCCCGCCGGAACTCCGGTTCGGGCGTTTCCCGAGCCTAGTTCACGCTGTGCTACGTACCGGGTGGAGCACGGCGGACGCATCCCCTGATCGGATCAACCGATCGTCACACCGCAAGGGGCTGTGCGAGCGCCACTCAGGGCCGTTCGGGGGCGCGCGGGCGCCACCCGGGGCCCGGAACCCGCCGTCAGGCCTCGAACGGGCGGGCCGGCCACGGTGCCTCGGCCGGGCGCAGCGCGTCCAGCCCGTCGCCGTGTTCCGCCGCGACCAGCGAGAGCACGCCCACGACGAGGCAGTTGTTGTGCAGGTCGCCCGCGAGCACCCCCCGGACCAGGTCCGCGACGGGCACCCGCTCCAGCTCCATGTCGGCCTCTTCGTCCTCGACCTCGAAGCGCTCGCCGTCGGCCTCGGACAGGTTCCGGGCGAGGAAGATCCGCACGGCCTCGTCGCAGCCGCCGGGGGTGGTGTAGACGTCGGTCAGCACCCGCCAGTCCTCGGCCTTGACGTGCGCCTCCTCGTACAGCTCGCGCTGGGCGGCGTGCAGCGGGTTCTCGCCGGGCACGTCGAGCAGGCCGGCCGGGATCTCCCAGAGCTTCTCGCGCACCGGGTGCCGGTACTGGCGGATCACCAGCGCCCGGCCCTCGTCGTCCAGGGCGAGGACGGCCACGGAGCCGGGGTGGACCTGGTAGTCGCGGCTCGCCACGGAACCGTCGGGCATGACCACCTCGTCCGTGCGGACGGAGGTCTTCTTGCCCCGGAAGGGAGTCTGCGTGGCCCGGACCTCCCACTCCTCGGGGGTGTCCTTGATGGTCGTGCCCGTCATGCCCTGTCCTTCCAGACGTACGAGAAGAAGCCGGGACGCGCCCTGTTGGATGGACACGTCCCGGCCACCGTACAACCGGTGTGCTACTTCGCCGTCTTCCGCTCGACCGCGGCCTTGACCAGCCCGGCGAACAGCGGGTGCGGGCGGGTCGGGCGCGAGCGCAGCTCCGGGTGCGCCTGGGTGGCGACCAGGTAGGGGTGGACCTCGCGCGGGTACTCGACGTACTCGACGAGCTTGCCGTCCGGAGAGGTGCCCGAGAAGACGATGCCGGCCTTCTTCTCCAGTTCCGCGCGGTAGGCGTTGTTCACCTCGTAGCGGTGACGGTGGCGCTCCTCGACGTACTCCTTGCCGTCGTACACCTCGCGCACGATGGAGCCCTCGGCCAGCTTGGCCGGGTACATGCCGAGCCGCATCGTGCCGCCCATGTCGCCCTCGCCGGCCACGATGTCCAGCTGCTCGGCCATCGTGGAGATGACCGGGTGGGCGGTGGCGGGGTCGAACTCGGTGGAGTTGGCGTCGGTGATGCCGGCCAGGTTGCGCGCGGCCTCGACCACGATGCACTGCAGGCCCAGGCACAGGCCGAGCAGCGGGATCCTGTTCTCGCGGGCGTACTTGATCGCGCCGACCTTGCCGAGCACGCCGCGGTCGCCGAAACCGCCTGGGATGCAGATGGCGTCGACGTCGCCGAGCTGCGCCTTGGCGCCGGCCGGGGTCTTGCAGTCGTCGGACGTGACCCACTTGATCTTCACGCGGGCCCGGTTGGCGAAGCCGCCCGCGCGCAGCGCCTCGGTGACCGAGAGATAGGCGTCGGGCAGGTCGATGTACTTGCCGACCAGGGCCATGACGATCTCGTGCTCGGGGTTGTGTACGCGGTCGAGCAGGTCGTCCCAGGTCGACCAGTCCACGTCGCGGAACGGCAGGTCCAGCTTGCGGACGACGTAGGCGTCCAGGCCCTCGGTGTGGACCACCTTGGGGATGTCGTAGATCGAGCGGGCGTCGGGGCAGGCCACCACGGCCGCCTCGTCGACGTCGCACATCAGGGAGATCTTGCGCTTGATCGCCGTGGGTACCTCACGGTCGCAGCGCAGGACGATCGCGTCCGGCTGGATACCGATGTTGCGCAGGGCGGCCACGCTGTGCTGGGTGGGCTTGGTCTTCAGCTCGCCCGAGGGGCCGATGTAGGGCAGGAGGGAGATGTGCACCACGAAGACGTTGTCGCGGCCGACCTCGTGCCGGACCTGGCGGACGGTCTCCAGGAACGGCAGCGACTCGATGTCGCCGACCGTGCCGCCGACCTCGGTGATCACGACGTCCACCTCGTCCGTCGCCATGCGGCGGATGCGGTGCTTGATCTCGTTGGTGATGTGCGGGATGACCTGCACCGTGTCGCCCAGGTACTCGCCGCGCCGCTCCTTGGCGATCACCGTCGAGTACACCTGGCCGGTGGTGACGTTGGCGGAGCCGTCCAGGTCGCGGTCGAGGAAGCGCTCGTAGTGACCGATGTCCAGGTCGGTCTCGGCGCCGTCGTTGGTGACGAAGACCTCACCGTGCTGGAACGGGTTCATCGTGCCAGGGTCGACGTTGAGGTACGGGTCGAGCTTCTGCATCACGACCCTGAGGCCCCGTGCCTTGAGCAGCATGCCGAGGCTGGAGGCGGTCAGTCCCTTGCCGAGCGAGGAGGCGACACCCCCGGTGACGAAGATGTGCTTGGTCGTCGAGGATTTGGGCGGCATGGCCAAGAGGGGGCTCCCGTGGTCGCGATCTGGAGTGCGGTGCGTCCGTCGTACGGTCCGGTCGTCCCGGGTTGTCGTCGGCGGCGCCGTCGCTGCGGTTCCGGGGTTTTTCTCCCACCGGTCCACGGGCTACCAGCGTATCAGCGCCGGAGAGCGACGGCTTCCGGCCACGCTCCGCGTCCACACGGACACGGACACGCGCGGCCCGCCGGATTCTCACCCGGCGATCACCCGTTCGGCGCAGGAGCGTTGCCCGGAGGGGCACACGGATCATCAGCGTGCGTCGTATCCTGCTCGGACGTTCGCTGCCGAGCCCGCCCGGCGACACGGCACCACCCCCGCCCGTCAGCGCCGGAACAACGAGAGCTCGTCAGTTCGTTGAGCAACAATTGTCATTTGCGGCGCAGCGTTTGGCTTCACGGCCGGACGGCTGCTTTGCTTCATGGTTCAACGACGCATGACAAACCCCCCTTGACCGCACTAGCGACCGCCCCCACGCGGGGTGACGTGGCCGTTCGACTGGAGTTGCACGTGGCCGGGCGCATCGAAGACTACGCACTCATCGGAGACATGCAGACCGCTGCCCTGGTCTGCCGGGACGGCACAGTCGACTGGCTGTGCCTGCCCCGCTTCGACTCGCATGCCATCTTCGCCGGTCTGCTGGGCACCGGGGAACACGGCTTCTGGCGGCTCGGACCCGCCTACGCCCCCGGCACCCAGCCGCCCACCGCCACGCGGCGCGGCTACCGCGGCGACTCGCTGATCCTGGAATCCGAGTGGGACACCCCGCGCGGCACGGTCCGCGTGACCGATTTCATGCCGCCGCGTGACGGCGCCCCGCAGCTGATCCGGATCGTGGAGGGCGTCTCCGGCCGGGTGCCGATGCGCTCGGAACTGCGGATGCGGTTCAGCTACGGCCGGGTCGTGCCGTGGGTGCACAAGCACGAGGGGCGCACGGTGGCCGTCGCGGGCCCCGACTCCGTGTGGTTCGACACGGAGGCCGAGACCTACGGCAAGGCGCTGACCACGTACGCGGACTTCACGGTCGCTCCGGGTGACCGGATCGCGTTCACCATCTCCTGGGAGCCCTCGCACAAGCAGCCGCCACCGCTGCCGGAGCCCGAGCAGTCGCTGACGGCGACGGAGGACTTCTGGCGCGAGTGGGTCGAGCACTGTACGTACCACGGTCCCTACCGCGAGGCCGTGATCCGCTCCCTGATCACGCTGAAGGCGCTGACGTACGCCCCCACCGGCGGCATCGTCGCCGCGCCGACCACCTCCCTGCCCGAGGAGATCGGCGGCGTCCGCAACTGGGACTACCGCTACACCTGGCTGCGCGACGCGGCGATCACCCTGTCCTCGCTGTTGCGCACCGGCTACCGCGAGGAGGCCCGCGCCTGGCGCGAGTGGCTGCTGCGCGCGGTCGCCGGCGACCCGGAGAACCTGCAGATCATGTACGGCATCGCCGGCGAGCGCGAGCTCGGCGAGGCGGAGCTGGACTGGCTGCCCGGCTACGAGAACTCCACGCCGGTCCGGGTCGGCAACGGGGCGGCCCACCAGCTCCAGCTGGACGTGTACGGCGAGGTCACCGAGGCCCTGCATCTGGCCCACATGACGGGACTGGCCCGCAACGACTACGCCTCCGTGCTCCAGCTGAAGCTGATCCGCTACCTGGAGGACCACTGGCAGGAGCCGGACGAGGGCATCTGGGAGGTGCGCGGCCCGCGCCGCCACTTCGTGCACTCCAAGGTGATGGCCTGGGTCGCCGTCGACCGCACCATCAAGCTGATCGAGTCCGGCGACGCGGACGGCCCGCTGGAGCGCTGGAAGCAGCTGCGCGACGACATCCACCGGGACGTGTGCGAGAAGGGCTACGACGAGGAGCGCAACACCTTCACGCAGTCCTACGGCTCCCGGGAGCTGGACGCCTCGCTGCTGCTGATCCCGCAGATGGGCTTCCTGCCGCCGGACGACAAGCGGGTCATCGGCACCATCGAGGCCATCCAGCGGGAGCTGTCCACGTCGGACGGCTTCATCCTGCGCTACCCGACGGACGGCAAGGACGAGGGCGTCGACGGCCTGCCCGGTGACGAGGGCGCCTTCCTCGCCTGCTCGTTCTGGATGGCCGACGACCTGGCGATGATCGGCCGGGTGGACGAGGCGCGCAAGCTCTTCGAGAAGCTGCTGTCCCTGCGCAACGACCTGGGCCTGCTCGCCGAGGAGTGGGACCCGCGCCTGCAGCGCCAGGTCGGCAACTTCCCGCAGGCCTTCAGCCACGTGCCCCTGATTGACACGGCCCTGCGCCTGACGGCGAGCGGAGCCTACGGGGGCTGACGCACTGTGGGATCCCGTTCCCCGTGTCGGATTCCGCGCGGGGCTGTCGTAGCCGTGTCGGATACGACAGGTGAGCGGGATTCATGCCTCTGACTCGAGCAGTTCCCCTCTTCGTGCACCGGACCGTCCCGGTCGTCATCAACGCGGACGACCGGGGCATGCCGGCAGCGTTCGGGCCGATCAGGCCGCCGTGGAGAACGCAGGGCTGGGGGCCCGGTGAGCACGACAGATTCGGCTGCGTCGGCGCGGGTGAGTGTCCGGCAGGCCGACGAGTGCGTGGTGGAGGACTCGGAATGGGCGTCCGCGCCGCTCGATCTCCTGCGCCACGCACAGCCGTGGCGGACGTTTCGCCGGTACAAGGGCCGGCAGCACCCCTCGGACACGTACTGGGCGGCGACGGTACGCGACCACGTGATCTACGAGTCGCGGCTGGAGCCGGCACGGCTGCTGTTCGCGGACTTCGCTCCGGACGTCCGGCAGGTCGTCGCTCAGCCTTTCCTGCTCAAGGCAGTGGTGGAGGGCAGGCTGCGGCGGCACGTCCCGGACTATCCGCTGTTGACCGATGACGGGCCAGTGCTCGTGGATGTCAAGCCTCGGCATCGACTGGAACGGCCGAAGGTCGCGTTCGCGTGCGCGTGGACTCGTGCGGCGGTCGCCTCCCGCGGGCGGCGTTACGAGGTCTGGAGCGAACCGGATCCTCATGAGCTGGAGAACGTCCGCTTCCTCGCCGGCTACCGCAGGGACTGGTTGTTCGAGATGGCGTCCTTCTGCGTGCGACACCGTTGCCTTTGGAGAGGGGCGCCGTCCAGTCCGTTCTCGCTCTCCAGCTCGACCAACCGGAACGCGACATCGGCGCTCAACTGTTCTACCGACCCGGCCGCCACAGATCCCAGCGTCCAACCGACCGCGGGACGACGCTCTTGCAACACCTCAAGGACAGTCGCGTCCAGGAAATCATGCGTCACAGCCTCGGCTCCGACATCGAGCCCATGCCAGGGCGAGATGTCCTGACTACTGCAGCCAGAACCATTGATGGTGCACACGCAGCACTGACCACTCTGCACCCAGGCACGCCGATTTGGCACCTGAGCGTCCCTTCGCCTCTGCAGCCCCTCCTACACCACCTACTTTCTGACGACAACCAGGAAACTTACGCAGTCCGGATTCACACCGCCACGGGAATTCCATTCCATACCGCCTACAAACAGCTCAATCCCCTGGAAGCAGTCGGCTGGCTCACAAGCCGCCTCGAATCCCGAGCCGAACGGCCAGGTTCCGCACGCCGACGCACCTATTACTCACTGACCGCAGCGGCGCAGCGGGCCGCCGCCCGAATTCCCGCAACCCCGGAAACCAGCGCTTACGCACCCGCCGCGCGACCACCCGTCGAACCCCTGGAAACCTCGATGCCCGATAATTCAGTTGAGCCCGCACCCTGCAATCGTGTTGGCTAGCGGCACCGAACTGTCAGTATCGCAGGTGTCCGCTCGGCTGTCGCAGGGAGTTAAACGTGCAGGACATTGTTGTCGACCCCGTTGCCCACAATCGGGCAGCCTGGGACAAGTATGTCCAAGAGGGCAGCGAGTGGACGAGGCCGGTGAGTGCCGAGGATGTCGAGCGCGCCCGCATGGGCGACTGGTCGATCGTTCTCATCGGGCGTGAGCCGGTCGACCGCTCCTGGCTGCCGACGGACCTGACCGGCAAGGACGTGTTGTGCCTGGCCTCCGGCGGTGGCCAGCAGGGTCCGATCCTCGCCGCCGCAGGGGCGCGGGTCACCGTGTTCGACAACTCACCCCGCCAGCTCGGCCAGGACCAGATGGTGGCGGCGCGCGACGGACTCGAGCTGCGCACCGTTCTAGGCGACATGCGCGACCTCAGCGCCTTCGGCGACGCGACGTTCGACGTCGTATTCCATCCGGTCTCCAA
Organism: Streptomyces sp. NPDC093586; assembly: GCF_044764905.1. Lineage (NCBI taxonomy): Bacteria > Bacillati > Actinomycetota > Actinomycetes > Kitasatosporales > Streptomycetaceae > Streptomyces > Streptomyces sp. NPDC093586. The sequence goes on along the minus strand of NZ_JBIWJA010000030.1, from coordinate 16,112 downwards.
CCTGTTCGTACCAGACTTGGCACTGGTGTGGCGTGAGTGCTTCCGCGTCCTGCGACCGGGCGGAACCCTGCTCGCGGGCTTCCTCAACCCTGATGTGTACTTGTTCGACCACGAGGCGCTCGACGAGCGCGGCGAGATGGTCGTCGCGCACAAGCTGCCCTACAGCGATGTCACGCAGTACTCCGCCGAGGAACGCGCCACGAAGTTCGGCGCGGATGCCGCTCTTGAATACAGCCACACCCTCACTGACCAGATCGGCGGACAACTCGCCGCGGGGTTCGTCCTCACCGGCTTCGCGGAAGCGCCGCACCAATCCAACGCATCCGCTCAATACATGTCGAACTATTTTGCGACGCTGGCGGTCAAGCCGGGCTGACCCGGCCTTGAGTCCGGCCGAGTCGGCCATGTTTCCGAATGGCCAAGTGGAGCGCTGTGCCGGCCCGTCTCCCACGAAATTCGCCGAATCCCTTCACTCTGAGGAGAACGACAGCGCCACGGGACGAAGCCACCGACACAACGGTAGAAATGGATCAGAAAGCCCCAGGTCAGAGGACCTAACAGGGCGTCAGTTACCGGAAACCCACACGACACAGGTGCAGCTGCGGGCAGTCATGCCTCCCCCAACGCCTGAACGGCCTGGGAGGTACCCCCAGTGCGGCACGGGTGGGCGCTGGGGGCACCCCCTCCGGGGGGAGGCACCCCGGCAGCGCCGGGCCGCGCGCCCCGTCCCCGCGCCGGGCGCCCCGGCAACGTCGTCACCGGGACGCCCCACCCCGCACCGGGCCACCGCGGATGTGCCCGAGGCGCACCTCCAAGTACCGTCCGCTGCATGACCGCCCACGCCGCACCCCCGCCCACGGGCATCACCGTGCAGCGCGCCCTGGAACTCCCCGGCCTCCGCAGCGGCCTCCCGGAGGTCCTCGCCGCCGCCGACCGCCTGCACCGCACCGTGCGCTGGGTGCACGCGGGCGAGGTGCCCAACATCGCCTCCCTCCTCAAGGGCGGCGAGCTCCTGCTGACCACGGGCTACGGCCTCGGCACCCGCCCCGCCGAGCAGCGGGCCTTCGTCCGCACGCTCGCCGAGCGCGGCATCGCGGCCCTGGTCGTGGAGCTGGGCCCGCGTTTCACCCGGCTGCCCGCGACCCTCGTGGACACCGCCCGCGCGGCCGGGCTGCCGCTGGTCCAGCTGCACCGCGAGGTGCCGTTCGTGACGGTCACCGAGGAGATCCACACCGAGATCGTCAACGGTCACTACGCGCTGCTCCAGCGGGCCGAGGAAGTGCACCACCGCTGCACCCGGGCCCTCCTGGGCGGCGGCGGGGTGCCCCAGGTGCTCGGCATCCTCGCCGAGTTCGGTGACAACCCGGTCTTCCTGGAGACGGCCGACGGCCGCCTGCTGTACGCCGCCGGTTCCGGACCCGAGGGCGCCGACCCGCTCCAGGTCTGGGAGGGGCTGCGGGGCCGGCACAAGCGGACCCCGCCCCCGACGGGCTCGGTCCTGGTGGACGTGCCCGGCGGCGGCCCCGGCGCCGGTTCGGTGCGCGCCCGGCTGGTCCTGCTGCCCGTACGGTCCCCGCTGGCGCCGGTGCACCGGATGGCAGCGGAGCGGGCGGCCGGCATCCTCGCCGTGGTGCTGATGCAGGCACGGCAGGAGGAGGAGCTGGCGGCGCGCGGGCGGGGCGACTTCCTCACCGACCTCGCCGAGGGCCGGATCACCCCGGAGGACGCCCCGGCGCAGGCCCGCGTCCTCGGTTTCAAGCCGGGCGACAGCCCGCTGCTGCCGGTGGTGATGCGGCTCGGCGACGCCCTCGCCCCGGCCGGCGGCGGCTGGGCGGTGCTGGCGCGCGCGGTCGCCGAGGAGCTGGCGGCGGTCGGCGTGCCGGTGCTGCTGGGCGTACGGCCGGTGGAGGGCCGGGTGCCGCTGCTGCTGGGACTGCGCGCGGAGTCGGAGCGGACGGCGGTCGCCGACCGGGTCGCGGCGGCGCTGCGGGCGGGCGTCGAGCGGGCCGGGATGCGGCGTCCGGGCGCGCATCCGCCGGTCGTGGTCGTCGGGGTAGCCGGCGGCTGGGCGGCGGCGTCGGCCGGTCTGCGGCACGCGGCGGAGACGGCGGCCGCGGCCCAGGGCCTGGACGACCGGCCGTGGTACGACGCCCGGCGCCTCGACATCGACCTGCTGCTGTGGCGGCTGCGCGACCACCCGGACCTGGCGGCGTTCGTCGGCCGGGCGATCGGCCCCCTCCTGGACCACGACGACCGCTCCAAGCCTCCCCTGCTGCCCACCCTCCAGACGTACCTGGCGCACGCGGGCCGCAAGGCGGAGACGGCGCGCGAACTCCACCTGAACCGGCAGACGTTGTACAACCGGCTGGCGCGGATCGGGGAGTTGCTGGGCACGGACCTCGACGACCCGCAGACCGTCCTGGCGTTGAGTCTGGCCCTGCGGGCGCGCCGGCACGTGCCGTAGGAGAGGGCGGCTAGCGCAGCGGCATGGGCCGGGTCAGTTCGTCGTAGACGCTCAGGACCTGGGCGACCGTCTCGTCCTCGGTCGGCCAGGTCGCCGCCTGCCGTACGCCCGCCTCGCGCAGCGCCTCCCGGCGCGCGGCGTCGCCGAGCAGCCCGGCGACGGTGCCGGCGAGTGCCCCGGCGTCCCCGGGCGGAACGAGTTCGGCGGCGTCGCCGACGAGTTCGGGGATGCCGTCGGCGGCGCCGGCGACGAGCGGCAGCCCCGCGTGGAGGGCCTCCTGGGCGAGAACGGAACGTCCCGCCCCCCGGTGGTGCGGCAGCAGCGCGAGGTCGGCCGCCGCCAGCAGGTCGGGGACGTCGTCACGGCGGCCGAGGAGCACCACCGGCAGTTGCTCGTCCTCGACCCGCCGCTGCAACTCCCCGCGCAGCGGGCCCTCCCCGGCGACGACGACCAGGGGCACGGGGTCGAGCCGACGCCACGCGCGCGCGGCGTCGAGCAGGACGTCGTATCCCCGGTGCGGTTCCAGGGAGCCGACCGCGATGAGCAACGGGCGCCCGACGGCGCCGAGTTCGGCCCGAACCTTCGGGCGCGTCCGGTCGGGGTCCGCCGGCCCGGCGGTCCGCCGGGGCCGGCCGGGCAGGGCGACGGGCCCGAGCCGGGCGTCCCGCGCGCCGGTCAGCCGAGCCCGGTCGACCAGGTCCGAGGTGGCGCCGAGCACCACGGTGGCGGTCCGCATCACACGCCGCTCCAGTACCCGCAGCAGATGGGCGCGCGCCCCTTCGGCGTGGGCCCGGTCGTGCCAGGTGACGACGAACGGGGTACGGACCCGGCGCCCGCCGAGGGCCAGCACGGAACGGAAGGAGGCGTGCAGCCCGTGCGCGTGCACCACGTCGGCGTCGGCGCACACCGCTCGCAGCGCCGCCACGGAGACGGGGTCGCTGCTGCGCGGCACGTGCACGTGGTCGGCTCCGGTGCCGGTGAAGTCGTAGGTGCGTTCCGCCTCGGCGGGGGCGCACACCGTGACCTCCACGCCCCGCGCGACGAGCCCCGCGGCCAGCGAGCGCACGTGCGCGCTGCTGCCGGCATTGCCTCCGCCCAGCACCTGCACGGTGCGCAGCGGCGGCCGGCCGAGCGGTGAGTGGCTGCTCACGGGGGTCACGTGTCCCGAGACTCCTGGTTCGGCGGGGACGGTCACGAAGAACGTACAGAAGGATGGTGCGGTCGGGGCGTGCCGCGCGGTTTCCTGCGCGGTGCGCCGTCAAGGATGCCAGCACGCACGGGTGTTCCGGGAACGACGAACCCCGCGCGCACGCGACCACGGGGGCAACGGAACAGGGTCGATTCACTCACACGAGTGACGCGCCAGTTCGCTCACCCGGTCCCCGCACACCGTCGCGGCCACCAGCGCGACGGCGTGCGCGGCGAGGCCCGCCCTGCCGTTGCCGTGCACGACGGCGGCGCCCAGGGCCGCGCCCAGCGCGTGCGCCCCCGTGTCGCCGAGCATCGTGCGCCCGGTGAGGTCGTCGGGCAGGACGGCCGCGGCGGCCCCCATCGCGGCGGCGGCCGTCTCCGCTCCGGGACCCTGCTTCAGCAGCCCCGGCGCCCCGAGCGCGAGGACCACCGCGGCGGCCCTGCCGGGGCGTACGTCCACGAGGTTGACGAAGTGGGCGGCGCCGGCGATCACGACACCCGCGAGCACCTTGTCCAGCGGCCGTTCCTTCATCACCGACCCCGCGGCGAGCCCGGCCGCGCAGATCCCGAACAGCTTCACCGCCCCGCTGGTGACCTCACCCTCCCGCAGCGCCGTCAGATGCGCCCGAAACCCGCGCCTGGGGTCCTGGGCCCCCACCACGTCGTCGTAGGCCCCGCAGGCCCCGGCGGCGAGCACGGCCAGACCGGCGGCGGGCCCCACCCGTCCCGCCCCCACGGCCGCCGCCACGGCGGACGCTGGCCCGGCGTACAGCCCGACGGCCCTCCCTGCGTGGTTCGTCCGCTCCCAGCGGGCCCGGCCGCCCGGCGCCGTGGCACGCAGCGCGGTCAGGCCGGTCCGGGCCACGGCTGCGGCGAGGGCGAAGGAGGCACCGGTCCGGCGGCTGGAGTTGATCATCCGGCCACCCTACGTGACCCCCTATGGGCGTCTCCCGCCGAACGCCCGCGGGCACTGGGCGGCACGGAACCCGCCGGGCCGGCACCCGTGAAGCTCCGCCCGCCTACGGTCGTCCGTGCCCGAAGCACCGCGCACGGAGTCACCCGCTGCGAAATCCGGGCGGCCGACGGCCGCCATGCGCCGTGCGCCGGCGTGGTGACGGTCGCCTGCCGTCCAGCAGGCCTGCCGACGCGACACCCGCGCACGGAGCGGCCCCCGCGAAGAGCGGGCGACCCGACGGCCACCGTGTCCGGCAACTCCTCCGGCACGATGCCGACCACCGCACCGGCGTCAGCGGGACGACGCCCCCTACGCGTCGTCCCGTGCGGTCGCGAGCAGCTCCTCCGCGTGGGCGCGGGCCGTCTCCGAGTCCTCCTGGCCGGCGAGCATCCGGGACAGCTCCCGGATCCGCTCCTCGCCCTCGAGGACCTTCACGCCGGAGCGGGTCACCGAGCCGTCGTTCGTCTTCTCCACCAGTAGCTGCCGGTCGGCGAACGCGGCCACCTGCGGCAGATGCGTGACCACGACGACCTGCGCGGTCTTCGCGAGCCGCGCCAGGCGCCGCCCGATCTCCACCGCCGCCTTGCCACCGACCCCGGCGTCGACCTCGTCGAAGAGGTACGTCGGCACCGGGTCGGTCCCCGCGAACACGACCTCCACCGCCAGCATCACCCGCGACAGCTCACCGCCGGAGGCGCCCTTGGCAATGGGCCGCGCCGGCGCGCCCGGGTGCGGGGCGAGCAGCAGCTCCACCTCGTCGGCGCCCGACGGCCCGTACGCGACCGTGCGTCCGCCGACCTCCACGCCCTCGGGGTCCTCGGTCTGCCGGACGGCGAACGACACGCGCGCGTGCGGCATGGCGAGCGAGGCCAGCTCGGCGGTCACCGCGGCGGCGAACCGCTCGGCGGCCTCCGTGCGCGCGTCGGTCAGCGCCTGCGCCAGTCCGCCCAGTTCCGCCCGGAGGGCGTCCCGCTCGGCGGTCAGCTCGGCGATCCGCTCGTCGTCGCCGTCCAGCTCGGTCAGCCGCGCGGCGCTCCGCTCGGCCCAGGCCAGCACGGCGGCGATGTCCTCGCCGTACTTCCTGGTCAGCGCGGTGAGCGCGGCCCGCCGCTCCTCGACCGCCGCCAGCCGCAGCGGATCGGCGTCCAGGTCGCCGGCGTACCCCGCCAGGTCCCCGGCCACGTCCCGCAGCAGGATCCCGACCTCGCCGATCCGCTCGGCGAGCGCGGCGAGCGCCGGGTCGTGCGACCGCACGGCGTCCAGGGCCCGCTGCGCGCCCGCGACGAGCGTCGCCGCGTCCACGCCCTCGGGATCCTCGGGATCACCCGCCAGCGCGGCGTGCGCGACCGTCGCGGCCGACGCCAGCGCCTCGGCGTGCCCCAGCCGCTCCGCCTCCTCCGCCAGCTCCACGTCCTCGCCGGCCCGCGGTTCGACGGCCGCCACCTCGTCGAGGCCGTAGCGCAGCAGATCGGCCTCCTGGGCGCGCTCGCGCGCCCGCGTGGTGATCTCCTCCAGCTCCGACACGACCGCCCGCAGCCGACGGTAGGCCCCGGCGTACTTGGCGAGCGGCACGGCGACCGCGTCACCCGCGTACCGGTCCAGCGCCTGCCGCTGCCGGTTCGGCTTGAGCAGCCCTTGCTGGTCGGTCTGCCCGTGCACGGCCACCAGCTCGTCGGCGAGCTCGGCGAGCATCCCCACGGGCACGGACCGCCCGCCCAGATGCGCCCGCGAACGCCCTTCGGCGGAAACGGTACGGCTGATCAGCAGGGCTCCGTCGTCCAGCTCGGCCCCGGCCTCCTCGGCCCGCACGACCGCCGCGGCGTCCTCGGGCACGGCGATCCGCCCCTCGACGACCGCGTTCTTGGCCCCGATCCGCACCAGCGCCGCGTCCGCGCGCCCACCCAGCAGCAGCCCCAGACTGGTGACCACCATGGTCTTGCCCGCGCCCGTCTCACCGGTGACAGCGGTGAACCCGGGCGACAGCTCGACAACGGCGTCGTCGATGACCCCGAGCGACCGTATCCGCATCTCCTCCAACACGCACCCGACCATACGAGGTTTCGGCCCTGCTGTGCGACGTCGCCCCACCCGACCGGGGCCACCGCAGGCCGTGACCTCTCGGCGAGCCACCCGCAGAACGGATGTTCCCCGCTGCGGCGGGGATGATCCGGCCGTGTCCGTACGGGAAGAGTTCCGGACACGGTGCTCCCCGCCACCGCGGGGATCGGGGCGCTGCCTGGTGTCGCGACAGGAGACGCGCGTCCCGTCGCGACGCCCGGCATGCTCCCCCGGAGGGGTGCCCCCACTCGCCGCACCTGCCGAAAGCCCGAGTACGTCCACAGTACGAGGGCTTCCGGCCGGCACTCCCCCAGCCTCCGGCCGGGGGACCCCCGGAGCACGCACCGGACGCCGCTCCTCACCGGGCGAACGTCGCCTGCCGCGGCACTAGTGCGGCGCCCCGCGCCACCCGGAGACCGGCAGCGCGAACTTCGCCACCAGCCGGTCCGTGAACGACGCGTGGTGCAGCCGGGCCAGCCGCACCGGTACCGCCCCCCGCCGCACCTCCACCCGCGCCCCGGGCGGCAGCTCCACCGTCCGCCGCCCGTCGCACCACAGCACGCCCGGCGGGATGTGCGGCAGCACCTCCACCGCGAGCACCGAGTCCGGCGAGGTCACCAGCGGCTTCGCGAACAGCGCGTGCGCGCTGATCGGCACCATCAGCAGCGCCTCGACCTCGGGCCACACCACCGGTCCGCCGGCCGAGAAGGCGTACGCCGTCGATCCGGTCGGCGTCGACAGCACGATGCCGTCGCAGCCGAACCCCGTCACCGGCCGGCCGTCGATCTCCAGCACGACCTCGAGCAGCTTCTCGGCGCCGGCCTTCTGCACGGCGGCCTCGTTCAGTGCCCAGTCGGTGTGCACGATGTCGCCGTTGCGGTGCACGACGACGTCGACGGTCATCCGCTCCTCGACCTCGTAGGCCCGGTTCACCACCCGGTCGACGACCTTGTCGAGGTCGTCCCGCTCGGCCTCCGCGAGGAAGCCGACCCGGCCGAGGTTGACGCCGAGCATCGGCACCCCGGAGGCGCGGGCGAACTCGGCGCCGCGCAGCAGCGTCCCGTCACCGCCCAGCACGATGAGCAGCTCACACCCGTCGAGGCACTGCGGGGTGGCCTCCCCGACCAGCTCCACCTCGCCCGGCAGCGGCAGGTCGCGCGCCTCGGCCTCCAGGACCCGCACACCGATGCCGGCCAGCAGCAGCCCCTTGACCACCAGCTCGGCGCTGCGGACGGCCGCGGGCCGCCCGGTGTGGGCGAGCAGGAAAACAGTACGAGCTCGGTTCTGTGTCAACGCGGCCCCTCCGCCACTGCACGGTCAACGTCGGCCGGATCCAGTTCCCCCGCCCCGGCCCGCAGCCACAGAAAGTACTCGACGTTCCCGGAGGGACCGGGCAGCGGACTGGCGGTGACCCCCTTCACACCGAGCCCCAGCTCCCAGGCCCGGTGGGCGACCCCCCGTACGGCCTCGGCCCGCAGCTGCGCACTGCGTACCACTCCCCCGCTGCCCAGCCGCTCCTTGCCCACCTCGAACTGCGGCTTCACCATCATCACCAGGTCGGCGTCCGGCCGCGTGCACCGCACCAGGGCGGGCAGCACCAGCCCGAGCGGGATGAAGGACAGATCCCCCACGACCAGGTCCACGGGCTCTCCATCGATCGCCTCCAGCGTCAACTCACGTACGTTCGTACGGTCCTTGACGGTGACGCGTTCATCCTGCCGGAGAGACCACGCGAGTTGCCCGTATCCGACGTCCACCGCGACGACGTGCGCGGCGCCCGCCCGCAGCAGGACGTCGGTGAAGCCACCGGTGGAGGCGCCGGCGTCGAGCGCGCGCCGCCCCTCGACGACGAGACCCTGCGGCACGAACGCCGCCAGGGCGCCGGCGAGCTTGTGACCGCCGCGCGAGACGTAGTCGGGGTCGCTGTCGTCCTGGGTGACGACGATGGCCGCGGCGGTCTCCACCTGGGTGGCGGGCTTGGTCGCGACGGTCTTGCCGACGCTCACCCGGCCGGCGGCGATCAGCTGGCTGGCGTGTTCGCGCGAGCGCGCCAGCTTGCGGCGGACCAGTTCCGCGTCGAGACGGCGGCGTGCGACTCCTGCCACGTTCGGTTCAGCTCCTAGGGATGTACGTGGATGGGGGCGCCGGGGGACCCGGGCGGGCGTCGAGCGCGGTGAGCGCGTCGCGCAGCCCCCGGTGTACATCCTCGTACACCTCGACGTGCCGGTCCGTGGCGAGGTGGTCGGCGTCGGCCAGGCGCCGCAGCGCGGCGTCCACCTCGGCGTCGCCGGTGGGGGCGCGGGGGACGCCCAGCGGGGCGGGGGCGGCCGGGTCGTGCGCGTCGGCCGCCTCCTGGTGCCCGGCCGCGGCGCCGACGGCGGCCTCGCCGGCCTCCTGGAACCCCGTCTGCAGGACTGCGTCGCTCATGCGTCGACGCTACCGCGAACCGCTGCGGTACGGTCTGTCCCGATGGCGACGACTGAGGAGTGCCGTGCCGCACTCGACAAGCTCTCGGACAACATGCGCGGCGCCGAAGGGGACGTGCGGTCGGCGACCGCGCTGGACCGCTCGGTGAGCTGCCACATCACCGACCTGGACGTCACCTTCGCGGGCCGCATGGCGGACGGCCGGATCGATGTGCGCGAGACCCGCCAGGGGCCGCCGCGTGAGAAGGCCGAGATCAGGCTGGCGATGACCGGCGACGACCTGGTGGCCCTGGTCGACGGCGAGCTGAACTTCGCCAAGGCCTGGGGCTCGGGCCGGGTGAGGCTGGAGGCGGGGCTGCGCGACCTGTTCCGCCTCAGGAAGCTTCTGTAGCCGCCCTCAGGGGGCTTCCGCCGCCGACACCTTCTCGCGCGCGGCGCCGCCGGTCACGCGTGCCTTGCGGGCGGCCGGCACCACCAGCGGCGTGCCCGTCTCGGGGTCGTCGATGACCTGGCACCGCAGTCCGAAGACCTCCTCGACCAGTTCCGCCGTGACGATGTCGTTCGGCGCGCCCTCGGCGATGACCTTCCCGCCGCGCAGGGCGATGAGGTGGGTGGCGTACCGGGCGGCGTGGTTGAGGTCGTGCAGGACGGCCACCAGGGTGCGGCCCTGGGTCTCGTGGAGCTCCGCGCACAGGTCCAGGACGTCGATCTGGTGCTGGATGTCCAGGTACGTCGTCGGCTCGTCGAGCAGCAGCAGCGGGGTCTGCTGGGCGAGCGCCATGGCGATCCACACGCGCTGGCGCTGGCCGCCGGAGAGTTCGTCGACATAGCGGTCGGCGAGTTCGGCGACACCGGTCTGGGCCATGGACTCCTGGACGACCCGCTCGTCCTCGGCCGACCACTGGCGCAGCAGGCCCTGGTGCGGGTAGCGGCCGCGGCCCACCAGGTCGCCGACGGTGATGCCGTCGGGCGCGATGGACGACTGCGGCAGCAGGCCGAGGGTCCGCGCGACCTGCTTGGCGGGCATCGACTGGATGACCGACCCGTCGAGCAGCACCCGGCCCCGGGTGGGCCTGAGCATCCGCGACAGGGCGCGCAGCAGGGTGGACTTGCCGCAGGCGTTGGGGCCGACGATCACCGTGAAGGAGTTGTCGGGTATCTCCACCGACAGCTGCTCGGCGATGACCCGCTGGTCGTAGGCGAGGGTGACGTTCTCGGCGGACAGACGGTTCACGGTGCTCCTTCGGTTGTTCGGCCCGCTGGTGGCGTGGGCGCCGGCGCTCATATCCGGCCCGCCCTGCGCTCGGTGACCAGCAGCCACAGCAGGTAGACGCCGCCGAGGACGCCGGTGACCACGCCCACGGGCAGCTGACCGGCGCCGAAGGCCCGCTGCGAGACCCAGTCGGCGCCGACGAGCAGGGCGGCGCCCATGCACAGCGACGGCAGCAGGTTGGGGCCGGGCGAGCGGGTCAGGCGCCGGGCGAGCTGCGGCGCGGTGAGCGCGACGAAGCTGACCGGTCCGGCGGCGGCGGTCGCGGCGGCGGTGAGCAGCACGGCGGCCACCATCAGCAGCATCCGCACACGCTCGACGCGCACCCCGAGGGCGTACGAGACGTCGTCGCCCATCTCCATCAGCCTGAGCGCCCGGCCGTTGGCGAGGACGAGCGGCACGAGCACCGCGCACAGCGCCAGCAGGGGCCAGACCTGGGCCCAGTCACGGCCGTCGAGGGACCCGGTCATCCAGACGACGGCACGGGCGGCGTCGACGATGTCGGCGCGGGTCATCAGATAACCGTTGACCGCCGTGACGATCGCGGACATGCCGATGCCGACCAGGACCAGTCGGTAGCCGTGCACACCCCGCTTCCAGGCGAGCACATAGATGCCGGCGCCGGTCACCAGGCCGCCCGCGAGCGCACCGAGGGTGACCTGGGTGGCGGTCCCGGAGAACAGGACGATCATCACGAGGGCGCCGGCCGTCGCCCCCTGGCCGAGACCGAGCACGTCCGGACTGCCCAGCGGGTTGCGGGAGATGGCCTGGAACAGCGCGCCGCCCAGTCCGAGCGCGGCGCCGACCAGCAGCCCGACCAGGACCCGCGGCAGGCGCAGTTCGTTGACGATGAACTCCTGGCCGGGGTTCCCGTCGCCGACCAGAGTCTTCAGCACGTCCCCGGCCGGTATCTCGAAGTCGCCGGTCCCGATCAGCAGGACGCTCGCGGCGAGCGCGACGACCAGCAGCAGGACCACGACGACCAGAGCCCGGACGTCGAGGCGCAGCGAGAGCCCTCCCGGGCCGCGTACAGCGCGTTGGGTCTTCACAGCTGGGCCGTCCTCCGCCGTCGTACGAGAAAGATGAAGACCGGTCCGCCGAGGACCGCGGTGACGATGCCGACCTGGAGCTCCGCGGGCCGCGCGGCGATCCGGCCGAGGACGTCCGCGCCGAGCAGCAGCACGGGCGACAGGATCGCGGCGTACGGCAGGATCCACCGCAGGTCCGGTCCGGTGAAGGAACGCACGATGTGCGGGACCATCAGGCCGACGAAGACGATCGGCCCGCAGGCGGCGGTCGCGGCCCCGCACAGCACGGTGGCGGCGAGCATGGACAGCGCCCGCGTGCGGTTCAGGTCGGCGCCGAGCGCCTTGGCGGTGTCGTCGCCCATCTCCATGGCGTTGAGCGACCGGGCGAGGGCGAGGGCGAGGACCGTGCCGACGGCGAAGAACGGCAGGACCTCCTTGATGGTCCCGTTCGTCGCCGAGGACAGCGAACCGACCGTCCAGAAGCGCATCCGGCCCAGCGCCGCGTCATCCATGATCATGACGGCCTGGAGGTAGCCGAAAAGCGCGGCGCTGATCGCGGTGCCGGCCAGCACCAGCCGCACCGGCGTGGCCCCCCGGCTGCCGCCCAGGAACCAGACCAGCGCGCCGACGCCGGCCGCGCCGAGGAAGGCGAACCAGACGTAGCCGGTCAGCGAGGTGACGCCGAAGAAGGTGATGGCCGTGACGACGGCCGCCGAGGCCCCCGCGTTGATGCCGAGCAGGCCGGGATCGGCCAGCGGATTGCGGGTGAGCGCCTGGAGCACGGCTCCGGCGAGGCCGAGCGCGGCGCCGGCCAGCAGACCGAGCACGGTCCGCGACAGCCGCTCGCCCACCACGACGTCGCCGTAGGTGCCCGAGTCGTGGAACAGGCCGTGCCAGACCTGCGCCAGCGACAGGTCCTTGGCTCCGACCGCGATGCTCGTCATCGCGATCAGCACCAGGATCGCCGCGGAGACGGGCAGCCCGACGGCGCGGAGCGCACGGCGCCTCGGGGGCGCGGGAGCGGTCTCCGCGCGCTGTTCGGGGGGACTGTCGACCAACACGCGGTTAGGTTAGCCTACCCTGCCATTCGATCACGATCCCCGGGACGCCACCACGGCGATGCCCGGCTGCGCTCCTTCCCCGTCCTCCGTCGCCCGACCCCGGCCGGTCCTCCGGCTCACAGCCCCAGCCGGGCCAGCGCCTTCCCCGTGTCCAGCGCGCACGCGCTCTCCCCGCCCGCCGTCCAGGCCGCCGCGCACAGGGCGCGCAGACCGTCCAGCGCCTCGCCCTCGCCCTCCAGCTCCAGCCGCTCGGCGCCCGCGGTCGCCGTCCAGCCGCCGCAGCGGAACCCGCCGTCCTCGTCTCCCGTGACCTCCGGCTGCCCGGTGAGCAGTCCGCGCAGATCGGCGTCGACGTACGTCGGCCGGTGCTGCGGGGGCGCGGCCAGCAACTGGGCGCCGTCCGTCACCCCGGTCAGGACGAGCAGCGAGTCGACGTCCCCGTTGAACGCGCCCTCGATGTCCGTGTCCAGCCGGTCCCCGACCACCAGGGGCCGCTTCGCCCCGGTCCGCAGGATCGTCTCCCGGTGCATGGGGGGCAACGGCTTCCCCGCGACCTGCGGCTCGGCCCCGGTGGCGATCCGCACGACCTCCACCGCCGCCCCGTTGCCCGGCGCGATCCCCCGGGCGCCCGGGATCGTCAGGTCGGTGTTGGAGGCGTACCACGGCACACCGCGCGCGATCGCGTAGCACGCCTCGGCGAAGCGCCCCCACTGCAGCTCGGGCCCGCCGAAGCCCTGCACCACGGCCGCCGGGTCGTCCTCCGCCGAGTCGACCGGCACGAGCCCCCGCTCGCGCAGCGCGACGCGCAGCCCCTCCCCGCCGATCACCAGCACCCGCGAGCCCGACGGCACCTGATCGGCGATCAGCCGCGCCACCGCCTGCGCCGAGGTGATGACGTCGTCCGCGTCCGTCGGTATGCCCAGCTCGGTCAGGTGCTCGGCGACCGCGTGGGGCGTCCGGAGCGCGTTGTTCGTGACGTACGCCAGGTGCATCCCGCCCGACCTGGCCGCGGCGAGGGACTCCACCGCGTGCGCGATCGCGTTCCCCCCGGCGTACACCACGCCGTCCAGGTCGAGCAGCGCCGTGTCGTACGCCTCGCTCAGGTCCCGCCCACTGCCGTCGGGCCTCGTCCTGACGCTCCGGCTCATTGCACATCGCTCCTCATCAGACGTCTTTCCCCCGATCATCCCCCATGCCACCGACAGACGTACGATGCCGGGATGAACACTGCCGGTCACCCGGAAGCAACGGCGCGCCGGGGCCTGGAACTGACCCCGTTCCGCGGCCTCCGTTACGATCCCGACCGGGTCGGCAGCCTGGCCGCCGTGACGTCCCCTCCGTACGACGTCGTGGTCCGCCCCGACGGACTGCTCCACCTCGAGTCCGCCGATCCGTACAACATCGTCCGGCTGATCCTGCCCCAGGCCGCCACACCGGAGGCCCGCAACGCGCAGGCCGCCGACACGCTGCGCCATTGGCGCTCCGAGGGCGTCCTCACCGCCGACGCGGATCCGGGCCTGTACGTGTACGAGCAACGCGGCGACGCCGGCCTGCTGCAACGCGGCATCATCGGGGCCCTGCGGGTGTCCGACCCGTCGGACCGGGTGGTGCTGCCGCACGAGGACGTCATGCCGCACATCGTCGCCGACCGCGCGGCACTGATGCGGGCCACCTCTGCGAACCTCGAGCCGCTCCTGCTGACCTACCGGGGCAACGGCGCGACGGCCGCGACGACCACCGTCGTGGAACGCGCCGCCGGACGGCCGCCGCTCCTGTCGACGACCACGGAGGACGGCTTCCGCCACCGCCTGTGGTCGCTCACCGATCCCGACGACGTGGCCCGCGTCCGGGCCGAGCTCGCGGAGCACCAGGCCCTGATCGCCGACGGCCACCACCGCTGGGCGACCTACCGCAGGCTCCGCGCGGAGCACCCTTCCCCCAGCCCCTGGGACCACGGCCTCGTCCTCCTGGTCGACACGGCCCGCTATCCGCTGCGGGTCCGCGCCATCCACCGCCTGCTGCACGGACTGCCGGTGAGCGACGCGGTGGCGGCCCTGGACGGCCATTTCCGCGTCCGGCGCCTGGAGGCGTCCCTGCCCGAGGCCATGGCCGCCCTGGCGGAGGCGGCCGGTGCGGGCAACGCCTTCCTGCTCGCCGGCGACGGCGCCTTCCACCTCGTCGACCGGCCGGACACCGGCCTGCTGGCCCGCACGGTCCCCACCGACCGCCCCGAGGCCTGGCGCACCCTGGACGCCACCGTGCTGCACGCAACCCTCCTCACCCACGTCTGGCACATCCCCGAGGACTCGGCGGCACACATCTCGTACATCCACGACGCGGCGGCCACGGTCGAGAAGGCGGAACGCGACGGCGGTACGGCCGTCCTGATGCACCCCGTGCGCGAGGAGGTCGTCCGCGACCTGGCCCGGCAGGGCGTCACGATGCCCCGCAAGTCGACGTCGTTCGGCCCGAAGCCGGCCTCGGGCCTGGTGCTGCGCGCGCTGGACCTGTGACCGGGCATGAGGAAGGGGCGGGACCGTGTACACGGTCCCGCCCCTTCCTCATGTTGGATGGACGTCAGTCCTTCTCGCCGTCCTCGGAGCCCTTGGCTTCCTTGGCTTCCTTGGCTTCCTCTGCGTTCTCGCCGTCCACGTCGCTCTCGCGCACGCCGTCGTCCTCGCGCTCGTCAAGGGCGTCCACGAACTCCACCCCGTCCAGCTCGGCGAGCCGGTCGGAGGCGTTCGTGCTGCCGTCCCGGTCGGACTCCACGGCCTTGGCGAACCACTCCCGCGCCTCCTGCTCCCGGCCGGCGGCCAGCAGCGCGTCGGCGTAGGCGTACCGCAGCCGCGCGGTCCAGGGCTGCACGGAGTGGGAGGCCAGCTCGGGACTCTGCAGCGTCACGATGGCCGCGTCCAGCTGCCCCATGTCACGCCGGGCGCCGGCCGCCACGAGCCGCATCTCGACCTGTCCGGCCTTGTCCAGCTTCTGCACCTCGGGGGCACCGGCCATGTCCAGCGCCTTCTCCGGCCGGCCGAGACCGCGCTCGCAGTCGGCCATGACCGGCCACAGCTCCACGGAACCGGTCATTCGCCGGGCGGCCCGGAACTCGGCGAGCGCCTCCGCGTACTTCTGGTTGGCGTACGCGGCGAACCCGCCCGCCTCCCGCACGGCAGCGACGCGCGACGCCAGTCGCAGGGCCACCTTGGAGTAGCCGTACGCGGCCTCGGGGTCCTCGTCGATGAGCCGGGCGACCATCACCAGGTTCCTGGCGACGTCCTCCGCGAGCGTCTTGGGCAGGCTCTGCAGCTCCTGCTTGACGTCCTTGTCGATCTCGTCGCCGGTGACGTCCTCGGGGATCGGCAGCCGCTTGATCGGCTCCCGGTCGCGGTCGCGCTCCTCGCGGAAACGGCCACCGCCGCCCTGCCGGTCGTCGCGCCCACGGAAGCCACCCGGACGCCCACCGCGGTCGTCGCGACGGGGCCCGCGACCTCCACGGTCGTCGCGCCCACGGAACCCACCGCGGTCACCGCCACGGCTGTCGTCGCGACGGTAACCACCACGGTCGTCGTCCCGCCGGCCGAAGCCACCGCGGTCGTCACGGCGGTCGTCGCGGCGGAAGGGAGGACGGTCCCCACCGCGGTCATCGCGACGGTCGTCCC
>NZ_JBIWJA010000029.1:0-103060 GCF_044764905.1 Streptomyces sp. NPDC093586 | reverse complement strand
GGGGGGTGTGGGGGGGGGGGGTGGGGGGGGGGGGGGGGGGGGGGGGGGGGGGGGGGGGGGGGGTGGGGGGGGGGGGGGGGGGGGTTGGGGGTGGGGGGGGGGGGGGGGGGGGGGGGGGGGGGGGGGGGGCCCCCCCCCCGGCCCCCCCCGGGCGGGGGGGGGGGGCGCCCCCCCCCCCCCCGCCGGTCTCCCGGGGTCAGAAGAACTCCGCCCACGGCTGGTCCCAGACCTGTTTCACGCACAGGACCAGGAACAGCAGCCCGGCGACGGCGAGCATGCCGTTGCTCAGGGCGCCGTTGCGCCATTCCCGGGGGGTGCGGGCGGAGTTGAGGAGCCAGATCAGGGTGAGGGCGAGGAAGGGCATGAAGGCGGCGCCCAGGACGCCGTAGATGATGATCAGGCGGAAGGGCTGGCCCTGGAAGAGCAGGACGATGGGCGGGAAGGTGAGCCAGAGCAGGTAGGCGCGGAAGGACCAGGAACGTTCACGGCGGCCCGAGGCCAGTTCGTCGCCGCGTGCCTCCCGCTCTCCCCGCTGCCGGGCCAGGAAGTCGGCGAACATCAGGCTCACGCCGTGCCAGACGCCGATCAGGGAGGTGAAGGAGGTGGCGAAGAAGCCGATCAGGAAGAGCTTGCCGGTCGCGGTGCCGTACTGGTCCTCCAGGACGTCACCGAGCTGGATCAGGCCCTTGTCGCCGCTCGCGATGGCGATGTTCGCCGAGTGCAGCAGCTCGGCGCCGACGAACAGCATCGCGACGACGAAGATGCCGGTGGTGGCGTAGGCGACCCGGTTGTCGAGGCGCATGACCTTCATCCAGCCGGTGTCCGTCCAGCCCTTGGCGTTGACCCAGTAGCCGTACGCGGCCAGCGTGATCGTGCCGCCGACGCCGCCGATCAGGCCGAGCGTGTTGAGGACGGAGTCCTTCTCGTCCGGGAGGACCGGCAGGAGACCGGCGAAGGCGTCGCCCAGGTGGGGCGTGACGCGGACGGCCAGGTAGACGGTCACCACGAACATGACGCCGACCAGGACCGTCATGACCTTCTCGAAGACGGCGTACTTGTTGAACCAGACGAAGACCAGGCCGACCAGCCCGCAGGCCACGCCCCACCACTCGAGGTCCATCACGTGCGGGAACAGGGCCTGCAGCGGCAGGGCGCTGGACGACATCGCCGCCGCGCCGTAGACGAAGCCCCAGATCACGGCGTAGACCGCGAAGAACCACATGGTCCAGCGGCCGAGGCTCGCCCAGCCGTCGAAGAGGGTGCGGCCGGTGGCCAGGTGCCATCGGCCGCACGCCTCCGCGAGGGAGATCTTCACCAGACAGCCGACGATCGCCGCCCACAGCAGCGTGTAGCCGAAGTTGCTGCCCGCGATGAGGGTGGCCACGAGGTCGCCGGCGCCCACACCGGTCGCGGCGACGACGATGCCGGGGCCGATGTGGCGCCAACTGGACTTACGGGGGGCCGGGTCGGTTCCGGCCCCGGCGTCGCGTGGTGCACCGGTGTCCCTGGTGTTGCCCGTGGTGTCCGCCATGTGAATCAAGGAAGCGGAAAGCGGCCGGTGAGGCAAGAGGGCGTACGGGGATCTCCACGCGATGCGCTTACTCGGCGGTGGCCGCGGCCTCCCGCTCGCCGGCGTCCGCGTCGTCCTTCGCGTCCGACGCCGCCTCGGACTTCGGCTTCGCGCCCGACGCCGCCTCGGACTCCGGCTTCGCGCCCGACGCCGCACCGGACTCCGGCTCGCCGTCCGTCTCAGCGTCCGCCTCGTCGTCGAAGTACGCGTCCAGGACCTCGTCCAGGGCCGCGTCCCACTCCTTGAAGCGGCTCCTGGACGGCGCCTCGATCTCGATCGGGTACCAACGGCGGTCCGGTGTGTGGACGGTGACGGTGTATCGCTTGCCGAAGCGGGCCGTCTCGGTCTCGACGGCGCCGATCTCGTCCCAGCGGAACTCGCACGCCTGGTCGTCGAGCGCGAGCCGTACGCCCCGGTGGTCGGCGACGATGCGGGCCCGGCGGTCGGCGGCCTCGAAGACCGGCCCGTCGGGGGCCGCTTCGGGCTCCTCCGCCACCTCGGAGGCCGTCTCGGAGACCGCCTCGGTCCCTTCGGAGGCGGTCTCCTCGGCCGGGGACACGGAGGCGTCCTCGGCCGGTGTCGCGTCCTCCGGCTGGTCGGAAGGGGGCGGGGTGAGCCCGGGGACGAAGGCCGGGTCAAAACCGGCGCCCTTCACCACGGGCTCGCCCGGCAGGGGCCGGCTGCTCGATCCAATGCGCTGCTCCACAGCGGGCAGTATGGTCGACGTTCCTGTGCGGAGGACAGCCGGGCCCGGCATCGTTACGCCGACGATGCCTAGACGAACAGGCTGAGCACGGCGGCGACCACGAAGCCGCCCAGCGACAGCACGCTCTCCAGCACGGTCCACGTCCTCAAGGTGTCCCGTTCGCTGATGCCGAAGTACTTGGCCACCATCCAGAAGCCCCCGTCGTTGACGTGCGAGGCGAAGATGGAGCCCGCCGAGATGGCCATGATGACCAGGGCGGTGAACGCCTGCGAGTGGTCGCCCCCGGCGAGCAGCGGCGCCACGATGCCCGCCGTCGTCACGATGGCGACCGTCGCCGAGCCCTGCGCGACCCGCAGCACCAGGGAGATCAGGTACGACAGGACGATCACCGGCAGGCCGACGTCGTGGAAGGTGTCGGAGAGGGCCTGGGCGACGCCGCTGGCCTTGAGGACGGCGCCGAAGACACCGCCCGCGCCGACCACCAGCAGGATGTTGCCGACCGGCTTCAGCGAGGCCGTCGAGACGGTCTCCAGGGACTTGCGGGACCAGCCGCGCCGGATACCGAGCAGGTAGTAGGCGAGGAACAGGGCGATGGTCAGGGCCACGAAGGGGTTGCCGAAGAACTCGATCACCGAGCGGCCGGTGGAGGGGTCCAGAGCGATGGAGGAGAAGGTCGCGGCGAGGATGAGGACCAGCGGGGTGCCGATGATGCCGAGGACCGTGCCGAGCGGCACCGGCGTCTCGCGCGGTGCGACACCGGCCTTGCGCTGTTCGTCGATGACGGCCTGCTTGGCCTCCTCGGCGGCCTCGACCATGTCCTGCGGCACGGGGACGAAGATGCGGCGGCCGACCCAGGCGGCGTAGGCCCAGGCGGCGAGCACGGCGGGGACGCCGCAGACGATGCCCATGAGGATCACCCAGCCGAGGTCCACGTGCAGCAGTCCGGCGGCGGCCACGGGGCCGGGGTGCGGCGGCAGGAAGGCGTGGGTCATCGACAGGCCGGCGAGCAGGGGCAGGCAGTAGAGCAGGACCGACTTGCCGGAGCGCTTGGCGGCGGCGTAGACGATCGGCGCGAGGACGAAGATGCCGACGTCGAAGAAGACGGGGATGCCGAAGATCAGGCCGGTCAGGCCCATGGCGAGCGGGGCGCGCTTCTCGCCGAACAGGCCGAGGAGCCGGGAGGCCAGCACCTCCGCGCCGCCGCTGACTTCGAGGATCGCGCCGAGCATGGTGCCCAGGCCGATGATGATGGCGACGTGGCCGAGGATGCCGCCCATGCCGGACTCGATGGTGGAGACGGCGTCGGACTTCTGGACGGTGCCGAAGAGTTCGGTGACCGACAGGCCGGCGAGCAGGCCGACGGCTATGGAGACGGCGAGAAGCGCGACGAAGGGCTGCAGCCGCACCTTGATGATCAGGAAGAGCAGGAGCGCGATACCGATCGCGGCGACGGTCAGCAGACCCGCCGTGCCGTCGATCAGGGCGAGCAGGCCGCCGGTGTGCGGCGGGGCCTCGGGGGCGGCGAACTGGAGGGACGGGAAGGACATACGGGGGTCCTCTGGGTGAACGCATAAAGCTTTCGGGCAGGGCGGGGCGCGGCACGGCGCCCCCGGGGGGCGCCGTGCCGTGCGACAGACAGGCGGGATGCCGGAAGGGGTCAGCCCAGGACGGCCAGCGCGTCGATCTCGATGAGGAGTCCGGCGGGCAGACCGACGTAGACGGTCGTGCGCGCGGCGGGCGGCTGGGTGAGGCCCTGCTCCTCGAAGTACGCGTTGTAGATGTCGTTCATCTCGGCGAAGTGGTCGACGTCGGTGAGGTAGACGCGGATCATCATCACGTCGTCCCAGCCCGCGCCGCCCTCTTCGAGGATCGCCTTGACGTTGGCGAGGGTCTGGAGGGTCTGCTCGCGCAGGGTCGGGCCGGCCGGGGTGGGGGCCTTGCCCTCCTCATGGGGGAGGAAGCCGACCTGGCCGGCGACCTGGAGGATGTTGCCCTTGCGGACGCCGTGGGAGAACTTCGCCGGCGGGACGGTGTGGGTCGCGGGGGTGAGAGCGGTCTTGTCGGTCATGGCGTGTCCTTCTCGGGGTTGTGCGAGGGGGTGCGCGAAGGGTGGTGCGCGGGGTTCTGCACGGGGGTCCTGCCGGAGTACTCGCCGCTGATGGCGTCGGCCGTGCGGCGCACCAGCGGGAGCAGGGTGAGGAGTTCGTCGGCGGTGACGACGACGTTCGGCGCGGAGACCGACATCGCGGCGACGACCCTGCCGTCGGCGCCCCGGATGGGCGCGGCGACGCAGTTGATGGACTCCTCGTGGCCGCCGAGGTCGGTGGCCCAGCCCTGTTCGCGCACCGTGGCCAGCTCCTTGAGGAAGGCGTCGGCGTTCGGCGTCGAACGGGCCGTGTAGAGGGGGTAGTCGAGCTTCTCCGCGACGGCGCGGCGCTCGTGCTCGGGAAGGTCGGCCAGCAGCAGCTTGGCGACCGCCGCGACGGTGAGGGCGACGGGCTTGCCGATCCGGGAGTACATGCGGACCGGGTAGCGGCTGTCGACCTTGTCGATGTACAGCACCTCGTCGTCCTCGTGGACGGCGAGGTGGACGGTGTGCCCGATCTGCTCGTTGAGGCGTACGAGGTGGGGGTGGGCGATCTCGCGGACGTCCAGGTTCTCCATCGCCTCCTGGGCGAGGGAGATGAGGCGGGCGCCGAGGCGGTAGCGCTGGTCGGACTGGCGGTAGACGAAGCCGTGCTCGTGGAGGGTGCGCAGCAGGCGCAGGGCCGTGGACTTGTGGACGCCGAGCCGGTCGGCGACCCGGCCCAGGTCGGCGGGGCCCTCGGCGAGCAGCGGCAGGATGCTGAGCGCGCGGTCGACGGTCTGGCTCATGGTGTGCGTACCTCCTCGTCGGCCCCTTCGTCGGCCTGGGTCCAGCCGGGGCCGAGTCGCAGTCTCCCCCACGCGTCGTCGTCGAGGGCGGCCAGGCGGTCGGCGTGTGCGCGCGCCGGGGGCGCGGCGAGGTCGCCGGGGACGGTGAGGGCGGCGGCGGCCGTCAGGTGGCCGTGGCGCAGGCGGTCGCGCACGGGCAGTCCGCGCAGGGTGGCGGAGAGGAAGCCGGCGGCGAAGGCGTCGCCCGCGCCGACGGCGGCGACGACGTCGACGGTGAGGGCGGGGACGGAGACGACGCGGTCCCCGTGGAAGGCGGTGGCGCCGGCCGCGCCCTGCTTGACGACGAGCAGCTCCGGCTCGGGCAGGGCGGCGCGCACGGCCTCGGGGCCGCCGAGCCCCCAGGCCTCGTCCTCGCCGACGAAGACGAGGTCGGCGCCGCGCGCCAGCTCCAGCAGCACCGCCGGGCCGTCGCCGTCGCGCCACAGGCCGGGCCGGTGGTTGACGTCGAAGGAGACCAGGGGGCGGCCGGGGCGGCGGACGGTCAGTTCGCGCATCAGGCCGAGGCAGTCGGCGGAGAGCGCGGCGGTGATGCCGGACAGGTGCAGGACGCGTCCGGCGTGGAGCGCGTCGAGGTCCACGGTGGCGGGCGACATCGCGGAGGCGGCCGAGCCGGCCCGGTAGTACGCCACCTCGTGCGCGTCGGTGGCGCGGTCGCCGGCGGTGCGGAAGTAGACGCCGGTGGGGCGGTCGGGGTCGCGGCGGACGGCGGAGACGTCGACGCCGTAGGAGCCGATCGTCTCGACGAGGTGGTCGCCGAAGCCGTCGGCGCCGACGGCGCTGACCCAGCGGGCGGTGTGCCCGGCGGCGGCCAGCACGCAGGCGACGTTGGACTCGGCGCCGCCGATGGCGCGGTCGAAGGAGGGGACGTCGGCGAGGCGGCCGGGGCGCGAGGGCAGGAAGGTGACCATGGACTCGCCGAGCGCCACCACATCCACGACGTCGGAGGCGGTGCTGCGGGGTCCGGTGGCGGTCACGATGGTGGGGCTCCTTGCGCTGTCGCGGGCGGCGGCTCCGTTGACCCCGCGTTGGCCGAGATGTTAGACAGCAGTGAGCGATATACGCAATGGGTGTTGCAGAGGATGCAATGCCCCACCTCAGGGAGGCTCCATGGCCCTCGACACCGGCACCGAAGCCCTCGCCCGTCTGGCCGAGGAGCACGTCGACCACCGCTTCAAGGGCCTCCCGCCGGACGCCGCGGGCCTGACCGTCGCCGAGCTGGCCGCCCAGCGCCGCAACCTCTTCACCGGCGGCTTCACCACCCCCGTCCTGGCCCTCTCCGCCGAGCGCCTGGAGCACAACCTGCGGCTCATGGAGACGTACACCGCCCGGCACGGCCTCGCGTTCGCCCCGCACGGCAAGACCTCCATGGCCCCCCAGCTCTTCCACCGGCAGATCGAGCACGGCGCCTGGGGCATCACGCTCGCGGTGCCGCACCAGGTGCGCGTCGCACGGGCCTACGGCGTCCAGCGGGTCTTCCTCGCCAACGAACTGGTCGACGCCGCCGCCCTGCGCTGGATCGCCGCCGAGCTGGACGCCGACCCGGACTTCCGCTTCGTCTGCTACGTCGACTCGGTGCGCGGTGCGGAGCTGATGGACGCGGCGCTCGCGGGCCTCTCCCGCCCGCTGGACGTGGTCGTGGAACTCGCCGCCGGCGAGGACGCCCGCACCGGCGTGCGCACCGAGGCGGAGTGCGCGGCGGTCGCCGACGCCGTGACGGCCGCCGCGTCCCTGCGTCTGGTCGGGGTCGCCGGGTACGAGGGCGAGGTGCCGGACGCCGGCCCGGAGAAGGTGCGGGCGTGGCTGCGCCGGCTGGTCGCGCTCGCCGTCGGCCTCGACAAGGAGGGACGCTTCGCGGACACGGACGAGATCGTGCTGAGCGCGGGCGGCAGCGCCTGGTTCGACGCGGTGGCCGACGTCTTCGCCGAGGTCCCGGAGCTCTCCCTCCCGGTGCTGAAGCTGCTGCGCTCGGGTGCCTACGTCAGCCACGACGACGGGCACTACCGCGAGCTGACCCCCTTCAACCGCGTCCCCGCCGAGGGCGCCCTGGAGCCCGCGTTCCGCCTGTGGTCGCAGGTCGTCTCCCGCCCCTCCCCCACGCAGGCGTTCACCAACGCGGGCAAGCGGGACGCGGCGTACGACCTGCACCTGCCCTTCGCCCAGGTGGTCCGCCCGGCGTCCGGCGGCCCGGAGCGTCCGGCGACCGGCATCACGGTGACCGCCCTGTCCGACCAGCACGCCTGGCTGCGCACCGCCCCGGAGGCGGAGCTGGAGGTCGGCGACTGGGTCGGCACGGGCCTGTCCCACCCGTGCACCTCCTTCGACAAGTGGCAGCTGATCCCGGTCGCCGAGGCGGACGGGACGGTCGTCGACTACATCCGCACGTTCTTCTAGAGGAGACCCTGGTGGAAGAGCTGGTCATCCGGGACGCCGAGGTCGTCGACGGCACCGGTGAGCCCTCGTACCGCGCCGACGTGGTCGTCGACGGCGGCCGCGTCGTGACGATCGTCAAGGAGGCGGCGGCCGCCGGCTGCCAGCGCCCCCGGGCCCGGCGCGAGCTGGACGCCGAGGGCCTGGTCCTGGCCCCCGGCTTCATCGACATGCACGCCCACAGCGACCTGGCCCTGCTGCGCGATCCCGACCACAGCGCGAAGGCGGCCCAGGGCGTCACCCTGGAGGTCCTCGGGCAGGACGGGCTGTCGTACGCGCCGGTCGACGACCGCACGCTCGGCGAGGTGCGCCGCGCGATCGCCGGGTGGAACGGCCCCGGCGACGACGTCGACCTCGACTGGCGGTCGGTCGGCGAGTACCTGGACCGCCTCGACGGGGGCATCGCGGTCAACGCCGCCTATCTGATCCCGCAGGGCACGGTCCGCGCGCTCGCGGTCGGCTGGGAGGACCGCGAGGCGACACCGGCCGAGCTGGAGCGGATGCGCCGGCTGGTCGCCGAGGGCATGGAGCAGGGCGCGGTCGGCATGTCGTCCGGGCTGACCTACACGCCGGGCATGTACGCGAAGGACTCCGAACTGACCGAGCTGTGCCGGGTGGTGGCGTCCTACGGCGGCTACTACTGCCCGCACCACCGCTCGTACGGGGCGGGCGCGCTGGAGGCGTACGCCGAGATGGTGGAGCTGACCCGCGAGGCCGGCTGCCCCCTCCACCTCGCCCACGCCACCATGAACTTCGGCGTGAACGAGGGCCGGGCGCCCGAGCTGCTGACGCTGCTGGACGAGGCGCTGGCCGCCGGTGCCGACATCACCCTCGACACCTACCCGTACACCCCCGGCTGCACGACCCTCGTGGCGCTGCTGCCGAGCTGGGCGAGCGAGGGCGGGCCGGAGCGGGTCCTGGAGCGGCTCGCCGACGACGACACGGCCGAGCGCGTCCGCCACCACCTGGAGGTGACCGGCTCCGACGGCTGCCACGGGGTGCCCGTGGAGTGGGAGACGATCGAGATCTCCGGCGTGAACGACCCGGCCCTGGCCGAGTACGTCGGCCGTACGGTGCTGGAGTCGGCCCGGCTGCGCGGCGAGACGCCGTGGACGGTCGCCCGGCGTCTCCTCCTCGCCGACCGGCTGGCCCCGACGATCCTCCAGCACGTCGGTCACGAGGAGAACGTCCGCGCGATCATGCGGCACCGCGTCCACACCGGCGGCTCGGACGGCATCCTCCAGGGCGACAAGCCGCACCCGCGCGCCTACGGCACCTTCCCGCACTACCTCGGCCACTACGTCCGCGAGCTGGGCGTGCTGTCGCTGGAGGAGTGCGTGGCCCACCTCACCGCCCGCCCGGCGGCCCGGCTGCGGCTGCCGGACCGGGGCAGGATCCGCGAGGGGTACCGGGCCGACCTGGTCCTCTTCGACCCGGCGACGGTCGCGGCGGGCAGCACGTACGAGGAGCCGCGCCGGCTTCCGACGGGCATCCCGTACGTGCTGGTCGACGGCCGGTTCACGATCGAGGACGGGCGGCGCACGGACGTCCTGGCGGGGCGGTCGGTGCGCAGGACGCCGCGCTGAGCCGCGGGCGGCTACGGCTTGGGCAGGGCGCACCCGCTGCGGCTCAGGTCCAGCCTGTTGCCGGCGCCGAAGCAGGCGGGGATCTGGTAGGTCTGCTGGGCGTAGTTGATGCCCTCGCGGACGGTCACCGTGCCGTCGGCGGCGACCTCGCAGGGGTTGTTGTCGGTGCAGCGGCCGCCGTCCTCGTTGCCGGTGTTGTTGACCGCGACGACCTTGCCGGTGGCGTTGTCGAGGACGGGCGACCCGGAGGTGCCGCCGATGGTCCGGCAGGCGGAGGTGTAGCGGACCGAGTCCTTCCAGGTCCACTCCCCCTCCTTCAGGCGGTACGCGAAGCCGTCGATGTCGCAGGCGTAGGTCCGCTTCCAGTAGCCGGAGACGACGGTGATCGCGGTGCCGGCGACCGGGTGCGTGTCGGCGAGGGTGAGCGGGCTGATCCCGTAGGCGGTGCGGATCTGGGCGTAGGTGCTGGTGAGCTGGTACAGCGAGACGTCCGTGTCGGTCATCGTCGCGTAGGCGATCCTGCTCGCGCGCAGGGTGCCGACGCGGGTGCCGGAGGCGTTCAGCAGCCCGAAGGACCGGCTGGACGCCCGGTTCACGACGACCTCGCCGGCCGCCGGGAAGCCCGTCTCCAGGCAGTGCCCGTTGGACATCACCAGGGCCGGGTCGGTGTCCTGGGAGGCGGGAAGGCGCACGACCGAGCCGGAGCAGTTGCTGAGCGAGACGGTGCCCGCGAAGGTGACGGCCTGGACGGCGGCGGGCGCCGGGGCGGCGGCGGGTGCCGGGGCGGCGGCGGGTGCCGGGGCGGCGGCGGGTGCCGGGGCCGCCGCGACCGCCGGTGCCACGCCCGCCCCGGTGACGGCCAGGGTGGCGAGCGCGGCCAGGAGAGGCTTGTTCATGTGGGGTCCCCTCTTCGGACGCGGGCGGCCGGAGATCTTCCGGCGCCGCGTCTTGTCATGGACATTGTTTGTATGTCCGGGGTGCGCGACAAGAAGGGGGACGGAAGACGGCCGAATGCGCGGCCTTGACGGACGCCCACGGCCGGCCCCGCGACCGCGCCCGGCGACACGTCCGGGTGAACGGCGGGACGGACGGGACAGCGGGGGCACGGGAGGCGCGAGCTGCCCCGACGACGCCTCCCGCGGATCCCACGTGGCGGATGACACGGCCCACCGGACGCCACCGGGCCGTAAGCTCGCGGGCATGCAGGTGATCCAGTCGACCAAACTCGCCAACGTCTGTTACGAGATCCGGGGCCCGGTGCTCGAGGAGGCGATGCGGCTGGAGGCGGCCGGTCACCGCATCCTGAAGCTGAACACGGGCAACCCGGCGGCCTTCGGTTTCGAGTGCCCGCCCGAGATCCTGGAGGACATCCTCCGCAACGTCTCGACGGCGCACGGGTACGGCGACGCGAAGGGCCTGCTGGCCGCGCGCCGGGCGGTCGTCATGCACAACCAGACCCTCGGCATCGAGACGGACGTCGAGCACGTCTTCATCGGCAACGGCGTCTCCGAGCTGATCGTGATGGCGATGCAGGGCCTACTGGACGACGGCGACGAGGTCCTCGTCCCGGCGCCGGACTACCCCCTGTGGACGGCCGCCGTCTCCCTGTCCGGCGGCACCGCGGTGCACTACCGCTGCGACGAGCAGTCCGACTGGATGCCGGACCTCGCGGACGTCGAGCGCAAGGTCACCGACCGCACCAAGGCCCTCGTCATCATCAACCCGAACAATCCGACGGGCGCGGTGTACGACGAGGAGGTGCTGCGGGGCCTCACGGACATCGCCCGCCGGCACAACCTGCTGGTCTGCTCCGACGAGATCTACGACAAGATCCTCTACGACGACGCGGTGCACACCCCGACGGCCGCGATCGCCCCGGACCTGCTCACGCTCACCTTCAACGGCATGTCGAAGGCGTACCGGGTGGCCGGCTACCGGGTCGGCTGGATGTCCGTCTCGGGGCCGCGCGCGCACGCCGAGTCGTACATCGAGGGCCTGACGATCCTGGCGAACATGCGGCTGTGCGCCAACATGCCGGGCCAGCACGGCGTGGTCGCGGCGCTCAGCGGGCGGCAGACGATCAAGGACCTGGTGCTGCCGGGCGGACGGCTGCGCGAGCAGCGCGACGCCGCGCACGAGGCGCTGACCAGCATCCCGGGGGTGACCTGCGTGAAGCCGAAGGGGGCGCTGTACCTCTTCCCGCGCCTCGACCCCAAGGTCTTCAAGATCAAGGACGACCGGCGGATGGTCCTGGACCTGCTGCGCCAGGAGAAGATCATGGTCGTCCAGGGCACCGGCTTCAACTGGCCCGAGCCCGACCACTTCCGGGTGGTGACCCTGCCGACGGCCGGTGACCTGCGGGAGGCGGTGGGCCGGATCGGGACCTTCCTGGAGGGTTACGGCCAGCCCTGACCCCCCACGATCCGTGCATACGGAAACCACTTGCGCGACCGGACTCAACTTTAGATCGATTCCAATGTAGGATGGCTTCCTGTAAGCGTTCAGGAGGCCGTCCCATGTACGAACCGATCCGCGGCAAGTCGGTCCACAGCACGGTGGCCGACGGCACCTCGGACTTCCCGCACCGCTCCCGTGAGGAGGAGCTGGACATCCAGCTCGCGGGCCATCTCGCCGCCCTGCTCGCCGCCACGGACGAGCTGCGGGCGCTGGCGCCCTCCGACGAGCTGGACACCGCGGCCGGCCGGCTCGCCGGGCAGGTCGCCCGACTGCGGGGAGGCCACGCGCCGGCCCGCCTGCCGGTGACCGCCGCGCCGCCCACGTCGCACCTGGCGGCACTGCACCGCCGGGCGCACACCCTGGCCGGCCGCGCCCTGGTGGTGGCGGCCTCCCGCGCCGACACGGCGGCCGCGATCCTGGCCGCCGAGCGCATGGACGCCCACGCCGCGGCCCTGGAGCCACGCGAGTTGGCGTCCCGCTGAGCCCTCACCGGGCTCCCCCCGACGGCCCCGGTCCGCGCGCACCCGCAGCGACGCGCGGACCGGGCGCCCTTCATCCCCCACGACGGGCGGGGCACCCGGGGCGCGCTGCCCCGGGTGCCCCGCCCGCGTGTGCGCGTGGTCAGCCGGTGACGCGGACCGTCGCCGACGCGGTGGACCCCGTGTGCAGGTCGTCGCCGGGCCAGCTGACCGTGTAGGTCGTGTCCCGGCGGGTGCGCGGCAGGTCGTCGACGGTGAAGGTGCCGTCGGCGGCGACCGTCACCGACGACAGCGTGCCGGTGCCGAGCCGGTCGGTGCGCTCCACCTTCAGCACGGCCCGCTCGGGCAGCGCCTTCCCCTGCGCGGTGAACGTGCCGGTGATGTGGACGCCCGTGCTCTTCGACGCCTCCGCCGGGGCGGTGAGCGCGATCGAGCTGGCCGCCCTGCCGACGGACACCGTGTGGATGACGTCGGTGGCCGGGCGGTGGGTGAGGTCGCCGAGGAACGACACGGTGTACGTGGCGTCGCCGAGCCGGTCCGGCTCGTCGAGCACGGTGAAGGTGCCGTCCGCCTTGACGGTCGCGGTGCCGAGCGCGTGCGTACCGCTCGCGTCGGTGCGGGTCGCCGTGACCTTCAGCGGCTCGGCGGGGGCCGGGCCGTCCAGCTCCAGCCTGCCGCGCACCGCCAGCGCCTCGCCCGCGACCGCCTGGGCGGGGCTGTGGGTCAGCCCGCCGGTGAAGCGGGCGTCGTACTGGACGGCCGGCGGCTGGATGACGTGCAGCCAGTACTGGTTCCCGACGGCGTTGGCGGTGACCGCGAACAGCCGGGAGCCGTCGGCGGACCACTCCAGCCCGCGCGGCGCCACCCGGTCGCCGTCGAGGCTGCCCTCGAAGACGAACTCCAGCGGAGCGGTCGCGTCGCCCGGGTCGGCGGGCGTCAGCAGCAGGTCGGGCGTCGCACCGGAGGCCGAGGCGCCGCGCGCGAGGTACTTCCCGTCACCGCTGAAGGCGACGGCGGAGGCGGAGGACCCGGCCGGCAGCGCCGGGTAGCCGGTCGCGGCGTCGGACAGGTCGGCGGTGTTCAGCAGCCGGGTCCCGGCGGCCGCGTCGGCGACGGCGACCTTGGTGCCGTCCGCGGAGAACGCCATGTCCTTGAGGTTCTGGGCGCCCTTGCCGTCGGCGTCGGCGAAGCGGCGTCCGGCGGTGCGCACCAGGGTCGCCCCGCTCGCGTCGTACACCGCGAGGAAGGGGTCGGCCGCCTTCGGGTTGAGCGGCTGGCCCATCAGCAGCCGGTCACCGGGACCGGCCTCCAGCTGCAGCCGGCCGTAGTCCTGCCAGCCGGTGACCTGGGCGGTGTTGTCGGCGTGGTACGAGTTCAGGTACGTGAGCGACGCGTCGCACTCGGACACGTAGTTCGTGTACGACGAGGTGTAGTACACCGTGCCGCCGGCGAGGGCCACGCTCCGTCCGCAGGTGTCCGTGGACAGGGACAGACCGCCCTGCGGCTGGTGGGTCGCGGTGTCGTACTTCAGGATGCCCTCGCGTCCGCCGACGTAGAGCGTGGTGGCGTCGGCGTTCAGCGCGAGGCCGGAGACGTGGCGCTGGGTGGTGATGGTGGTGACGCGCTCGCCGGAGAAGTCGTAGACGGCGACGAGCCCCTTGTTGTCGTAGCTGCCCAGGTTGCTGTCGGCGACGTACACGCGCTGGTGCGCGGAGTCGACCGTCAGCGCCGAGAACGAGGAGATCGGCAGCTTGGCCACGACGTCGGAGGCCGCCGCGTACGCGGCGGGTGCGGCGCCGACGGTCAGACCGCCGGCGGCGAGCGCGGCGGCGATCAGCGTGGCTGCGAGACGTCCGGTGCGTCTGGTACGTCCGGCACCTCGAGTGGTATTCAACTGTGCCCCCCACAGGCTGTGTTGGCGACCGTTGCGGAACGGCGTCCCCCTCCCCGCGGGGTGGGGAACAGCAGTTCGGGTCGTGCAAGATCGGGAGCGTACACCGCCCCGCCCCGCAGCGTGGCGGGTTTCCGGCGGCGTGGCGCACGCGGAACGGACCGGGGGGGCCGTCCGTCGCGTCGCCCGGCTCCCCCGGCCGGCGTCGCACCGCCGCCGGTCGCCGGCCGCCGAGGAGTGCCGGACACGCCGAAGGGCCGGGTCCTCCGCACGCCGTTGTGCGGTGACCCGGCCCGAGCGGGGCCTCCCCGTGCTCCGGGACATCGAGCTACTGGAGCGGGAGGAGACCCCTCGCGGCCGGCCTTCGTGACGACTTCGCGGGTCAGGGCTAGCCGGACCGGCCGCGGAACCAGGGGGGATCAGCCCAGGCGCTTCACCAGCGCGTGGTACTGGTCCCACAGCTCCTTGGGCGTGTGGTCGCCGAAGGTGCCGAGGTGCTCGGGGACGAGCGCCGCCTCCTCGCGCCACACCTCCTTGTCGACGCTGAGCAGGAAGTCCAGGTCGGACTCGGGCAGGTCGAGGCCGTCGGTGTCCAGGGACTCCTTGGTCGGCAGGACGCCGATCGGGGTCTCGACGCCGTCCGCCCTGCCCTCCAGGCGCTCCACGATCCACTTCAGGACGCGGCTGTTCTCACCGAAGCCGGGCCAGACGAACCTGCCCTCGTCGTCCTTGCGGAACCAGTTGACGTAGTAGATCTTCGGCAGCTTGGACTGGTCCTTGTCCTTCGCCACGTCGATCCAGTGGCCCATGTAGTCGCCCATGTTGTAGCCGCAGAACGGCAGCATGGCGAACGGGTCGCGGCGCAGCTCGCCGACCTTGCCCTCGGCGGCGGCGGTCTTCTCGGAGGCCACGTTGGCGCCGAGGAAGACGCCGTGGTTCCAGTCGAAGGACTCGGTGACCAGCGGTACGGCGGTGGCGCGGCGCCCGCCGAAGAGGATCGCCGAGATCGGCACGCCCTTGGGGTCCTCCCACTCCGGCGCGATGATCGGGCACTGCGCGGCGGGCGTGGTGAAGCGGGCGTTGGGGTGCGCGGCGGGCGTGCCGGACTCGGGCGTCCAGTCGTTGCCCTTCCAGTCCGTCAGGTGGGCCGGGACCTCCTCGGTCATGCCCTCCCACCACACGTCGCCGTCGTCGGTGAGGGCGACGTTGGTGAAGACGGAGTTGCCCCACAGGGTCTTCATGGCGTTGGCGTTGGTGTGCTCACCGGTGCCGGGCGCGACACCGAAGAAGCCGGCCTCGGGGTTGATGGCGTACAGGCGGCCGTCCTCGCCGAAGCGCATCCAGGCGATGTCGTCGCCGATGGTCTCCACGGTCCAGCCGGAGATCGTGGGCTCCAGCATGGCGAGGTTGGTCTTGCCGCAGGCCGACGGGAAGGCGGCGGCGACGTACTTGGGCTCGCCGACGGGCGGGGTCAGCTTCAGCACGAGCATGTGCTCGGCGAGCCAGCCCTCGTCGCGGGCCATGACGGAGGCGATGCGCAGGGCGTAGCACTTCTTGCCGAGCAGGGCGTTGCCGCCGTAGCCGGAGCCGTAGGACCAGATCTCGCGGTCCTCGGGGAAGTGCGAGATGTACTTGGTGCTGTTGCACGGCCAGGGGACGTCCTCCTGGCCCTCCTCGAGCGGGGCGCCCAGGGTGTGCACGGCCTTGACGAAGAAGCCGTCGTCGCCGAGCTCGTCCAGGACCGGCTGTCCCATGCGGGTCATGGTGCGCATGGAGACGGCGACGTACGCGGAGTCGGTGATCTCCACGCCGAGCGCGGCCAGCGGCGAGCCGAGGGGGCCCATGCAGAAGGGCACGACGTACATGGTCCGGCCGCGCATGGAGCCGCGGAACAGGCCGCCCTCGCCCTGGTCACCGGTGAAGATCTCCCGCATCTCGGCGGGGTCCTTCCAGTGGTTGGTCGGGCCGGCGTCCTCCTCCTTCGCGGAGCAGATGAAGGTGCGGTCCTCGACGCGGGCGACGTCGGAGGGGTCGGAGGCCGCGTAGTAGGAGTTGGGGCGCTTGATCGGGTCGAGCTTCTTGAAGGTGCCCTTCGCCACGAGCTCCTCGCACAGCCGCTCGTACTCGGCCTCGGACCCGTCGCACCACACCACCCGGTCGGGCTGCGTCAGTTCGGCGATCTCGTTCACCCACGAGATCAGCTCCTGATGCCGGGTGGGGACGTCCGGGGATGCCACGATGTCGCGCGCCACGATTGCTCCTAGATGAGGGGTTTTTGTTTGGAGGCCCCGTGGGGGCTGCGACCCGGATGCGTCACGCGAGGAGCTCACGCTGCTCATCCGGTGCCGACCGCACTCATTTGATCATCCGATGAGAGTGCCCATCTGTCCAGAGGGCCTCACACCTGAGCGGCGTGAGGATCGCCACGTACCAGCGGCGGCGTCCGCGTTTTTTTGCGTACACCTGGAGTCCGCCTGAAACTTCCTTTACTCCGCGGCCGACGGGACGGTCGCGGGTGCGCAGACGATGCGCATGGAAGGCGCCGGGCCGGGTACTCCCGTGAGACGATGGCCACTTGCCGTCTGTCCGGCATCTGTACTGATGCGTAACTTACGGTCCCGTAGGTACGATGCGCCCATGACGACGTCCGCCTCCGACGCGCCCAGGGACACACAGGCCGCCGGCCGTGGCCCCGTGGCGCTCTCCCTCCCGCACCCGGTCAAACCCAAGCTGCGCGGCTGGCTGCACCTCGGCATGTTCCCGGCCGTCCTCGTCGCGGGCCTGGCGCTCACCGCCTTCGCCGACTCGACCAGAGGCCGTGTCGCCTGCGGGATCTACGCCCTCACGGCGTGCCTGCTGTTCGGAGTCAGCGCGCTCTACCACCGGGGCAACTGGAGCCCGCGCATGGACGGGGTCCTGCGGCGGCTCGACCACGCCAACATCTTCCTGATCATCGCGGGCACCTACACCCCGCTCACGATGCTCCTCCTGCCGGGCTCCCAGGGGCGGTGGCTGCTGTGGGGCATCTGGGCCGCCGCGGCGGCCGGCATCGCCTTCCGGGTCTTCTGGGTCGGCGCCCCGCGCTGGCTCTACACCCCCTGCTACCTCGCCATGGGCTGGGCGGCCGTCTTCTACCTGCCCGAGTTCATGCGGGCCGGCGGCATCGCCGTCCTCGTCCTGGTGATCGTGGGCGGCCTCCTCTACAGCGCGGGCGGCGTCATCTACGGCATCAAGCGCCCCAACCCCTCACCGCGCTGGTTCGGCTTCCACGAGGTCTTCCACGCCTTCACCCTGGCGGCCTTCATCGCGCACTACGTGGGCATCTCGCTGGTGGCGTACCAGCAGGGCTGAGGCCCGTCGTCCGGATCATGCCGGCGTCACCGGGCGTGGCCGGGGCTCGCGGTGGTGCCCGACAATGGGCCGTATGACGGCCGCGCCCCCCTCTCCCCTCTCCGCCCCCTCCCCCGCAGGCCGGCCGCGGCCCGGCCTGCGGGAACGCAAGAAGGCCCGGACCCGCGAGGCGATCCGCGCCGCGGCCTACGGACTGATCCGGGAGCAGGGCTACGACACCATCACGGTCGAGCAGATAGCCGACCGCGCCGAGGTGTCGCCGTCCACCGTCTTCCGCTACTTCCCGGTCAAGGAGGACATCGTCCTCACGGACGCGTACGACCCGCTCCTGCTGGAGGGGTTCCGGGCGCGGCCCGCGGACGAGCCGTGGCCGGTCTCCGTCCGGTGCGTGATGCGCGAGGTGATCGTCCGGGGCGTCGAGGCGGATCCCGAGGCGGCCCGGCTGCGCACCCGGCTGATGTCCGAGGTGCCCGCGGTGCGTTCCCGGATGCTGGAGAGCACGTCGGTCACCGGCCGTCTGCTCGCCCGCGCCATCGCCGCCCGCACCGGCCTCGACCCCGAGGGGGTGGAGGTGCGGGTCCTGTCGGCGTCCCTGGTCGCCTGCCTGGTGGAGGTCTCGCGGTACTGGGCCGAGCACGGTCACGAGGAGAACCTGGCCGACCTGGCCGAACGCGCCCTGGACGTCCTGGAGCACGGCCTGCCGGCCTCCGGGAAAGCCTGAGGGCACCGGCTTCCCGCGTGGCATCCTGACCAGGTGAACGGTCCCGAGATCCACGTCGAGTTCGCCCCCGGGCTGCGCCTGTTCGTCCCCCGGGCCCGCCCCACCGGCGCCGTCCGCGCCGCCACCGACGGCGTCTCCACCCTCGGCCATGTCGTCGAGTCCCTCGGCGTGCCGCTGACCGAGGTCGGCGCGCTCCTCGTGGACGGCCGCGAGGTGCCGCCCGGACACGTCCCCGCCGGCGGCGAGTCGGTGACCGTGCGGGCCGTCGAGCACCCCCAGCGGGTCCCGGGCGCGCCCCTGCGCTTCCTCCTCGACGTGCACCTCGGCACCCTCGCCCGCCGGCTGCGGCTGCTCGGTGTGGACACGGCGTACGAGTCGACGGACCTCGGCGACCCGGCGCTCGCCGCGCTGTCGGCGGCCGAGAAACGGGTCCTGCTCAGCCGCGACCGGGGCCTGCTGCGCCGCCGCGAACTGTGGTCCGGCGCCTACGTCTACAGCACCCGCCCCGACGACCAGCTCCACGACGTCCTGGACCGCTTCCGGCCCGAACTGCGGCCCTGGACCCGGTGCACCGCCTGCAACGGCCTGCTGAGACGGGCGAGCAAGGAGGAGGTGGCGGACCAGCTCAAGGGCGGCACCCAGCGGTCGTACGACGTGTTCGCCCGGTGCACCGCGTGCGGCAGGGCGTACTGGAAGGGCGCGCACCACGAACAGCTGGAGGCCATCGTGGAGCGCGCGGTGAGCCGGGGTACTCAGGGCGGTTGAGTATCCGGGCCGGTCCCCGCGGGCCGGCCGGCGCGGTGGGATGGGCGGCATGAGCATCACGTCCCGGCCCACCGCACCGCGGGCCACCACGCCGCGGCCCGTCTCCCGCGCCCTGACCGGATGGTCCGTGACCGGTCTCGTCCTGCTCCTGCCGACCGTCGTCCTCGCCTGGATCGTCGTGCTCGCCGGCGAACGCGGCAGCCGCTGCCTGATGTACGGCGAGCAGTGCTCGACCGTTCCGCCCGGCGCCGTGTGGGGCTGCTTCTGGGCCGCGGCCGCCCTGGGCGTCCTGGCGGTGGCGTGGCCCCGCACCCGGTGGACGTCCGCCAGGTGCGGGGCCGTCGTCCTGCAGTGGTGCGCTCAGCTCACGCTGGGCGCGCTGATCCTCAGCGGCGCCTGACGTCCCCCTTGCCGCAGGCGACGCCGTCCCCGTCCGGGTCCAGGCGCAGCGGGTCGTCCTCGCCGTTGACCTCCAGGCGGCCGTAGTCGTTGCGGGCCAGCCAGGTGCAGCGGGCGGCCGTCGTGTTCCTCACCTCGGCCGGGAAGGCGGTCGGCACGCAGACGTTGGCGGAGCCGTAGTGCCGGTCGCAGCCGGAGACGGTGGGGCTGACGGGCTGTGAGGCGCGCTTGCGGCCGGGGCCGGTGACCTTGCCCCGCGGGGCGTCGGCGAAGGAGTGGACGTGCGCGGACGCGTCCTTCGCGGAGAGGGCGTCGGGGCCCTTCAGGTGCACCCACTTCGCCACCGAGGGCACGCCGTTCGCGTCGACCGCGAAGAGCATGTACCAGCCGGGCGGCGCCAGGTTCGGGTTGCTCGTCACGTTCAGGTCGACGTTGTTCCCGTCCACGGACAGCGGCAGGTCCACGAACCGCTGGTTCGGGTCGGAGGAGTGGGTCACGGCGGCCGGGCGGATCAGCTCGGCCTTGGCGACGGGCCGGTCGACGGTGATGCGCTGGGTGTCGCCGTAGGTCCACTCGGTGTCGATCACCGAGGTGATCACGGGCCGCTCGCCCTTGAGGAGGTACGGGGGCGTGTAGACCGACACGTCGTGGTTCCAGGAGCCGTTGCCCGGGTTGTCGCCGGTGGACATCACCCGGCCGTCGGGCAGCAGGAACGACGACGAGTGGTAGCCGCGGGGCTCCGGGTCGGCGGCCACCGGGTCGAAGGTCTCCGTGGCCGGGTCGAAGATCGAGGACTCGAAGACCGGGTTCGCCCGGTTGTGCAGCGCGCCGCCGGTCTCCAGCACCGTGCCGTCGGGCAGCAGCACGGCGGAGACGTACATCTTGCCCTGCTTCCCGGTCTGCGGCACCGGCCCGGCGCCGAGGTCGACGGTGCCCTGCGGGAGCGGGGGCCCGGCGACGTAGGAGGGGTTCGGCCGCTTGAGGTCGATGATGTCGGTCAGGCGGTTCGCCTCCGGGTTGGAGTCGATGTTGCCGCCGCCGAGGGTCAGCACCTTCTGGTCCTGCGCCGGCGGCAGCAGCACGCTGGCCGACTGGTCCCGTACGTCCTTGTCCTGGAGGCCCGGCACCTGCGTGACGGTGTTGGCGTCGTAGTCGTAGATCGCCGAACCGGTGCCGGGGATGTTGTCGCCGAAGACGTGGCTGCCGGAGTAGAAGAGGCGGCCGTCCTGCATGAGGATCATCGACGGGTACAGGCCCCAGTAGGACCAGGTCTGGTTGACCTGCCAGGCCGGCAGCCACTTCTGCTGCGCGTCCGACCACCGCTCGGCCGTCACCGACCCGCTGGAGTCCTCGCGCAGCCCGCCGAAGGAGACGACGTCGCCGTTGCCGAGGACCGTCGCCGACGGGTACCAGTGGCCGTCGTTCATGTCGTTGGTCCGGGTGTAGGTCTCGGTCTGCGGGTCGAAGACGTACGAGTCCTTGTAGCCCTGGTAGCCGATGGTGCCGTCCGCCGACGGATAGCCCTTGTTGCCGCTCATGACGAGGACGCGGCCGTCCTGGAGCTGGACGTGCCCGGCGCAGAACATGTCCTTGGGCGTCGGGATCGTCCGGTACTCGCCGGTCTCCGGGTCGTAGACCGCCGAGGTGAAGGTGCCGGCCTCGAACATCTCCGGGTCGTTGCCGGAGCCCGCGATCAGCAGCACCTTGCCGTTGTGGAGGACGACGGAGTGCATGGAGCGGACGGGGTTCTCGGTGGGCAGCACGTCCCAGCGGCCGTTCGCGCACTCCTCGGCGGTGGCGGTGCACTCCGGTTCGGGGACCGGGTCGGAGACCTGCTCCATCGTGTAGTCGTCGGTGGTGGCGGAACCGGTGCCGTAGACGGAGACGCCCCAGCTGATGCGGTCGGTGCCGGCCGGGACCTCGGGGGTGCGGACGCTCGCCTCGGTCCAGTCGGCGGCCATGCCGAGGGTCTTGAGGTCGGTCCAGTACTGCCAGCCCGCGGTGGCGTCGTGCCGGAACAGGGTGAGGGAGGCGTCCGGGGTGGTGGTCTTGTACCAGAGCGACAGGTCGTACTGCCTGCCCGGCGTCACCACGGGCGCGCACGCGGCGGACTCGGTGATCAGGGCCTTGCGGTCGCCGTCCACCCGGCGGGTCAGCTCGACCTTCATGGCCCGGGTGCCGGTGTGCGCGTCGGCGGTGGTGGTGAAGGAGAAGTCGTTGTCG
The DNA here is from genome assembly GCF_044764905.1 of Streptomyces sp. NPDC093586. NCBI lineage: Bacteria > Bacillati > Actinomycetota > Actinomycetes > Kitasatosporales > Streptomycetaceae > Streptomyces > Streptomyces sp. NPDC093586. Next base: position 81,551 of record NZ_JBIWJA010000029.1, on the reverse strand, counting down.
CCCCAGCCGGACTTCTCCCAGCAGTACGGCATGTCGCCGGTGCCGGCGGTCTCGAAGCCGGGGTTCTTGATCAGGTTGGCGGCCGAGGCGGGCTGGGGGGCGGTGAGCAGAAGGCCTCCGGTGAGGGCGGACACCGCCAGGAGGGCGGAGGTCCTCCCCCGGGGCTTCCTGGGCTTCCGGGGCTTCGGAGGTCTCGGGGGTCTCGGGGGTCTCAGGGGTCTCAGGGGTCGTCTCATGCGTCGCTCCTTGACGTACGGCGTCGGCGCGGGAGGTACACGAGGGCCTCCGTCCCGGCGAAGCGCAGGACGAAGGTGATGACGAGGGCCAGCGCGGTGGCGGGCAGCACGGCCAGCCCGAACTGCCCGACGAGCAGGGCGATCAGCGGGATGCGCAGCACCAGGTCGGCGTTGGCGATCAGCGCGAACCGCAGGGTCCGGTCGGCCCAGTGCCGGTGCCGGCGCCGGTCGCGGAACAGGAGCCGGTCCAGGAGGAGGAAGTTCCAGGCCACCCCGAACTGGTTGGCGACGATCTCCGCGGGCAGGTAGTGCAGCCCCGCCGCGGTCAGCGCCCACAGGGCGGCCAGGTTGGGCACGAAACCGCTCAGCCCGATCAGCCCGAAGGCGATCATGCGGGCCGGCGCCGAGGCGGTGCGCAGTCCGGCCAGGTGGCGCAGGAAGCGCAGGCCCTCCCGCGCGGTGGACTTGGACTCGCCCGCGAACCGCTCCTCGAACACGAACGGCACCTCGGTGACGGCGTGCGGGCGGCTGCGGACGGCGAGTTCCAGGAGGATCTTGTAGCCGAGCGGCCGCAGCACGTCCGCGGTGACCGCGCTGCGGCGGATGGCGAAGAAGCCGCTCATCGGGTCGCTGATGCCGCGCAGCCGGCGCGGGAAGAGGGCCTTGGTCAGCCAGGTCGCCGCGCGCGAGACGGCCACCCGGTAGCCGCCCGCGAGTCCGGCGCGGCTGCCGCCCTCGATGTACCGCGAGGCGACGACGAGTCCGGCGCCCGTCCGCTCGCCGGTGGCGACCAGCTCGGGCACCAGGGACGGCGGGTGCTGGCAGTCGCCGTCCATGACGACGATCCAGTCCGACCCGGCCGCCTTGAGGCCCTCGACGACCGCCCCGCCGAGTCCGCCGGCCGGCTCGTCGCGGTGCAGGACGGTGACCGGGAACGGGCAGTCCAGGGCCGCCTCCCGGATGACGTCGGGGGTGTCGTCGGTGGAGTCGTCCACGAAGACGACCTCGCAGGGCAGCCGGGCGGGCACCGACTCGGTGATCCGGTGCAGCAGCTGCCGTACGTTGGCCGACTCGTTGAAGGTCGGTACGACGATGGTGACGGCGCCCGGCTCGGGCACCTCCGCGGCCGCGGGGCGGACGGCCGGACGGCCGAGCTCGCCGGGGACGGTGGACTCGTGGCTCATCGGGCGGCTCCGGTGGGCTGGATACGGCGGATCTCGATGCGGTCCGCACCGGAGCCGAAGACGGCGACCGGGGTGGAGTGGTTCATCGCGGCCTGGACGTTGGGCAGGTCGGCCGCGTCGCGCCGTACCGTCGGGGAGGCGACCACGTAGTCGAGGTCGCGCCAGCCGCGCGGCATCGTCTTCGTCACCGCGGGGTCGAGGTCCGCCTTGTAGAACCAGATGACCCCGAGTCCGGGCCGGTACCCCGCGTGCACCAGATCCAGCCAGAGCGCGTCGTCGACGAGCACCCGGGTGCCGGCGGGGTCCGCCACCTCGTCGGCCAGCCAGTCGGCGGCGGCCTCGTAGGGGGCGTTGGCGTCGGCGGTGACGGCGGTGCGGTCGCCGTCGTACCAGCGGGGTACGACGTAGGCGCCGGCGGCGAGCACCAGGACGGCGGCGAGCGCGTACCGGCCGGCGCTCAGGGCCCGCTTCTCCGCCTCGGCCCGGCCTCTGCGCAGCACGGCGTGGGCGATGCTCGCCGCGCCGCCGGCCAGCACCAGGGCGAGGAAGGGCAGGGCCTGGATGACGTACATGGCGGGCAGGTAGCCGTTCGGGCGCAGGGCGAGGGCGGCGAGGATCGCCACCGTCAGGGCCGGCCCGGCCAGGGCCCGCGCGGTGACCGACCAGCGCCAGGTGGCCAGCAGGAGCAGCGCCCCGGCGAGGCCGCCGAGGGGCAGGACGCGGTCGTAGTACAGCCAGGACTGGAGGACGCCCCAGGAACCGGAGCCCTCGTCGAGGATGAAGCCCGAGCCGGGCCGGGTCATCTGGTAGACGACGCCGTCCCACAGGGAGACGTGTCCGCCGCCCGGCAGCAGCTCGCCCTTGAGCAGGGCGAACAGGGGGTAGGCGAACCCGATGAGCGCGCAGGCCGTGACGGCGCCGGTCAGCGCGAACTTGCGGGTGTCGGGGTGGCTGTGGCGCCACATGGTGACCAGCAGGGCGGGCAGGACGACGAGCATCGTCTCCTTGGTGAGCACGGCCGTGGCGGCGGCGACGCCCGCACCGAAGTGGTGCCACAGATGGCGGCTCGGGGAGGCGGCCAGCGCGAACGCCAGCAGGGTCCACATCACCGCGAGGTTGTCGAGGAAGATCTCCCGCTGGAGCACGACCGACAGCGGGGAGAGGCCGAACAGGGCCATGGCGAGTCCGGCGGCCCAGCGGGGCAGGGAGAGCCGGCGGGCGATGACGTAGACGAGGACCGCGGAGACGGCGGAGACCAGGAGCATCACCGCGCGCATGGTGCCGACGGTCATCGACTCGGGGCTGATCAGTGAGGGTATCCAGGTCAGCAGGGCTATCTGGATCCAGCCGAGCGGCGGGTGGTCGTACCAGTAGGTGTAGTGGGCGAGGCCCTCGCCCTGCTGGACGGCCCAGGCCTGGGCGAGGTAGGTGCCCTCGTCGTCGCTGAGGGCCGGGTAGTCGGAGATGTTCCAGCCCTGCACGACCATGATCGCCAGGAGCAGCGTGCCGCACAGCAGGAGGTCGGGGCGCCGGGAGCGCAGGCGGTCCGGCGGCGCGGCGCCGTGCGGGGCGGCGCCGGTGTCGTGGGCAGGCCGGCGTTGCCCGGGGACCGTGGTGCCGGCCGCCGCGGGAAGGGTGGAGGTCACGCGGGAACGTCCTCTCGGTCCACGGGCGCGAGGTGGGCGCCGACATGGCTGGTCAGCTCCCAGTCGGTGCGGCCGCGCTGCTCGCGCCACACGGCGCGGACGGCCGCACCGGCGAGGAGGACCTGGTAGAAGGGGCCGCCGACGATCAGTTTCAGGTAGTGGGTGAAGCGGACGCGGAGTCCGTACTGCTTGCCGAAGTCGTGCAGGCCGACGACCTCGAAGACGAAGGTGACCAGGGCCGTGACGGCCGGCAGGAAGGTGACGAAGGCGATGCCGACGGGCACGTCCAGGAAGAGCGCGACGGCCGCGTTCAGCGGGATGATCACGCCGGTGAAGGCCTGGAGGAACGGCGTCATCAGGGTGTAGCGGGCCAGCAGCCGCTGGGTGAAGGTGGGCAGCTGCTTCCAGTCCTTCTTCCGGTACACCTGGAGGAAGCCCTGGTTCCAGCGGGTGCGCTGCTTGAGCAGGGACATCAGCGTGCCCGGGGTCTCCTCCCGGGTGACCATGTCGGAGTCGTAGGCGACGACGACCTTCTTGCCGGTGCTGGAGAGCCGGACGCCGAGGTCGCAGTCCTCGGCCAGGCAGTCCGGGTCCCAGCCGTCCGCCTCGCGCAGCACGTCCGTGCGGACGAAGACGGTGTTGCCGCCGAGCGGGATGAACCCTTTCTGCGCGTGCAGGTGCAGCCGGGAGCGGAACCAGAAGAAGTACTCCAGGCAGTTGCGCAGGCTGTACCAGCTGGAGTGGAAGTTGATCAGCTGGACACCGCCCTGGACGACGTCGGCGCCGGTGGTGCGGAAGGCGTGGTCGACGTGGGCGAGCAGCTCGGGGTGGACCTGGTCCTCGGCGTCGAAGACCCCGACGACGTCGCCGCGGCAGTGCGGCAGCGCCGTGTTCATGGCCTTCGGCTTGTTCTTCCGCTCGTGGGTGTCGACGACGACCCGCACGCGCGGGTCGCGGGCGGCGGCCCGCTCGGCGACCGCGGTGGTCTCCGGGTCGTCGTGGCCGACGATCACGATGATCTCGAAGTCGGTGTGCGTCGAGGTCAGCAGCCGCTGGACGGTGTGGTCGAGCACGGCCTGTTCGTGCCGTGCGGGCAGCAGCAGCGAGAACGACACGTGCTCGTCGCCGTCGGGACTGCTGAACCGGGTGGAGGCGAGCACCTCGGGCGTACGCCAGGCGTGCATCTGCCACCACAGCGTGAACGCGGCCATCCAGAAGAGCGCCAGTGAGACGGCGGCGACGAAAACGGACGTCAGCAAGGAAAGATCCCCCCAGATCTTCGAAAATCCCCCTGTCGTGACGGACCGCCCGGATCAGGCGTCCGTCACGTCACGGTGAAGAGGCTAGGGGTCTTCTGTGAAACGCATCAGCTGTTTCGGTGAAGAGCGTGTTTCCTCACAACGAGAACCGGTTCCGAACAGTTCGCCCACCGGTCCCGTCGCGGGGGCTCGTCCGTGTCGTCTCAGCTGTTCAGCGCGGCCCGCAGTCGCTCGGGGTCGGTCGTCGGCGCGTCGCAGGTGAAGTCGCGGCAGACGTACGCGGCCGGCGCGCCGTCCACCAGCGGGCGGCCGGCGAGCAGCGGGAACTCGTCGCTGCCCTCGGCGCCGACGGCGACCACCGCGCCCGGCGCCGTCCCCAGCAGTGCCGTGCGGTGCAGGCCCCGGGTGGCGCCGTCGCCCGGGCCGGGTCCGACGACGGCGACCTCGCGGGGCCCGTCGAGCAGGGCCTCGGCGGCGGCGAGGCCCCAGCCGATGAAGCGCGGCACGCGCGGGCCGAGCGCCTTCACCACGCCGAGGGCGTGCTCGGCGGCGGTGCGGTGGGGCTCGGAGCCGGTGTGGGCGGCGTAGGTCAGCAGGGCGCCCGCGGCGGCACTCCAGCCGGACGGGGTGGCGTTGTCGGTGGGGTCCTGCGGGCGGCGGATCAGCTTCTCGGCGTCGGCGGCGGTGTCGTAGAGGGAGCCGGAGTCGTCGGTGAAGCGGGTCAGGACGTGGTCGAGCAGCAGCCCGGCGAAGTCCAGCCAGACGCCCTCACCGGTGACGGAGGCCAGCGCGAGGAAGCCCTCCGCCACGTCGGCGTAGTCCTCCAGCACACCGGCGTTGGCGCCCGCACGGCCGTCCTTGCTGGTGCGGAAGAGCCGGGCGTGCTCGTCGAGGTGCAGCCGCACCAGCAGGTCGGCGGCGGCCACGGCGGCCTCGACGAGGTCGGGGCGTTCGAAGTAGGCGCCGGTCTCGGCGAGCGCGGCGATCGCCAGGCCGTTCCAGGCGGCGACCACCTTGTCGTCGCGGCCGGGGGCGGGCCGCCCGTCCCGCGCGGCCCGCAGCCGCCGCCTGACGGAGGCGATCCGCTCCGCGTCGAAGACGCCCTCCTCCTGGGGGAGTTGCAGCACGGAGGAGCCGTGCTCGAAGGTGCCCTCCTCGGTGACGCCGAAGTACCGGGCGGCGAGCGCGGCGTCGTCGGCCCCGAGGACCTCGGTGAGCTGCGCGGGCGTCCACACGTAGTAGGCGCCCTCGACGTGCCGGCCCGTGCCGTCGTCGCTGTCCGCGTCCAGCGCGGAGGCGAACCCGCCCTCGGCGGTGCGCAGTTCGCGGACCATGAAGTCGGCGGTCTCCAGGGCGACCCGGCGGGCGAGCCCCGAGCCCGTGGTCCGCCACAGGTGGGCGTAGACCCGGCACAGCAGGGCGTTGTCGTACAGCATCTTCTCGAAGTGGGGCACGACCCACTCGCGGTCGACGGAGTACCGGGCGAAGCCGCCGCCGAGCTGGTCGTAGATCCCGCCGCGCGCCATGCGCTCGCAGGTGTCCCGCGCCATCTGCAGCGCGCCCTCGGCACCCGTGCGGGCGTGGTGCCGCAGCAGGAACTCGATCACCATGGACGGCGGGAACTTCGGCGCCCCGCCGAATCCGCCGCGCTGCGGGTCGTACTCCCGGGTGAGCCCGAGCAGCGCCTGCCCGAGCTCCGTCTCGCCGGGTGCCCGCTGGTCGCCGTAGGAGATCTCCCGCCCGGCGAGGTCGCGCACGATCTTGCCCGCGACGTCGGTGACCTCGTCCCGCCGCTCCGTCCAGGCCTGGTGGACACCCTGGAGCACCTGCCGGAAGGACGGCATGCCGTGGCGGGGCTCGGGCGGGTAGTACGTGCCGAAGTAGAAGGGCTCCGCGTCCGGGGTGAGGAAGACGGTCATGGGCCAGCCGCCGTGCCCGGTCGCCGCCTGCACCGCCTCCATGTACACGGCGTCGACGTCGGGGCGCTCCTCGCGGTCGACCTTGACGCTGACGAAGTGCGAGTTGAGGAACTCGGCGGTCGGTCCGTCCTCGAACGACTCGTGCGCCATCACGTGGCACCAGTGGCAGGCGCTGTAGCCGACGCTCAGGAGGACGGGGACGTCGCGCCGCCGCGCCTCCTCGAACGCCTGCGGCTCCCAGGGCCACCAGTCGACGGGGTTGTCCGCGTGCTGGAGGAGGTACGGGGACGTTGCCTGCGCGAGTCGATTGGGCATGCCTCCATCTTCGCGCACGCCCCGGCGCCCCGCCCGTGTGCCACGGGAGTGGGCGTGGCCGCCGGGTGACCACCGGGCCAATTTCGTATGGCCGGAAGTCACCACCGGAAAACTGAACAGTACTCACCTTCATTCGGCGGAAGCCCGAAGCGGACACTTTTTGGGTCAACTCCCTTTCGTTACTGCCGGTTAGGGCTTGTCTACCGTTCAGTAACTTCTGCCTCCGTCGTATCGTGGGATCAGGGTCGGGTCGTCGGTATTCGGGTGGCAACGGGGATACCGCTTCCATCTGTCCGCGAAGCACGGGGATCAAGGGGAGCATGGAGAAGCGGCTGGAATTCCGGATGCTGGGGCCACTCGAAGTACGGTTCGGGGACGCCCAGGTGCCTTTGGGAGGGCCACGGCACCGCACGATTCTCGCTCTGCTGCTCCTCAGTCCGGGCCGTGTCGTCCCGGTCGACTCCCTGATCGACTCGGTGTGGAACGAGCACCCGCCCGCGACGGCGCGCACCCAGGTCTCCATCTGCATCGCGGCGCTGCGCAAGGCGTTCAAGACCGCGGGCTGCCCCGAGGAGGTCATCGTCACGACGCATCCCGGGTACCTCCTGCGGCCGGACCGGCACACGCTGGACACGGCCGAGTTCACCGGGCTGGTCGCCAGGGCCGAGGCGGCGGTGCGCGACGAGCGGCTGCCGGAGGCGTCCCGCGCCTACGCGGACGCGCTGCGGCTGTGGCGCGGCCGCCCGCTGTCCGGTGTCATGGGCCTGCGCGTGGAGGACGAGGCCCGGCGGCTGGAGGAGCTGCGGCTCAACACCTTCGAGGACGCCACCGCCGTACGGCTGCAGCTCGGCGACCACCAGCGGGTCCTGCCCGACCTGGCGGCGATGGTCCGCAGCCATCCGCTGCGGGAGCGCGCCCGCCACCAGCTGATCACCGCGCAGTACCGTTCCGGCCGGCGGGCCGAGGCGCTGGAGACCTTCCAGGAGGGGCGGCGGTGGCTCATGGAGGAGCTCGGCATCGAGCCGGGCCCCGCCCTGACGGAGCTGCGCGACGCCATCCTGCAGGACGAGCGGTCGCTGTCGGTGCACGACCCGGACGGCGAGCCGGTGCCCCGGCCGAACCCCGGCGACCCGCTGGAGCTGCCGCCGGACGTGCCGAGGCTGGCCGGCCGCAAGGAGGAGCTGGCCCTGCTGGGCGAGCTGCTCGACACGAACGGCGCCACCCGGGGGCCGGCCACCGGCCTGATCACCGGCGTCGCCGGAGTCGGCAAGACGGGTCTGGCGATCCACTGGGCGCACGGTGTCGCGGAGTCCTTTCCCGACGGCCAGCTCTTCGCCGACCTGCACGGCTACGACGAGCATCTGGAGCCGACCGGCGCCGACGAGGTCCTCGGCCGCTTCCTGCGGTCCCTGTCCGTGCCCGCCGCCCAGATACCCGCGGAGCCGGAGGAGCGGGCCGCGCTCTACCGGAGCCTGCTCGCCGACCGGCGGGTGCTCGTCGTCCTGGACAACGTCCGCAGCTACGCGCAGGTGCGCCCGCTGCTGCCGAGCGGCGGCGGCTGCTGCGTGCTCGTCACGGGACGCGAGCAGATCCCGGAGCTGGTGGCCTGGCCGCCCCGGGCCTGGGTGCGGCTCGGGCCGCTCTCCACCTACGAGGCGGTGGAGCTGCTGGGCGGCATCGTGGGCGAGGAACGCGTCGCCCAGGCACCGGGCGCCGCCGCCACCCTGGCCGAGCTGTGCGACCTGCTGCCGCTGGCGCTGCGCATCGCCGGGGCCCGGCTCGCCTCGAAGCCGCACTGGACGGTGGAGCACCTGGTGCGCAGGCTCAGCGACGAGCGGCTCCGGCTGGACGAGCTGAGCCAGGGCGAGTCGCAGGTCAGGGCCAGCTTCGCGCTGACGTACCGGGGGCTGGCCCCCGAGACGGCGCGGCTCTACCGAAGACTCGGGCTGCTGGACGTGCCGGACTTCTCCTCCTGGGTGGCCGCCGCCCTGCTCGACACCGACCTCTACACGGGGGACCGTCTCATCGAGGAACTCGTCGACGCCCAGTTCCTCGACGTGGTCGGCCAGGACGCGTCCGGACACACCCGCTACCGCTTCCAGAACCTGCTGCGGCTGTTCGCCCGGGAGCGGGCCGAGGAGGAGAGCGCCGAGGAGCGGCACGCCGTCCTGGACCGCGTCTTCCGCACCTATCTGTTCCTCGCGTCCGAGGCCCACCGGCGGTCCTACGGCGGCGACTTCAGCATCATCCACGGCACGGTCGTCCCGCACCCGCTGCCGCGGGAGCTGACCGACGTGCTGCTGGCCCGGCCGCTGGACTGGCTGGAGGCCGAGCGGCTCTCGCTGACCGCGGTCGTCGCCCGGGCGGCCGCCGCGGGTCTGGACGAGCTCGCCTGGGACCTGACGCTCTCGGTCCTGGTCCTCTTCGAGACCCGCAACTACCTCGACGACTGGCGCGAGTGCGCGGAGCGCTCGCTGGCCGCGGCCCGCGCCGCGGACAACGCGCGGGGCGAGGCGGCCATGCTGCACGTCCTCGGCGCGCTGGAGATGCGCCAGCGGGACTTCACCACCGCCTACGACCTGTTCGCCCGGGCGCTCGACCTGCACGAGCGGGCCGGGGAGGAGCACGGCAGGGCCCTGGTGCTGCGGAACATGGCGATGATCGACGAGATGCGCGGCGAGCTGGAGACCGCGATGCGGTACAGCACGGCGGCGCTGGAGGTCTTCCGGGCGGTCGGCGACCGCTCCTCGGAGGCCCACGTGCTGAACAACATGGCGCAGATCCGCCTCGACCAGGACGACGTCGACGACGCGCAGCGGCTGAGCGAGGAGTCGGTGCGGGTGTCCATGGGGATCGGGGAGGGCGGCGCCCGCAGCCTGGCCCTGGGCACCCACCGGCTGGCCCGGGTCCATCTGGCCCGCCGGGAGTACGACCTGGCCGAGGAGGCCCTGCTCCGGGTGATCCACATCGTGCGGGGTCAGCTGGACATGCTGGGGCTGGCGCACGGGCTGCTGGCGCTCGGGGAGGCCCGGATGGGCGCCGGGCGGTGGCAGCAGGCGCGGGCCACGCTGCGGCAGGCCCTGGAGGCCGCCGCCCTGGCGGGCGGCGCGCTCGTCGAGGGCCGCATCAAGCTCGCCCTCGGCACGGCCGGCTGGAAATGCGGCGACCCCTTCGAGGCGCGACGCAATTTCCTGGGCGCGTTGGCGAATTTCGAGCGAATCGGCGTGGACGCCTGGATAAAGCGGACCCACGCCGCTCTCGCCGAACTTCCCGATGCGAACTGACAGGGAGAGAAAAAGAGGGCGGAAAAGCATTTCGATAATCAGAGGAAAACTCTCCGCACTAGCGTGTGGTTCACAGGATCCGATCCATGGGGGAAGAAAAATGATGGACATCCGCGTCACCCACCCGCACACCGCCCGGGCCACCGGCTCCGACGACGAGAGCTGGCACTGAGCCACCCACCGAGCCACACCGCGGCCCTGTCCCCGAGCCTGACTCGGGGACAGGGCCGCGTCGCGTCCGGGCCCGGCCGGTTCACCGGGCGGCCGGAGACCTCGGGTGGGTGCGGGGCGGGGCGGGCCGGGCGGCGGCGAAGAGCAGCACCAGTTCGTGGAAGCGGTAGAGGGGCCGCCCCCTCAGGTCCACGCCGCACAGGTCGAGCAGCGCACCGTCCACGAGTTGCTCCAGCCACTGTTCCGCGGTGGCCTCCGTCATACCGAGGGGGCCGGCCGCGCGATGCGCGGGGAACGGTTCGGTGCCGATGTCCGCGAGCCGGGCCAGTACCGCACGCGCCGGCGACGACAGGGCGTACAGCGACGGCAGCAGTGCGGCGGCCACGTCCAGCCCGCCGTGGGAGAGCTCCCGCAGCCGGTTCCCCGGGGCTGCCATCCGCTGGGCGAGACGGGCCACGGGCCAGAACGGGCGGGCGGTCAGGCGGCTCCCGACGATGCGCAGCGCGAGCGGCAGCCCGCCGCAGTAGCCGAGCAGGTCGTCCGTCGCGTCGGGTTCGGCGAGCAGACGGGACCGGCCCGTGGTGGCGGCCAGCAGGTCGAGCGCCGCAGGGTCACCGAGCGGTGCGAGGGCCGTGGTCCGCGCACCGGTGACCTGGGTGAGCCTGGTACGGCCGGTGATCAGCACCACGACGTCCGGCAGGCCGGCCAGCAGCGGGTCGAGCAGCCTTCCCTCGGCCGCCCCGTCCAGCACCACCAGCAGGCGGCGGCCCGTGGTGCGGGCGCGCAACAGCCGTACGAGGTCCTCGCACTGTCTGCGGTCGGCCCGCGCACCGGGGACGGCCGGCGTCGCGTCGGTCTCCTCCAGGGGTTCGCCGAGATCGCGCAGGATCCGGGCGAGGACGTCCTGGGGGCGGCGGGGACGTCCGTCCGCCTCGGACAGTTCGGCGAAGAGCCGGCCGTCGGGGAAGTCCTCGGGGGCGGCGTGTGCGACGTGCACGGCGAGGGCGGTCTTGCCGACGCCGGCCATGCCGGTGATCAGCAGATGGCGCGGGCCCCGTCCGGCCGCCGACTCCGCCAGTTGGGTGCGCAGCACCCGGGTCTCGCCGTCCCGGCCGATCAGCTCGTCGACGTCCGGCGGCAGGGTGGTCGGTGCGGCGAAGCCGGCCGCCGGCTCCCGCGCGGGCCGGGTGGCGCCTCCGGGGCCCGGCCCCTGGATGCCCTTCAGGACCGCCGCGTAGGTCGAGTCGAGCGCCTCGCCCGGGTCGATGCCCAGCTGGTCGGCCAGCAGGGTGCGGCCCTCGTAGTAGCTCTGCAGGGCGTCGCTCTGCCGGCCGCCCCGGTACAGGGCGGTCATCAGCTGTGCCCGCAACTTCTCCCGCAGCGGATGCCGGGCGACGAGGCCGGTGAGTTCGGCGGTGAGCTGCTCGTGCCGGCCGAGCGCCAGGTCGGCCTCGATGCGGCTCTCCAGCGCGTGCATCCGCGCCTCCTCCAACTGCGGCAGCTCCGCGTCGGCGAGGTGCTCGGTGACGTTGGCGAGGGCCGTGCCGCGCCAGTGGCCGAGCGCCTCGGCGAGCAGCGCCCCCGCCTCCCGGTGACGGCCCTGGGCGAGCGCGGCGCGCCCGAGCCGGTCCAGCCGCTCGAACTCCAGCAGGTCCACCGCGCTGTGCGGCGCCTGGAGCAGGTAGCCGGGCGGTCTGCGCTCGATGCACACCTCGTCGCCGAGGAGCTTGCGCAGCCGCGACATGTACGTGTAGATCTGCGCTCCGGACGTGGCCGGGGGTTCCCAGCCCCACAGCAGGAAGTTGAGTCTGCTGTCCGACACCACACGGCCCTTGGCGAGCAGCAGGGCCGCCAGTACCGTGTGGACCTTGGATCCGGAGAGCGGAATCCGTAAGCCGCCCCTGTGAGCTTCTACCGGGCCGAGGACTCGAAAGTCCATGCGACTCCCCCCGTTTGGCATGTACGAACGACGTGCTCGTGACAGAAGCTACGCGGGAGACCTATTCTCGCGTTATCCGTTCGGTAACACCACCGATTCGGCACGGTGACGTACGGGGCCGGCCGGTCGTCGCAGGTCAGTCGTCGCCGACGACCAGCTCGCGGCCGAGGGACGCGGCGACCGTCCTGTGCACGTGCTTGCCGCCGTCGCCGTTGGTCAGGACCACGCAGCCGCTGCCGGAGCGCAGCCGTACCGACACCAGCGCCCGGAATCCGGCGGTCTGCCCACCGTGGCCGAACTCCGGCTCCCCCAGGGACCCGTCGACGACCGTGCCCAGGCCGTAGAAGCTGCCGGGGAACGCCTCGGTGAGCATCTGCGTGGCGAGCGGGGCGGGCAGCAGGCCCGAGCAGCCCAGATGGGCCTGGCGGATCTCCGCGGCGAGCTGGGCGATGTCGGCGGCGGTGGACCACAGCCCGCTGCCGGCCCGCACCGGCCGCACCCGGAAGCCGTCGAGCAGCGGCCGGCCGTGCTGGTCGTGCCCCGAGGCCCAGTCGTCGCGGGCGTCGTGCTCGTCGCGGGCGTCGCCGGGCGGCGTGAAGGAGCTGTCCGTCATGGCGAGCGGTGCGAAGACCAGCTCCGTCGCGAGGTCCGCGAAGTCCTGCCCGGTGACGTCCTCGAGGAGCCGTTCGGCCAGCGCCCACTGGCTGCCCGCCTTGCGGAACCGGGTGCCCGGTTCGTGTTCCGCGCTCACCTCGTCGAGCACGGTGTCGAGCTTCGGCATCGGCTCGCCGGGACGCCACCAGGTCGGGGTGGCCCCGGAGAAACCCGCCGTGTTCGACAGCAGGTGGCGCAGGGTGACGGGGGCGCCGGTGGCGGTGCGGGGCGCGCGACGCCCGGCGAGGTACCGGTCCAGGTCCGCGTCGAGGTCCAGTACGCCCCGGGCGACGAGGCGCAGCGCGGCGAACGCGGTGACCTGCTTGCTGATGGACCCCGCCTGGAAGCGGGTGCGCAGCGTCACCGGGAGTCCGCTCTCCGCGGACCGCACCCCGTACGCCTGCACCCCCACCAGCCGGCCGTCCCGCAGCAGGGCGACCGCGGCGCCCGGCACGCGGTGCGTGGCCATCGTCCGGGTCGGGTCGGCGGTCCCGCCCGCCGGTGCCGTCCACGTCATCGCCGCTTCCTCACTCTCCGGTGTCCCTTCCGTCCCGGTGCCGTTCCCGTCGCCGGTCCCGTCCTCGGGCCCGTTCGGCGAGGCGCCGTCGAGGGCCTCCGCCAGGTCCTCGACGGTCTCGCTGTCCAGCAGCGTCCGCAGGGTCAGGTCCAGCCCGGCCCGCCGCGCGGCGGCCATCACGTGCACGATCCGCATGGAGTCGGCGCCCAGGTCCTGCAGCCGGTCCCGTACGCCGACGTCGGTCACGCCCAGCACCTGGGCGCAGATCTCCACCAGCCGCCGCTCGGTGGGGGTGCGCGGGGCCAGGTAGGCGCGGTCGCCGGCGAGTGCGGCCCGGCCGGGCACGGGCAACGCCGCCCGGTCGACCTTGCCGGCCGGGTTCAGCGGCAGCTCCGGCAGCGGGACGACGGCGGCGGGCACCATGTACGGCGGCAGGGTGGCGGCCAGCCGGTCCCGCAGCGCCGCCGGGTCCGGGTCCTGCCCGTCGGCGCCGACCACGTAGGCCACCAGCCACTTCTCGCCCTGGTCGTCGTCCCTGGCCACCACGGCTGCGTCACGGACCTCCGGTCCGCCGCGCAGCACCTCCTCGATCTCGCCGAGCTCGATGCGGAAGCCGCGGATCTTGACCTGGTTGTCGACGCGCCCGAGGCACTCCAGCTGCCCGTCGGTCCGGAACCTGGCCAGGTCACCCGTGCGGTACATACGGGAGCCGGGGGGCCCGCCGTACGGCTCCGGAAGGAAACGCTCCGCGGTGAGGTCCGGCCGCCCCGCATAGCCGCGGGCCGTCCCCGCGCCCGCCACGTACAGCTCACCGGTCACGCCTACCGGCACCGGTCGCTGCGCCGCGTCGAGCACGTAGGCGCGGTAGTTGGGCAGCGGCCGACCGATCGGCACCGACGGCGTGTCCGGCACCAGGTCGGTGCCGGTGCACCAGACGGTCGCCTCGGTGGGCCCGTACAGGTTGCTGAGCCGGTCGACGCGGCCCACGAGGTCACGGGCCAGGCCGGGCGGACACTCCTCCCCGGTGGTGACGGCGGTGACCGGCAGCCGGTCCATCCCGGCGGCCAGCAGGAGCTTCCAGCCGGCCGGCGTGGCCTGCACATGGGTGACCCCGGCGCGCTCGACGAGCCGCAGCTGCGCGGCCGGGTCGCGGGCCTCGGCGTCGTCGGCGAGCACCACCCGGCCGCCGGTGACCAGCGGCAGGTACAGCTCTGCGGTGGACACGTCGAAGGCGAGCGAGGTGGCGGCCAGCCAGCGGTGCTCCGGCTGCGAACGGTGCCACCGCCGCATCGAGAAGAGCAGGTTGAGCAGCGCGTACTGGCCGATCTGCACCCCCTTGGGCCGGCCCGTGGAGCCGGACGTGAAGAGGGTGTACGCCAGCCGGTGCGTGCGCGCGGGATCGTCCGGGTCGCGGTCCCCGGACCGGTCGGGCGGGGTCACGGGACAGGCCGAGAGCCGTTCGCGCTCCCGGTCCAGGTCCAGGATCTCCCCCCGGTACGCGGAGCCGAGCAGCGCGGCGCTGCCGCCGTGCGCCACGGTCAGCCGCGCCCCCGCCGTGTCCAGCATGTACCGCAGCCGCTCGGCGGGGAGCCCGGTGTCCAGCGGCAGATGGGATCCGCCCGCCTTCCAGATGCCGAGCAGCACCGGCAGGGTGTCGGGGCCCCGGCGCAGCAGCACCCCGACCACCGACTCGGGCCCCACCCCGGCCTCCCGCAGCCGGTGGGCGACGCGGTTGGCCTGTTCGTCGAGCTGCCGGTACGTGACCGTCTGGTCGCCGGCCTGTACGGCGACGGCGTCGGGGGTGGCCGCGGCCTGCCCCTCGATCACCTCGTGGACGTAGCGTCTCATCCCCACTCCACCTCGGTGTCGTTGAAGTCGTCCAGGACCTGGGCCAGCTCCGTCACCGACAGCAGCGAGGCGGCCACGTCGCCGTCCGGGTCGGCGGCCATCGCGTCCAGCACCGCCCGGTACATGCCGGCCACGCGCTCCGCGTTGGCCCGGTCGAGCCCGGTGCTGACGGCGCGCAGCACGAGCCGGCCCGGCACGTTGGCCACGGACAGCGTGAACTCGTTGGAGCTGTCCCCGGCGCCCGCCTGCACGTCCACCGCGCTGCCGGCGGTCTGGTGGAAGTCCTGGTAGCGGTACATCACGTCGAACAGGCGTCGGCCGCCCGCCAGTTGCTGCACCGCGGGCAGCGGGTACCGGCGGTGCGGGTACACCTCGGCCTCCCGGTCGAAGACCTGGCGCACCAGCTCGCGCCAGGTGCGCGCGGTCCGGTCGTGCGCGAAGGGCAGCGTGTTGAGGTACATCCCGAACACCCGCTCGGCGCCCGGCGCTTCGGGCCGGGCACTGTATACGACGCCGGTGTGGAAGGCGTCCTCCCCGGTGACCGTGCTGAGCACCTTGAGGTGGGTGGCGAGCAGGACCGCCTTGAAGGACGTGTCGGTGGACCTGGCCAGCTCGCGCAGCGCCGGCTCGATGTCGCGGAAGTCCACGGACAGCTTGAAGTCCTCCCGCGGGGCGCCGTTCCCCGCCCCCCACTCCTGCGGCAGCCGGCACGGCGCGTACCGGTCGACGACGCCCTGCCAGTAGGACCGGTCCTCGCCGGAGGCGAGGGACTCCTGCTCGGCGGCGATGAAGTCGGCGTAGCGCACGGCCACCGGCTCCGGCTCCTCGGGCGTGGCGCCGGACGCGTACGCCTGGTACAGGTCGAGGACCTCACGCAGCAGCGACTGCTGGCTCCAGCCCTCCGTGATGGCGTGGCAGTGGGTGAAGCCGAGGTGCCAGGCCTCCTCCGACTCGACCAGGGCGGCGAACCGCAGCAGCGGTGGCCGGTCCAGGTCGAACAGCACGGACCGTTCGGCGGCGATGTGCTCCTGCCGCGCTCCGGCGAACCCCTCCGTGTCCGTGCCGCGCAGATCCCGCACGGTGACCTGCGGCTCGGCCGCCGGGTGCACCAGCTGCAGCGGCACCGAGTAGGCCTCCAGGTCGAAGGAGGTCCGCAGCATCTCGTGCCGCTCGACCACGGTGCGGGCCGCCCGGCGAAGGGCCTCGGCGTCGAAGGGGCGCCCGTCGTTGATCCGGAAGGTCGCCGTGTTGTGGTACTTGTTCAGCCCGTCGCCCGCGAGCATCTCGACCAGCATGCCGAGCTGCACCTTGGCGACCGGGTACGCGTCCACGATCCCGTCCGGGAGGCGGTTCCGGTCCTCGTCGCCGATCAGGGCGAAGGGTTCCACCGCCCGGTGGCCGTCGACGGGTTCGCCGTCGGTGAGCGTGGCCGCGAGGTTGGCGACGGTCCGGTGCTGGAAGACGTCCCGGACGGCGGCTTCGAAGCCCTCCGCGCGCAGGGCGCCGACCAGGGCGATCGCCTTGATCGAGTGACCGCCGAGGTCGAAGAAGTTGTCCTCGACCCCGACCCGCTCGACGCCCAGCACCTTGCTCCAGACCGCGGCGATGCGCTCCTCGGTGGGGGTGCGCGGGGCGACATAGGAGTCGCCGGCGGTCTCGTCGGGGTCGGGCAGGGCACGACGGTCCAGCTTGCCGTTGGCGGTCAGCGGCAGCGCGTCCAGCTGCACGTAGAGGGACGGGATCATGTACTCCGGCAGCACCTCGGCCAGATCCGGCACCTCACCCACGACGTAGGCGACCAGCCGCTGGTCCTGCGAGACGACCACCGCCGCGTCCGTCACCTCCGGACGCGCGATCAACGCCGCACGCACCTCACCCAGCTCGATGCGATAACCACGGACCTTGACCTGATCATCGATCCGGCCCAGGAACTCCACCGCACCGTCCGACCGCCACCGCGCCAGATCCCCCGTACGGTACATCCGGCTCCCCACCGGCCCGTACGGATCCGGCAGGAACTTCTCGGCCGTGCGACCGGGATCCCCCGCATAACCACGGGCCACGCCCGCACCACCGACGAACAGCTCACCCACCGCACCCACCGGCACCGGCCGCAGGCCACCGTCCAGAACACGCATGGTCATGTTCGGCAGCGGACGCCCGATCGGCACCACACCCTCGAACGCCTCCACCAGCGGATACACGCAGGTGCCCACGGTCGTCTCGGTCGGCCCGTACTCGTTGAGGACCGCCCCGTCCCCCAGGACCTGACGCCACCGCTCCACCAGAGCACCCGGCAGCGCCTCACCGGCCACCACCACCCGCCCCGCCAACGCGGCGATCTCGTCGTCCGACAACTGACCCGAGAGGACTTCCAGATGCCCGGGGGTCATCTTCATGAAGGAGAACGGGCCCGCCGCGTTCAACGCCGACCCCAGATCGGTCAGTTCACCGTCGAACAGCCAGGTGCGCTGCCCGGCCGCCAGCGGCGCCCACACGTTCGGCACCACCAGGTCGAACGCCACCGACGAGAACACCGGCGCACCACCCGACCCGGCCGACGCCAGCTCCCGCACCGCCCAGTCCACATGGTTGACCAGACTCCGGTGCGACACCTGCACCCCCTTGGGCCGGCCCGTCGAACCCGACGTGAACACCGTGTACGCCACACCGTCCAGGTCCACCCGGACCTCCGGCGCGGTCTCCGGCAGATGCGACAGATCCCCGTCGACCCGCACCACCGGCACCTCGAACCGGTCCGCATACGCCTGCGAGGTCACCGCCACCGCCACACCGGCATCCGCGACCATCCCCGCGACCCGGCCCACCGGCAGCACCGGATCCATCGGCACATACCCCGCACCCGCACGCCACACCGCCAGCAACGCCACCACCAGATCCACCGAACGATCCAGCAGCACCGCCACCGACGACTCACGGCCCACACCCGCCCCGCGCAACGCATGCGCCAGACGATTCACCCGCACATCCAACTCCGCGAACGACAAGACCTCACCACCCGACGCGACCGCCACCGCATCCGGCCGCTCGGCCGCCCACCGCGCGACCAGCTCCGGAACCGAGCGATCCGGCACCGACACCACCGAGTCGTTCCAGGTCATGAGCACGCGCTCGAGCTCGCCCTGCGGCAGGAAAGCCTCCCGCGCGTCGCCGTCCACATCCGCGGCCATCGACTCCAGAACCGCCCGGTACATCGCCGCCAGCCGGTCCACCGCCGCCCGGCCCAGCACGGCCGGGTCGGCCGTGAGCAGCAGTCCGCTGCCGCGGGCGGCGACCGCCAGGCCGAACTCCGTGGCGCCCTCGCCGTCGCCGGAGTCCGCATCGACGAGATCGCTGTCGGCCTGGGCGTCGGAGAGGTCGAGGTAGCTGAAGCGGACGTCGAGGAGACGCGTACCGTCTCCCAGCTCGCGCTGCATCACCGGCATCGGGAAGCGGCGGTGCGGCCAGAGGTCGGCCTCCTGGTCGAAGACCTGGCGCACCAGCTCGCGCCAGGTACGGGCGCCGCGCCGGTGCGCGAACGGCACCGTGTTGAGGTACATGCCGTAGACCCGCTCGGCACCCTCGACCTCGGGGCGGCCGCTGGAGACGAGACCGGTGCAGAAGGCGTCCTCGACGGTGAGCGCGCTCATCACCTTGAGGTGCGCGGCGTGCAGAACCGCCTTGAGCGAGGTGCCCGTCGTGCGCGCCGCGGACCGCAGTGCCGTGGTGAGGTCGCCGAGGGGCACCTGCACGGTCACCGCGCGGTCGCCGGGCTCGGCGTCGCCCCAGCCGGCCGGCAGCTCGAACCTGGCGTGGTCGGTGAGGACGTTCCGCCAGTAGGCGCGGTCCTCCTCCGAGTCGAGGGACGCCTGCTCCGCCGCCACGAAGTCCGCGTACCGGACGTCGGGGATGTCGACCGCGCGCAGCCGCTCGCCGGCGCGCAAGCGCAGGTAGCCCTCGACGATGTCGCTGAGCAGGGTGCGGTGGCTCCAGCCCTCCGTGATCGGGTGGCAGACGCTGACCGAGAGCCACCACGCCTCGTCGGACTCGACCAACGCCGACACCCTGAGCAGGGGCGCCCGGTCGAGCGCGAAGGCGGTGGCCCGCTCGTTCACGATGTGCGCCCGGCGTGCCTCCGCCTGCTGTGCGGGGCTCATGCCGCGCAGGTCGTGCACGGTGACGGGGAGGTCGGCCGTGGCGTGGATCAGTTGCAGTGGCACCGAGAAGGCGTCGAGCTCGAAGGAGGCCCGCAGCATCTCGTGGCGCTCCACCACTGCCTGTCCCGCGCGGCGCAGGGCGTCCGCCTCGAACGGGCGGCCGTCGTTGATGCGGAACGTCGTGGTGTTGTGGTACTTGTTCCGCCCGTCGTCCGCGAGCATCTCGACCAGCATGCCGAGCTGGACCTGCGCCAACGGATAGGCGTCCACGATCCCTTCCGGCAGCCGGCTCCGGTCCTCGTCGCCGATCAGAGCGAAGGGGGCGACGAGCGCCTCCCCCGCACCGTCTGCTTCGCTGCTGGTGAGGGTGGCGGCCAGACCCGCGACGGTCCGGTGCTGGAAGACGTCCCGGACGGCGGCTTCGAAGCCCTCCGCGCGCAGGGCGCCGACCAGGGCGATCGCCTTGATCGAGTGACCGCCGAGGTCGAAGAAGTTGTCCTCGACCCCGACCCGCTCGACGCCCAGCACCTTGCTCCAGACCGCGGCGATGCGTTCCTCGGTGGGGGTGCGCGGGGCGACGTAGGAGTCGCCGGCGGTCTCGTCGGGGTCGGGCAGGGCACGACGGTCCAGCTTGCCGTTGGCGGTCAGCGGCAGCGCGTCCAGCTGCACGTACACCGACGGGATCATGTACTCCGGCAGCACCTCGGCCAGATCCGGCACCTCACCCACGACGTAGGCGACCAGCCGCTGGTCCTGCGAGACGACCACCGCCGCGTCCGTCACCTCCGGACGCGCGATCAACGCCGCACGCACCTCACCCAGCTCGATGCGATAACCACGGACCTTGACCTGATCATCGATCCGGCCCAGGAACTCCACCGCACCGTCCGACCGCCACCGCGCCAGATCCCCCGTGCGATACATCCGGCTCCCCGCCGGCCCGTACGGATCCGGCAGGAAACGGTCCGCGGTACGCGCCGGATCGCCCACGTAGCCACGGGCCACACCCGCACCGCCGACGAACAGCTCACCCACCGCACCCACCGGCACCGGCCGCAGGCCACCGTCCAGGACACGCATGGTCATGTTCGGCAGCGGACGCCCGATCGGCACCACCCCGTCCACGGCCTCCACCAGCGGATACACACACGTACCCACCGTCGTCTCGGTCGGCCCGTACTCGTTGAGGACCGCCCCGTCCCCCATGACCTGACGCCACCGATCCACCAGAGCACCCGGCAGCGCCTCACCGGCCACGACGACCCGGCCCGCCAGCGCGGCGATCTCGTCGTCGGTGAGCTGACCGGACAGCACCTCCAGATGCCCGGGCGTCATCTTCATGAAGGAGAACGGACGAGCCTCCGACAACGCCTCACCGAGACCGGTCAGTTCACCGTCGAACAGCCAGGTGCGCTGCCCGGCCGCCAGCGGCGCCCACACGTTCGGCACCACCAGGTCGAACGCCACCGACGAGAACACCGGCGCACCACCCGACCCGGCCGACGCCAGCTCCCGCACCGCCCAGTCCACATGGTTGACCAGACTCCGGTGCGACACCTGCACCCCCTTGGGCCGGCCCGTCGAACCCGACGTGAACACCGTGTACGCCACACCGTCCAGATCCACCTCCACAGCGGGTGACGAATCCGGGAACTCGGACAGCGCCGGGTCGTCGACCCGCACCACCGGCACCTCGAACCGGTCCGCATACGCCTGCGAGGTCACCGCCACCGCCACACCGGCATCCGCGACCATCCCCGCGACCCGGCCCACCGGCAGCACCGGATCCATCGGCACATACCCCGCACCCGCACGCCACACCGCCAGCAACGCCACCACCAGATCCACCGAACGATCCAGCAGCACCGCCACCGACGACTCACGGCCCACACCCGCCCCGCGCAACGCATGCGCCAGACGATTCACCCGCACATCCAACTCCGCGAACGACAAGACCTCACCACCCGACACGACCGCCACCGCATCCGGCCGCTCGGCCACCCACCGCGCGACCAGCTCCGGAACCGAGCGATCCGGCACCGACACCACCGAGTCGTTCCAGGTCATGAGCACGCGCTCGAGCTCGCC
This sequence comes from Streptomyces sp. NPDC093586, assembly GCF_044764905.1. Classification (NCBI taxonomy): domain Bacteria; kingdom Bacillati; phylum Actinomycetota; class Actinomycetes; order Kitasatosporales; family Streptomycetaceae; genus Streptomyces; species Streptomyces sp. NPDC093586. The sequence continues at coordinate 60,334 of NZ_JBIWJA010000029.1, read as the reverse complement.
CTGCGGCAGGAAGGCCTCCCGCGCGTCGCCGTCCACATCCGCGGCCATCGACTCCAGAACCGCCCGGTACATCGCCGCCAGCCGGTCCACCGCCGCCCGGCCGAAGTAGTGCCGCTGGGCGGTGATCACCATGAAGCCGGCCCGGGTGGAGACACCGAGCGGGAACTCCGTGGGGCTGTCGTCGATCGTGGCCGGGTAGTCGACGAGGTCCTGGTCGACCTGGCGGAAGTTCTGGTAGCTGAAGCGGACGTTGACGAGGCGTTCGGTGCCGGCCAGCTCGCGCTGCATGGCACCGAGGGGGTAGCGGCGGTGCGGCCAGACCTCGATCTCCTGGTCGAAGACCTGGCGCACCAGCTCGCGCCAGGTGCGGGCGCCGCGCCGGTGCGCGAACGGCAGCGGGTTGAGGTAGACACCGTAGACCCGTTCCGCGCCGGCCGCCTCGGGGCGGGCGTTGGTGACGAGGCCGGTGAAGAAGGCCTCCTCGGGGGTCAGCTGACTCATCACCTTCAGGTGCGCGGCGTGCAGCACGCTCTTGATGGGCACCTTGGCCTGGGTGGCGAGGGTGCGCAGGCCGGCCTCGAGGTCGTGGTAGGGCACCCAGGAGCGGTTGAGGCCGCGCGGTGTGGTGGCGGGGTCGTCGCCGAGGCCGGAGGGGATCTCGAAGGGCGCGTGGCCGTCGAGGATGCCCCGCCAGTAGGCACGGTCGTCGTCGGAGGCGAGGGACTCCAGTTCGGCGGCGACGAAGTCCGCGTACCGGATGTCGGGGGTGTCCGGGTCCGGGAGGGGCTCGCCGCCGCGCAGGGCGTGGTAGGTGGTGACGAGCTCCATCAGGAGGGAGTGGTGACTCCATCCTTCGAGGACGGCGTGGCATTCGGTGAGGGTCAGCCACCAGGAGCCGTCGTCGCAGGCGTGGCCGGTGAAGCGGATCAGCGGGGCGCGGGTCAGGTCGAAGAGGCGGGTGCGCTCCTCGGCCATGTAGGCGCGCAGCGAGCGCTCGACGGTGTCGGCGTCCAGGCCGGTGAGGTCCCGCGTGACGACGGGCGAGGTCACGTCGGCGGCGGGGTGCACCAGCTGGAGGGGGACGGAGTAGCCCTCGACGGCGAAGGAGGAGCGGAGGATCTCGTGCCGGGCCAGGACGGTGTCGACGGTCCGCTGGAGGACGTCGGGGTCGAGGGGCCGGTCGTCGAGGATCCGGAAGCAGGTGGAGTTGTGGTAGTGGTTGCGGCCGTCGTCGGCGAGCATCTCGACGACCATGCCGAGCTGCACCTGTGCCAGCGGATAGGCGTCCACCAGGCCGTCGGGGAGCCGGCCGCGGTCGTCGTCGCCGATCAGGGCGAACGGGGCGACGGGCGGCCGGGGGGAGGCGGGGGCGGGGCGGCCGGTGACGAAGGCGACGAGTTCGGCGGGCGTGCGGTGCTCGAAGACGTCGCGGACGGTGACGTCGTACTCGCTGCCGCGGAGCGCGCCGACGAGGGCTACGGCGCGCAGCGAGTCGCCGCCCAGGTCGAAGAAGTTGTCCTCGACGCCGACGGTCTCCACTCCGAGGACTTCGCGCCAGACGGCGACCATCTCCTCCTCGGCGGGCGTGCGGGGCGCGACGTGCGCGGCCTCGACGCCGAGGGCGCCGCGGTCGGGGGCCGGGAGGGCCGCCTGGTCGAGCTTGCCGTTGACGGTGAGCGGGATGCGGCCGACGACGAGGAACGCGGCCGGGATCATGTAGTCGGGCAGGCTGCGGGCGAGCAGGGCACGCAGTTCGCTGGGTGCGGCGACGGCGTCGCCGGTGGGCACGACGTAGGCGATGAGACGGCGGTCGCCGGGGGTGTCCTCGCGGGCGACGACGACGGCGTCGCGGACACGCGGGTGCGTGGTGAGCGCGGCCTTGATCTCGCCGAGTTCGATGCGGTGGCCGCGGATCTTGACCTGGTGGTCGATGCGGCCCAGGTAGTCGAGGCCGCCGTCGGGCCGGCGGGAGGCGAGGTCGCCGCTGCGGTAGAGGCGGGTGCCGGGCGTGCCGTAGGGGTCGGGTACGAAGCGCTCAGCGGTGAGGGCGGGCCGGCCCAGGTACATGAGGGCGACGCCGGGGCCGCCGACGTGGATCTCGCCGGGCACGCCGACGGGCACGAGTTCGCCGTGCGGGCCGAGCAGGTGTACCTGGAGGTCGCGCAGCGGCACGCCGACCGGGTTGCCGGTCTCGGCGGCCAGGTCGGCCTCGGTGACGCGGTGGAACGTGGTGTGCACGCAGGTCTCGGTGATGCCGTACAGGTTGGCGAGGGCGGTGACGTCGAGGCCGCGGCGCTCCACCCAGGGCCGCAGCGCGGGAACGTCGAGCCGCTCGCCGCCGAACGAGACGACGCGCAGGGCGAGTTCGTCGATCAGGGGGTTTCCGTCGGCGGCCAGGGCGACCAGGCCGCGGAAGGCGGACGGGGTCTGGTTGAGGACGGTGACCCGCTCGTCGGCGAGGAGGCGCAGGAAGTCCTCCGGGGAGCGGGACACGTCCGGCGGTACGACGACGAGCCGGGCGCCGTGGACGAGGGCGCCCCAGATCTCCCACACCGACATGTCGAAGGCGTACGAGTGGAAGAGGGTCCACACGTCGTCCGCGTCGAAGCCGAAGTGTTCCTCGGTGGCGGTGAACAGGCGCAGCACGTTGGTGTGGCTGAGGCCGACGCCCTTGGGACGGCCGGTGGAGCCGGAGGTGTAGATCGTGTAGATCAGGTCGTCCGGGGTGGCGCCGGAGTCCGGGTCGTGACCGGGTGCGGCGGCCAGCGCGGCGGCCTCGTCCGGGTCGTCGAGGACGACGAGCCGGCCCTCGGCGGCGTCGCGCAGGTGGGCGGCGTGGCCGGTGGAGGTGACGACGAGGTCGGCGCCCGCGTCGCGGAGGGTGTAGGCGATGCGGTCGGTGGGGTGCTCGGGGTCCAGGGGCAGGTAGCCGGCGCCGGACTTGAGGACGCCGAGCAGGGCGGGCACCAGGTGCGGGCCGCGGTCGAGACCGACGCCGACGAGGCGGCCGGGGCCGGCGCCCAGGGTCCGCAGGTGGTGGGCGAGGCGGTTGGCGCGGGTGTTGAGTTCGGCGTAGGTGAGGCGTTCGGTGCCGCAGACGACGGCGACGGCGTCGGGGGTGGCGGCGGCGCGTTCCTCGACGAGCTGGTGGACGCAGCGGGTGGGCGCGTCGAAGGTGTGGACCTCGGGCAGCAGGACGGCCAGGTCGGTCTCGTCGAGCATGTCCAGCCGGGACAGGCGACGGTCGGGGTCGGCGGCGGCGGAGGCCAGGAGCCGGACCAGGTGGCGGGCCATGCGCTCGACGGTGGTCCGGTCGTACAGGGCCGTGCTGTACTCCAGGGTGCCGGTGACGGAACCGTCGTCGCTCTCCCGCAGCTGGAGGGTGAGGTCGAAGCGGGAGACCCGGGAGGTCGCGGTCAGGGGCTCGGTGTCGACGCCGGGCAGGGTGAAGCCGGTGGTGCGTTCGCGGTGCATGGTGAAGGCCACCTGGCACAGCGGGGTGCGGGACATGTCCCGGACCGGGGCCAGCTCGTCCACGAGGCGGGCGAAGGGGAACTCCTGGTGGTCGAAGGCGTCCAGGACGGTTTCCCGGGCGCCGGTGAGGAGCTGCCGGAAGGTGGGGTCGCCCTGCCACCGGCCGCGCAGGACCAGGGTGTTGATGCCGTAGCCGATGAGCCCTTCCAGCTCGGGCCGGTTGCGGCCGGAGACCACGGTGCCCACGGCGATGTCGTCGCGGCCGGTGTAGCGGGAGAGCAGGCCCTGGTAGCCGGCGAGGAGGGTGTGGAAGAGGGTCGCGCCGTGCGCGGCGCCCAGGTCGCGCAGCCGGCCGGCGAGCGGCGCCGGCAGGTGGACGGGAACGGCGTCCCCGGCGTAGGAGCGGGTGGAGGGGCGCCGCCGGTCGGTGGGCACCTCCAGCGGGGTGAGGCCGGCGAGGCGTTCGCGCCAGTGGTCGAGCTGCCGGTCGAGTTCCCCGGAGTCGAGGCGGCGGCGCTGCCAGGCCGCGTAGTCGGCGTACTGGACCGGGAGCGGGGCCAGGGGTGAGGGCTCATCGTGGCCGAACGCCTCGTAGAGGGCGGCGAGTTCGCCGAGGAACACGCCGACGGACCATTCGTCGCAGGCCACGTGGTGGAAGACCACGACCAGCAGGTGGTCGTCCTCCTCGACGCGGATCAGCCGCGCCCGCAGCGGGGCTCCGTCGGCCAGGTCGAAGGGGCGGCCCGGCTCGGCCTCGGCCAGCTCGCGGGCCCGCTCCTGGCGTTCGGCGGCGGTGCCGTGGCCGGTGAGGTCGTCGACGGGCAGGTCGAAGGGGCCGGGAGGGTCGATCAGCTGGACCGGCTCGGTGCCGTCCAGGCGGTAGCGGGTGCGCAGGATCTCGTGGCGTGCCACCAGCTCCTCGAAGCCGCGGCGCAGCAGGCCGGCGGAGAGCCGCCCGCGCAGCCGGAGCGCCACGGGGACGCTGTACTCCCAGCTGCCCGGGTCGAGCCTGCTGAGGAACCACATCTGCTGCTGCCCGTGGGAGAGGGCCAGCCGCCCGTCGCGGTCGACCGGGGTGACGGCGGCCCGCCGGCCGCCGCGTCCCCCGGCGAGTCTGGCTCGCACCAGTTCCTCGCGCCTGCTGTCGACCGATCCACTGCCGTCGACCGGTCCAGTGCTGTCGACCGGTCCAGTGCCGTCGACCGGTCCAGTGCCGTCGACCTGTCCACCCGTGCGGACTTCGCCCGTAGTCATGCTGAGCGCCCCTCCCGACCTTCGTTCCGTACGACGTATCTCGTGTGGTGCCTGCTTGGTGCTGGGTGATGTGCGGTGTGGTGCCGCCGCCGTCGGCGCCGCGGGCCGTGCGGCGCGGTCAGACGCCGGACTGCTCCATGCGGCGGCGCAGGCTCGCCGGCCGCAGGTCCGTCCAGACCTCTTCGATCCGCTGGAGGCATTCCTGCCGCGAGCCCTCGGTGCCCTCGGCGTGCCAGCCGGCCGGAAGTTCCCGGTCCGCGTCCCAGATCGAGTACTGCTCCTCGTCGTTCAGGACGACCCGGTAGGTGCGGTGGTCGGTCTGCTCGTCAGCCATGACGGTGTCCCTTCGGTGGTCGGATGCGCGCCCAGCGTCCGACGGCGACCTATACCGGGGCTCTTACCGGCTCTCTTACGGGCCCTGCGGGCTTGCACACCGCCGGCTGCGCGCGCCGGTCGCCCACCGCACGCCGACGCCCCCGGAAGACGGCACGCGGCCCGGTCCCGAGGGGGGTCGGGACCGGGCCGCGTGGGTCCGGGGGCGGTGCGGGGTCGTGTCCGGCGGGTCCTACTCGCGGGCTCCGATCAGCTGCACGGCACGGGCCCGCAACGCCGCGCCGACCGGCAGGACCGTGCCGAGGAGCGCGAGCAGGGTGGAGACCACCGCCACGCCCGCGACCACCGCGTACGGCGCGACGATCGGGGTGGTGCCGAAGAGCTGGAACAGCGCTCCCCAGAGTCCGGCCAGGTTGACGGCGGTGGCGGCCAGCGCCAGGACCACGCCGAGTGCGGACACGAGCAGCGACTCGGCGACGAAGAACCGCAGCACCTGCCGGGGGGTGGCGCCCGCGGTGCGCAGTACCGCCAGGTCGCGCCGGCGGTCCGCGGTCGCCATCAGCAGGGTGTTGAGGATGGCGATGAAGCAGAACAGCATGATGATCACGGCGGTGGAGCGCTGCCGGACCTCGGTCAGGTGGCGGGCGTAGGCGGACTCGGAGGCGACCAGTTCGTCCCGCGTCATGAGGGTGGCGCCGCTGCCGGCGACCGCCTTGCGGATGGCGGCGGTGGCGGCCTCCCGGTCGGTGCCCTCGTCCAGGGTGATGTACGCGCGGCGGGCCAGGCCGTCGCGCGCGAACAGCGCGGTGGAGGCGAACCGCGGCGGCAGGTAGGCCACGTCCTCGCCGCGCAGCGCCTCGTACACGGCGGCCACCTTCAGGCGCGCGGTGCTGCCGTCGGCCATCAGCACGGTCTGCGTGGAGCCCAGGTCCATGTGCCACAGGTCGGCGACGGCCATGCTGTTCTCGTCGAGGTCGTCCAGGGAACCCTCGACGACCTTCAGGTCCATGGTCCGCTTCAGCGCCTCGGGGTCGACGACCAGGCCGTCGTTCTCGTCGTAGCGGTCCTCGTCCTTCCAGTAGACCGTGGTGAGCAGCGGCGCGGCGATCTTCACGCCGGGCACCTCGGCCACCCGGTCGATCACCTCGGTGCTGATGCCGGGTGTGTCGTCGGGGGCGAGGGCGTACTGGGAGACGACCCGGTTCTGCAGGCCGCTGTCCCGGGCGGCGCCCAGGGAGTCGGTGGCGGCGAGCAGCGAGAACGCCAGGCCGACGGTGAGCAGGATCGGCGCGGCGGTCGCCGCGGTGCGGCGGCGGGCGGTCAGCGCGCTCTCCCGGACCAGCAGGGCGGTGGGGCCGGCGGCGTGGCGCCAGGGCCACATCAGCAGCCGGGTCAGCGGGCCCACGGCCAGCGGCGCGAGGACCGCGGCCGCCAGTACCGGCACCATCAGCGAGATCACGTACACCGTCGGCGAGAGCACCGTCACCGGGGAGCCGGTGGCGATCCACGCGGTCCAGCCGACGCCCCCGAGCAGGGCGGCGGCGCCGAGCAGGGCGCGGCCCCGGGTGACGCCCGTGTCGTCCACGGCGGCTTCCCGCAGCGCCTCGACGGGCTGGATGGAACCGGCCCGGCGGGCAGCGGCGGCGGCACCGCCCACCGACACCAGCAGGCCCGCCAGGAAGGCGGCGACGAGCGGTGCCAGCACCGTCCAGTGCAGGGACGGGGTGACGGTGAACCAGTCCGGCGACACCCCCGCGGAGATCAGCATGTCCGCGAGGAGCTGTGCCCCGAACAGGCCGAGGGCGGTGCCGGCGGCGGCGGCGAGGCCGCCCACCAGGAGGGCCTCGTTGCGGACCATCTTGCGCACCTGCCGGGGCGTGGCGCCGACCGCGCGCAGCAGGGCGACCTCCCGGCGGCGCTGGACGACCGCGAAGGCGAAGGTGGACGCCACCACGAAGACCGCGGTGGTCCCGGCGACGCTCGCCATCACCGGCACCAGGGTGATCGTGTTGTCCAGGGTCTCCCGGTCCTCGGCCTCGCTGGCGTCGGCCTTGTGCCGGTCCTGGCCGGTGAGGACGTCGGCCCGGTCGCCGACGGCGGTCTCGACCGCGTCCGCCGGGCCGAGCGCCACGAGGGAGTCGATCCGGGGGGACAGCCGGGCGGCCTCCGCCTCGGAGAAGAAGACGGCGTCCTCGTAGCCGACGGGGGCGACGGTGCCGCTGACGGTGTACGTCCGCACGGTGGACGCGGTCAGCACGGTCACCCGCTCACCGGTGCGGGCCTGGTCGGAGGGGACGACGATCTGTCCGTCCCCGGCGGGGGCGGCGCCGTCGGTCAGGCGGTAGCCGCCGAAGCGCGCCACCGCCCACGGGTGTCCGACCTGGTCCTCGGGGCCGCCGCGCACCTGGGCGTAGAAGGAGCGGTCCACGACGGTCGGGCCGGTCGCGGCGACCTGGTCGCGCAGCTCGGTGCTCAGTCCGCGGGCCGCCTCGGGGGAGCGGACGCCCAGGTCGTGGTGGGCCGTGTCCCAGCCGTCCGACGGCGGGCGCACCACGGTGGCCGCGCCGGCGAAGCGCTCCACCGGCCGGTCGGGCAGGTCGAACGCGGTCGTCACCAGCAGCCCCATGGCCGCGATCTGCGCCACGCCGAGGACGAGCGCGACGACGGTGCCGAGGAACGACACCCAGCGGGCCCGCAGGGTCTGGAAGGCCACCCTGATCACGAGGACACCGCCAGATGCGTCATGCGGGCGGCGACGTCCTCGGCGGTCGGCTGGTGGAGCTCTCCGACGAAGCCGCCGTCGGCGAGGAAGAGCACCCGGTCCGCGTAGGCGGCGACGTTCGGGTCGTGGGTGACCATGACGATGGTGGTGGTCACCCGGCCGTCGGCGTCGGCGCCCCGCCCGGCCAGTGCCCGCAGGGTGACGAGGAGTTCGCGTCCGGTCGCCATGTCGAGAGCACCGGTCGGCTCGTCCGCGAAGAGCACGGCGGGCCGGGCGACCAGGGCACGGGCGATGGCCACCCGCTGCTGCTGTCCGCCGGACAGCTGGCTCGGCCTGCTGCCGGCCTTCTTCTCCAGGCCGACCTGGGCGAGCGCCTGCCGTACGGCGCCGCGCTGCGGCTTGCGGCCCGCGAGCCGCATCGGCAGGGCCACGTTCTGCTCGGCGGTCAGCGACGGCAGCAGGTTGAACGACTGGAAGATGAACCCGGTGGAGGCGCGGCGCAGTTCGGTGAGCCGGGTCTCGTTCAGGCCGGAGGTGTCCTGCCCGTCGATGAAGACCCGGCCCGACGTGGGACGGTCCAGCCCGGCCGCGCACTGCAGCAGGGTCGACTTGCCGGAGCCCGAGGGCCCCATGATCGCGGTGAAGCTGCCCCGCGGGAAGGACAGACTGGTCTCCCGCAAGGCACTCACCGCGCTGTCGCCGGACCCGTAGGTCTTGGTGAGCGACTCCAGCCGCACTGCGTCATCCATCGGTTCTCCGCGCTTCGTGTGTGAGGGGATCGGCCGGCGTCCCGTCCACGACGGAGGCCGGCGCGGGCACGTCCGGGGCCGGCAGCGCTGCCGGTGCCGGAGGCGTGTGCTCCGCGTCGGGAGGTTCGATGCTGTCTGCGCGGTCCTCCCGGGCCGCTCCGTCCCTGCTGAAGACGACGGCCGCGACCAGGGCCAGCGCCGCCATCACCGCCGACAGCACCATCAGGGCGGCGCGGCTGCCGACCGCCTCCAGCAGGTATCCGGTACCGAGCGCGCCGAGCGAACTCGCCCCGGACACCAGGAGCATGACGACACTGCCGACCCGCCCCTGCATGTCGTTGGGGGTGATGCGCACCTGGTAAGACATGCCGGAGACCGTAACAGTGGCTCCTATAAACGACGTTATGTAGAAAAGCACCCCAAGTGCCAAGGGTTGCCGGAAAAACACCGCTGTGGGCATCACCACGGCCCAGGCGGTGTGCGCGAGGATCATGATCTGCCGCATCGGCAGCCGCCGGTTCAGCCGGCCGCCGGACAGCGCCCCGCACAGGCCGCCCATGCCGCCCGCCGCCATGATCAGACCGATGGTGCCGGCGGCGCCCCCGTCCTCCCTGATCACCACGGCGACGGTCAGGATGAGCCCCTGGAAGACCAGGTTGCTGGCCGAGATGATCAGCAGTGCCGTCCTGAAGTAGGCCCGTCCCCACACCCAGGCGAACCCGGCCGCGATATCGGCCCGCATCGGGCGCCCGGCGCGCGGCCGGCGCGGCGGCTGCCGCTCGCCCCGCAGCCGTACCAGGGTGATCAGCGAACCCAGGTAGAGCGTCACGCTGGACAGGAACGGCACCCACGCCGACAGGCCGAACATCGCCCCGCTGGCCGGGTGGCCGACGAAGTTGACGCCGCGGGAACGGGCCTCGTTGGTGGCCATCGCCGCGCCCAGCTGCTGCGACGGCACCACGTTGCGCACCATGGCCCGTTCCGACAGCTGGTAGAAGACGGTCATGCTGCTCTGCACGAACGCCACCAGGGCGATGTGCCACACCCACACCTGGTCCCCCAGCAGGGAGACGGCGACCGTCGCCACGGCGATCATCCGCACCACGACGCACGTCATCATGACGCGCCGCCGGTTCATCCGGTCCACCAGGACGCCCGCGGGCAGTTGCACGAGCAGCGCGGGCAGCAGCCCCGCGAACCCCACGATGCCCGCGGCGCTCTCCGACCTGGTGTGCCAGAGCACCAGCAGTGTGAAGGCCATCCCGGAGCAGCGTTCGGCCATCACCGACATCGCCGAGCCGGTCCACAGCAGCCGGAAGTCGCGGTAGCTGCGCAGCGAGGGCAGCTTGTGCCTGTCCTCGCCGTCGGGGCGGGCTCTGCGCTTTCGGATCATGAGCGGACGGCCCGGCACCATTCGAGGACCGCCATCGCGCTGTGCAGCTTGTGCGTGGCCTGGGTGAACGCCAGGCTGGCCGGGCCGTCGAGGACGTCCGCGGTGACCTCCTCGCCCCGGTGGGCGGGCAGGTCGTGCAGGAACACCGCGTTCGGGCTGGCCTCCCACAGGGCGCCGGTCACCTGGAACGGGGCGAACACCGTGCGCCAGTCCGCGGTCGGCTTGCTGGTGCCGGTGGTCTGCCAGCGGGTGGTGTACACGACGTCGAACCCGGACGGCAGGCCCGCCATGTCGTGCTGCTCGGACACCTTCGCCCCGCTGCGCGCCGCCTGCTCGCCGGCGGTCGCGAGGATGCCGGGAGCGAGACCGTACCCGGGCGGCGTGCGCAGTTCCAGCTCGGTGCCCGGGTAGCGGGTGAGGGCCAGGGCCAGCGCCGCGGCGCTGTTGTTGCCCTCACCCACGTACAGCACCCGCAGGCCCTCGACCCGGCCGAAGCGGCAGTGCAGAGTGGTGAGATCGGTGAGCCCCTGTGTCGGATGCTCCTCCGCGGTCATCGCGTTCACCACGGACATCGGCCCGGCCGCCGCCCAGGAGCGCAGCTCGTCCGTGGCGTCCGCGGTCCTGGCCACCAGCAGGTCCAGCATGCCGGACAGCACCCGGCCGGTGTCCTCGGTGGTCTCCCCGGTGTTCAGCTGGAGGTCGCCGGGCCCGAAGGTCACCGTCTGCGCGCCGAGCCGCAGCGCCCCGCTGGTGAAGGCGGTACGGGTGCGGGTCGAGGTACGGCGGAAGTAGACGCCGACCACCTCGTCCCGCAGCGGCTTGGCGACCGCCCCCGCGGCGAACTCCGCCCCGCGGGCGACCAGCGCGTGCAGATCGTCGTCGGTCAGATCGGTCAGTGAGATGAGGTGGCGCATGCGGACGTCCTTCACTCGGTGGTCAGGAGGTTTCGGCGAGCTGTGCGTCGATCTCGGCCCGGACGCGGTCCTCGATCTCCACGGCCAGCTGGGCGATGGTGGGCCGCTCGAAGACGACCCGCATCGGCAGGTCGAGGTCGAAGTCCTGCTGCAGCCGCGAGACGAGGCGCACCGCGAGGATGGAGTGCCCGCCGATGTCGAAGAAGCTGTCGTGCGCACTGGCGTCCTTGCCGAGCAGGTCGCTCCAGACCGCGGCGATGCGTTCCTCGGTGGGGGTGCGCGGGGCGACGTAGGAGTCGCCGGCGGTCTCGTCGGGGTCGGGCAGGGCACGACGGTCCAGCTTGCCGTTGGCGGTCAGCGGCAGCGCGTCCAGCTGCACGTAGAGGGACGGGATCATGTACTCCGGCAGCACCTCGGCCAGATCCGGCACCTCACCCACGACGTAGGCGACCAGCCGCTGGTCCTGCGAGACGACCACCGCCGCGTCCGTCACCTCCGGACGCGCGATCAACGCCGCACGCACCTCACCCAGCTCGATGCGATAACCACGGACCTTGACCTGATCATCGATCCGGCCCAGGAACTCCACCGCACCGTCCGACCGCCACCGCGCCAGATCCCCCGTACGGTACATCCGGCTCCCCACCGGCCCGTACGGATCCGGCAGGAACTTCTCGGCCGTGCGGCCGGGATCCCCCGCATAACCACGGGCCACGCCCGCACCACCGACGAACAGCTCACCCACCGCACCCACCGGCACCGGCCGCAGGCCACCGTCCAGAACACGCATGGTCATGTTCGGCAGCGGACGCCCGATCGGCACCACACCCTCGAACGCCTCCACCAGCGGATACACGCAGGTGCCCACCGTCGTCTCGGTCGGCCCGTACTCGTTGAGGACCGCCCCGTCCCCCAGGACCTGACGCCACCGCTCCACCAGAGCACCCGGCAACGCCTCACCCGCCACCACCACCCGGCCCGCCAACGCCGCGATCTCGTCGTCCGACAACTGACCCGAGAGGACTTCCAGATGCCCGGGCGTCATCTTCATGAAGGAGAACGGACGAGCCTCCGACAACGCCTCACCGAGACCGGTCAGTTCACCGTCGAACAGCCAGGTGCGCTGTCCGGCCGCCAGCGGCGCCCACACGTTCGGCACCACCAGGTCGAACGCCACCGACGAGAACACCGGCGCACCACCCGACCCGGCCGACGCCAGCTCCCGCACCGCCCAGTCCACATGGTTGACCAGACTCCGGTGCGACACCTGCACCCCCTTGGGCCGGCCCGTCGAACCCGACGTGAACACCGTGTACGCCACACCGTCCAGGTCCACCTCCACAGCGGGTGACGAATCCGGGAACTCGGACAGCGCCGGGTCGTCCACCCGCACCACCGGCACCTCGAACCGGTCCGCATACGCCTGCGAGGTCACCGCCACCGCCACACCGGCATCCGCGACCATCCCCGCGATCCGGCCCACCGGCAGCACCGGATCCATCGGCACATACCCCGCACCCGCACGCCACACCGCCAGCAACGCCACCACCAGATCCACCGAACGATCCAGCAGCACCGCCACCGACGACTCACGGCCCACACCCGCCCTGCGCAACGCATGCGCCAGACGATTCACCCGCACATCCAACTCCGCGAACGACAAGACCTCACCACCCGACACGACCGCCACCGCATCCGGCCGCTCGGCCACCCACCGCGCGACCAGCTCCGGAACCGAGCGATCCGGCACCGACACCACCGAGTCGTTCCACAGGCGGAGCAGGCGGTGTTCGTGGACGGTGGTGAGGTCGATGGCGGAGAGCGGGGTGTCGGGGGCGTCGACGACGGCCTGCACGAGGCGGACGAAGTGGTCGGCCATGCGCTCCACGGTGGGGTGCTCGAAGAGCGAGGTGGCGTACTCGAAGGCACCCGTGAGGGACCCGTCCGCGTGCCGCCAGACGAACAGGGTGAGGTCGGTCTTGGCGACCTGCCAGGCTCCCTGGAAGGCGTCCATGAGGACACCGTCGGCGGCCACCGTGGTGGCGCCCTCGTCCTGCAGGTCGAAGGCCACCTGGTAGAGCGGGGTGCGGGACAGGTCGCGGACCGGCTGGAGTTCGTCCACCAGCCGCTCGAAGGGCAGCTCCTGGTGGGCGAAGCCGGAGAGGACGGTGTCCTTGGTGCGGTCGAGCAGGGTGGCGAAGGAGGGGTCGCCGGTCAGGTCGCAGCGCAGGACGAGGGAGTTGAGGAAGAAGCCCACGGTGTCCTGCGTCTCCGGGCGCAGCCGGCCGGTCACGGGGCTGCCGACGCCGAAGTCCTCCTGACCGCTGTAGCGGGAGAGCAACGCGGCGAACGCGGCGAGGAGGGCGGCGTACGGGGTGGCCCCGTGCTGCCGGCCGATGCCGCTGAGGGCGTCGGCGAGGCCTGCGGGTACGGAGAACCGCACGCCCTGGCCGTGCCCGTCGCGACGGGCCGGGCGGGGCCGGTCCGTGTGCAGCTGGAGCTCGGACATGCCGCGCAGGGCGGACTTCCAGTAGTCGAGTTCGCGGTCCAGGACGGCGTCGTCGGAGCGGGCCGCCTGCCAGGCGGCGTAGTCGCCGTACTGGACGGCGGGAGCGGGCAGGTCCGGGGCCCGGTCCTCACCGGCCGCGGCGCACAGTTCGCGCAGCTCGCGCTCCAGGACGACCGTGGACCAGCCGTCGCTGGCGATGTGGTGGACGGTGACGAGGAGGACGGGGCCGCCGAGCGGGACCCGTACCAGCAGGGCCCGCCACAGCGGGCCGTCCGTCAGGTCGAAGCCGCGGCGGAACTGCTCGCCGAAGAGCCGCTCCAGCTCGGTCTCCCCGGCGTCCTCCACACGGAGCTCGACGGGCTGGGCGTCGACGACGACCTGGCGGGGCTCCTCGCCCTGGAGGACGTAGCGGGTGCGCAGGGCCTCGTGGCGCTGCTCCAGGGTGTTCAGGGCGCTGCGGACGGTGGCCTCGGTGGTGCCGGCGGGCAGCCGCAGGAAGAGCGGGGCCACCCATTCGGGGCTGCCGGGGTGCATGCGGTCCAGGAACCAGAGGCGGTGCTGGCCGAAGGAGAGCGGCAGCGGTGCGCCGCGGTCCACCGGCACCACCTCGGGCACGGCGGGCCGGGACTGCTCGATGAGGCGGGCCTGGGCCTCCACCGTGGAGGCACCGAACAGGCCGCGCAACTGGACGTCGTCGCCGGAGGCCTTGGTGAGGGCGACGGCGAGGCGGGTGAGGACCAGGGAGGAGCCGCCGAGGGCGAAGAAGTCGTCGTGCACGCCGACGTTCTCCACCTGCAGGAGCTGCTCCCACACGTCGGCGACGAGGCGCTCCGCGGGGGTGCGGGGCGCCACCCACGGCGTGTCGCCGGTCGTGGCGGCCTCGGAGGACACCGGGTCGGGCAGGGCGGACCGGTCGACCTTGCCGTTGACGGTCAGCGGGAAGGTGTCCATGGGCACGAACTGGGCGGGGATCATCGACTCGGGCAGCCGGCGCCGCAGGAAGCTGCGCAGCTCGTCGCGGGGGATGCGGCGCCCCGCCACGAGGTGCGCCACGAGCCGGGTGCCGCCGACCGCGGTGTACGCCCCGACGACGGCCGACCGCACGTCGGGGTGGGCGTGCAGGGCGGCCTCCACCTCGGCCGGTTCGATGCGGACGCCGTTCACCTTGACCTGGTGGTCGACGCGGCCCAGGTAGGCGAGGCTGCCGTCGGAGCGCCAGCGGGCCAGGTCGCCGGTGCGGTACATGCGGCTCCCGTCGCCGCTGTGCGGGTCGGGCAGGAAGCGTTCGGCGGTCTGCGCCGGGCGGCCCGCGTAGCCGCGGGCGAGGCCGGTCCCCGCGGCGTACACCTCGCCGACGACGCCGATGGGCACCGGGTCGAGTTCCTCGTCCAGCACGTAGACCCGCAGCCCGTCGAGGGGCCGGCCGATGGGTACGGCCTCCGTGTGGAGTTCCGGGTCGAACTCCTGGGCGGTGACGTCGACGGAGCACTCGGTGGGCCCGTACGTGTTCCACACCACGGCGCCGGTCGGCTCGCTCAGCCGGCGGCACAGCTCGGCGTCGAGGGCCTCGCCGGCGGAGAACACCAGCCGCAGCCCGTCGCACCGGTTCCAGCCGGGTTCCTCGGTGAGCAGCCGCAGCACCGACGGGACGCCCTGCAGGACGGTGACGCGCTGTTCGGCGATCGTGCGCACCAGCAGGGCCGGGTCGGCCTCGGCGCCCTGCGGTGCCATCACCACGGTGCCGCCGGCGACGAGCGGCGCGAACAGTTCCAGGGCGGCGGCGTCGAAGGTGAGCACCGTCTTCTGCACCATCCGGTCGGCCGGGCCGAGGCCCTGGCGCCGTACCGTCCAGGACACCCGGTTGGCGATGCCGGCGTGCTCCACCAGCACGCCCTTGGGCCGGCCCGTGGAACCGGAGGTGTAGGTGAGGTAGGCGGCGCCCGCCGGATCGGCGGCGAGCGGCTCGGGATCGGTGTCCGGCAGGGCGTCGAGGCCGGTGGCCGGGTCGTCCAGGAACAGCACCTCGCGGCCGGCCGGGTCCTCGGGTGCCGAACCGCGCACCGTCAGGACCAGCCGGGCGCCGCTGTCGCGGACCGTCCAGGCGGTCCGCTCGACGGGGTGGGCGGTGTCCAGCGGTACGTAGGCGGCGCCCGCCTTCCACACGCCGAGGAGCACGGCCGGCAGCTCGCGGACGCGGGGGAGGCAGACCGCGACCCGATCCTCGGGGCCGGTGCCCCGGTCCCGGAGCAGCCGGGCGACGCGGTTGGCGTGCCGGTCCAGCTGCTCGTACGTCATCGTCCCCCGTGCGTCGTCGACCGCGATGGCGTGAGGGGTACGGGCGGCTTGGCGGGAGATCAGTTCGTGCAGCGGGACAGACATCTCTTCTCCAGAGGTGTTGATCAGGTGCGGGTCTGCGGTGCGGGGACGGCCCTCGGTCAGGAGGGGGCCGTCCCAGGACCTCTCGTTCGGATCGGGCCGCGGGAGAGCAGCAGGACCTGACGACGCCGCAGACGGGCGTGCCAGGCCCGCGTCCTCGGCGTGATCCGAACGCGAGGCCCTAGGGCGTGCGGCCGGGCAGGAAGCCCTCGATGGAGGTGCCGATGCCGCGGGCGCGCGCCTCGTCGCGGACGAACCGGGCCAGCGCCAGGTCCAGCACGCCGAGACCGAACGGGGAGAACACCACGGGCCGGCCGTCCCGCGGCACGGGGCCGGCGGTGCCCCGCAGCAGCGCGCCGATGGACGCGTGGACGAAGTCCCGCCCCCCGGTGTGCTGTTCCGCCAGGTGCGGCGAGGTCTGTTCACGGCACACGTGGTCCGGGTCGTCGACGACGTTGTGGGCGCCGAGGATCGCGGGCACCGTGAGGTCCCGCAGGGAGACGTGCAGCACGACGGTGCCCGGCGGGCAGGCGTCGAGCCCGGTGTACGGGGTGGCGGCGGTGGTCGCGAAGGACACCAGATCGTGTGCGGCCAGTGCCTCGTCGAGACTGTCGCAGTGCCGCACCCGGGCGCCGGGCAGCAGCCGGGCGTGGTCGGCGGTGAAGCGGGCGGCCCGCTCCGGGTCCGTGTCGTACACGGCGAGGGAGTCGAGGTGGGGGTGGACGACCGCGAGGAAGCGGAGCACCTCGCGGTTGATGACGCCGGTGCCGACGAGGGTGACGCCGGTGGGCCGGCGGCCGTCGAGGAGCAACCGGGAGGCGAGCGCGGCGGAGGCGGCGGTACGCCGGGCGGAGATGAGGGAGCCCTCGACGAGCGCCTCGGGATGCCCGGTCTCCAGCGAGTTCAGCAGGATCGCGGCGCTGGCCCGCTCGTGTCCGGTGGCCAGGTTGCCCGGGAAGGACGAGATCCACTTCATGCCGGCGACCTCGCCGCCCGGCGACTCGTCCCCGGCGGCCGCGCCGAGGTAGCCGGGGAGACCGATGATGCGGTCGCGGGGGCGGTCGGGGAAGCGCAGGAAGACGGAGTGCGGCAGTACGGTGCGCCCCTCGTCGTGCCGTTCGTAGGCCTCGGCGACGAGGTCCACGATCTCCTTCTCGCGTCCGGTCAGCAGACCGGCCACCTGCCCGTGTTTGATGATCAGCATGTGCTCACCGCCAGGGAGAGTTCGGGTTCCTGCCACAGATGGGAGACCTCTCCGAAGTGGGCGCGCACCCAGTCGTCGGAGTAGATCGAGTCGAGGTACCGGTCGCCCCGGTCGGGGAAGATCAGGACGACGTTGCGGCCGGCCGGGATGCGGGCCGCGAACTTGCCGAGGGCGGCGATGACCGCGCCCGAGGAGCCGCCCGCGAGGATGGCCTCGCGGTCGGTGAGCGCGCGGCAGCCCACCACGCAGTCCAGGTCGGAGACGTGCACGACCTCGTCGGCCAGCGTCGGGTCGAAGAGGGCGGGCCGCACCGCGGCGCCGTGCCCGGGCAGCAGCCGCGGGGCGGACACCCCGCCGAACAGCACGCTGCCCAGCGCGTCCACCCCCACCAGGGTGGTGGGCAGCCCGTGGTCGCGGATGTGACGGGCGCAGCCGGTGAGGGTGCCGCCGGTGCCGGTGGAGCAGAACAGGTAGTCGACGCGGCCGTCCAGGGCGTCGGCGATCTCCCGCATGGTCCGCTCGTGGGCCAGCGGGTTGCGGGGGTTGGCGTACTGGTTGGGCCAGTACGCGCCCGGGATGGACGCGACCAGTTCCCGCACCCGCTTGAGACGCATCGGCAGGTAGGCCCGCGTCTCGGGGTCGACCTCGGTGACCATGTCGACGGTGACGCGGTAGGCCCGCAGGATCGCCAGGTTCTGCTCGGTGGTCTTCGGGTCGACGACGCAGATGAAGTCGATGCCGAAGTAGCGGCAGATCTGCGCCATGCCGATGGCGAGGTTCCCGGAGCTGGACTCCACCACGGTGGACCGGCCCGGCACCAGCTCGCCGCTGCGGATCCGGCCCAGCAGCATGGAGAGCGCGGACCGGTCCTTGACGCTGCCGCCCGGGTTGTACGACTCCAGCTTGGCGAAGACGCGGGAGCCGAGCCGGGGCAGCAGGCCGGTGAGTTCCACCAGCGGCGTGTTGCCGACGCCGTCGAGGATGCCGTGGAGCACGGGGGCGGTCATGAGACGGCGCCGGGGTGGCCGCCGAGGGCCAGCAGGGCGCGCTTGTCGTCGCCGTCGGTCAGCGGGACGCGGCCGACGGGACGGTCCGCGTCGTCCACGGCGGCGGCGAGGAACCGGATGTACTGATCGAACAGCCGCTCCATGGTGGGCCGTTCGAAGAGCTCCGTGTCGTAGCGGAGGGCGATGGTCAGGCCGTTGGCGTCCCGGGTGACCTCCAGCGACACGTCGCACTGGCCTTCCAGGTGGGAGATCTCCAGGTAGGTGACGGTGAGGTCGCCGACCTGGATCGGCACGCCGGCCGCGGCGACCTCCATGCCGCCGTCGAAGCGGTCGGTGGCGACCATCGTCATGGAGATCCGGTACAGCGGACCGGCCTCCCCGGCGTCCCGCGCGACCAGCGGGAAGGGGTAGGAGGCGCGCGCGGTGGCCTGCCGGATCCGGTCCGCGGCGCGGTCGACGACCTCGCGCAGGGTGGCGTTCCTGGTGATCTCCGCGCGGATCAGCACCGGGTTGACGTAGTAGCCGACGACCTCGCGGGCCGCGGAGCGGCGGACGGACGCCGGGCAGGCGATGAGGAAGTCCCGCATGCCGGTCCACCGGTTCACCAGGGCCTGCAGCGCACCGAGCGCCACGGCGAACTGGGAGACCTCCTGTTCGGCCGCGCCGCGCCGGATCCGTTCCGAGAGCGCGTCGGGCAGCCGGCGCACCAGACTCGCGCCCTTGCCCGCCGGGCCGGCCGGACGGGGCCGGTCGGTGGGGAGTTCGGCGGCCTGGGAACCGGCGCACTGCTCCCGCCAGTAGTCGGCCTGACGGGCGCCGCGCGAGGAGTCGAGCAGGGTGCGCTCGGCCTCCACGAAGTGGTCGAAGTCGGTGGCCGGCGGCTCCAGCCGGGGGGTCCTGCCCGCGGCCAGGTCGGCGTAGGCGGCGAGCAGGTCACGCCAGAGCAGCCACTGGGAGAGGGCGTCGGTGGCGATGTGGTGGGTGACGACGAGCAGCACGGCGTCGGGGCCGCGGCGCAGCAGCACGGCGCGCAGCGGACCCTCCTCGGTGAGGCGGAACGGCACGGCGACCTCCGCGTCCACCGTCCGGCGCAGTTCGGCGTCGTCGGCGCCGGGCACCTCGCGGACCGTGAGGCGGCCCGTCGCGCCGGGGGGCAGGACGCGGCGCCGCGGGCCGGCCTCGGTGTCCGCGTACACCGAGCGGAGCATGGGGTGCCGCTCGGTGACCGCGTCGACCGCCCGCGCCAGGATCTCGGGGTCGGGCGCCGGCTCCATGCGGACACCCCCCGCGAGGTGGTAGGTGGAGCTGTCGGGGGCCAGGCTGTGGAGGAGCCACAGCCCTTCCTGGCCCACCGAGAGGGGCAGCGCCCCGTTCCCGGGATCCGTGTGGGTCATGGGTCAGACTCCCGCCTTGTGCGCCATGAGGAAGTCCGCGACGTCACTGACCCGCAGCAGGTCGCCGACCTTCTCGTCGGGCACCGAGAGGCCGAAGTTTTTTTCCACGGCCGCCAGCAGGTCGATCCGGGTCAGGGAGTCCATGCCGAGCTCCTCGAAGCTGGAGTCGGCGGTGACCTCGGCCTCCAGGTCGGGGGCGGTGCGCAGGGTGAGGTTGATGATCTCGACGATCATTTCGTCTCTGGTCATGGTCGTTCCCATCTCTGTGAGGGTGGTGAGGGTGGTGAAAGGTGGTGAGTGGTGCGGGCGGGCCCGGGTCAGGGCATGTCGACGACCTGGCCGGCGTAGGTCAGGCCCGCGCCGAAGCCGAGCAGCAGGACCTTCTCGCCGGGGGTCGCGCGGCCGCTCTCCTTGAGGCGGTTGAGCGCCAGCGGCACGGAGGCCGCGGAGGTGTTGCCGGTGTCGACGACGTCGTTGACGACGCGGTCCTGCGGCAGCCCCAGGTTGTCCGTCAGGGTGCGGATGATCCGCTTGTTGGCCTGGTGCGGCACGAACCAGGCGATGTCCTCGAGGGCGACGCCGGCGGCGGCGCACGCCCGCAGGGCCACGTCCGGCATGGTGGCCGTCGACCACTTGTAGACCAGGGGGCCGTTCATGGTGACGTACTCGCGGCCGTCGGACTTCTCCGTGATGCCGAGCACCTCGTGCCGCGCGCCGTCGCTGCCCCACACCGCCGGGCCGATGCCGGCCGTCTCGGAGCGGGAGACCACGGCGGCGCCGGCTCCGTCACCGAAGATGACGAAGGTGTCCGGGTCGTTCGGGTCGATCCACTCGCTGGTCCGCTCGGCGCCGATGACCAGCGCGTGCCGCGCCTCGCCGAGCCGCACCGCGTTGGAGGCCATGGCCAGGGAGTAGGTGAAGCCGGCGCAGACCGCGTTCAGGTCGTAGGCGCCGGAGTTCGGCAGACCGATCCGGCTGGCGACCTCGGGTGCCACGCCGGGCATGCGGACGCGGCGGGTGGCGCTGGCCACGATCGTCAGGTCCACCTCGGCCGGGTCGATGTCGGCCTCGACCACGGCCTTCTCCCCGGCCGCCGCCGCCATCGCGGCGATGGTCTCCTCCTCGTCCGCGTGGTGGCGGGTCTTGATGCCGGTGCGGCTCTCGATCCACTCCGGGGAGACCGTCGTCCGCTGCGACAGCTCCTCGTTGCCGACCAGGCGGGCCGGCCGGTAGACAGCCAGTGCGGCTATGCGTGATCCGTGTGTGGTGAGCATCTCTCTTCCCAACTGCGCGTTCGAGTCCCGCACTGCGGCGGGTCGGACTTCGGCGGGTCAGACTTCGGACGGCTCCGCCATGGCCACGGCGATCCGCCGGGGCCCGGTGAACGGCTCGCGCGCGTGCGCGGCCAGCATGTTGTCGACGATCAGGACGTCGTCGCGCTGCCAGTCGAAGCGGACGGACGCCGCCCGGTAGCAGCCGCGCAGGTGGTCCAGCACGTCGTCGGGGATGACCCCGCCGTCGCCGTAGAAGGTGTGCGTGGGCAGGTCCTCGTCGTCGAAGATCGCGCGCAGTCCCGCACCGACCTCCTCGGGCAGGGTGCTGGCGTGGAAGAACGTGACGTGGTTGAACCAGACCCGCTCTCCGCTGACCGGGTGCCGGTGCACCGCGTCGCGGACCGCGGTGGTGCGCAGTCCTCCGTCGGGCCGCCACTCGGCCCGGATGCGCCGCTGAGCGCAGTACGCGACCACGGCGTCCCGGTCCGACGTGTTGAAGGCCTCCTGCCAGGGCACGCCGAAACCGGCGTGGAAGTTGCGCACCACCTGCCAGCCGCGGGTCTCGAACTCGGCCCGCACCTGCGGGTCGACGGCGGCGAGCACCTGGCGGATGTCGGCGAGCGGCGTCGCACCCTGCGTGGTGGGCGGCTCCACGCAGTAGAAGTACAGCGTGCGGGGCCACACCGCCTGGTAGGAGTTCTCGTTGTGCAGGAAGATCTCCTCGGCGGGCGGGTAGTCCGTCGACGTGTAGACCTGCCCCTTGATGGTGGAGCGGGGCGAGGAGCGTTCGGCGTAGGCCAGCGGGGGCGTGCCGGAGAAGGCGCGGACGGTCTGGTCGAAGCCGTCGACGCCGCCCACGTCGAAGCCGCGCAGCAGCAGCGCGCCGCGTCGTGCGAGCAGGGCGCGCAGCTCGGCGCGGTGCTCGGTCAGGTAGGCCTGGATGCCGGTTCCGGGGGCGTCCGGCCGGCACAGGCCGGGCACGGTTCCGTTTCCCCTCCAGCCGGCGGGTGTCTCTTCCGAGGTGATGGTCATGGTCAACTCGCTTGGTCGTCGCGGCGTTCGGGACCCGGGAAGGCGGGTTCGGGGACCGTGGGCGGTCAGTCGGACATCGCCACCAGCACCCGCCGGTCCCCCGTGTAGGGGCGACGGCCGTGGGCCAGCAGGACGTTGTCGATGAGCAGCAGGTCGCCGGCGTGCCAGTCGACGTCGACCGCGGCGTCCAGGCCCCGGTCGCGGATCTGGAGCACGTACTCGGCGGGGATGGCGCCGCCGTCCGCGAAGGTCACCGACTGCGGCAGCTCGTCCTCGGAGAGGATCTGCGCGAGTTCCTTCGCGGTGTCGTCGCCGAGGCCGGCCGGATGCCACTGGTCGGCCTGGTTGAACCACACCTCGGCGCCGGTCACCGGGTGGACGGTGGTGGCGGGCCGCAGCGACTCGACGCGCAGGCTGCCGTCGCGCCGCCAGGTCCACTCGGCGCCGGCCCCCTTGAGGAACGCCTCCACCTCGCCCCGGTCGGACGTCTCGAAGGTGTCCTGCCAGCTCTTGCCCAGGCCGTAGCCGTCGTGCAGGTTCTGCACGTAGCGCACCCCGTCCGCGAAGGCGTCCCGCACCTCCGGGTCCAGCGAGGCCAGCCAGAGCGCCGCGTCGAGCACGGGGGTGGCACCGCCGCCGCCGGGGGTGATCTGGCAGAAGAACGCCAGCCGGGACGGCCAGGCGTGGGCGTAGCTCATCTCGTTGTGCATCGAGATGGTGTACTCCTGCGGGTACTCCGTCGAGGTGTAGACGTTGCCCCCGACCTTGGTGCGCGGCGAGTTGCCGTGCACGTAGGCCAGCCGGTTCGGCAGCAGCCGGTCCAGCACCGGGTCCAGGGTGTCCGGGGTGATGCCGAACCCTCGGAACACCAGGGCCTTCTCACGGGTCAGCGCCCCGGTCAGGCCCCCTTCCAGGGCGTCCACGCGCCGCAGCAGCTCCTCGGGGCCACCGCCCTCGGCCGCCTCGATCTCCGTCGGTGCCCAGGCCGCGGTACTCGCCATGTCACCTCTCCTTTCGCTGTCGTCTTGGTGCCGTGTGTGCGGGTGCCGCCGTCGCCGTGCGCACGGGGGCGCCGGCTCAGGCCGGCCGGGCCACCGGGAGCCGCGCCAGCCGCTCGGTGACGTCCGCGGTCAGCTCCGCCTCCCGGGGCGCGAGGTAGAAGTGGTCGCCGGGGAAGGAGCGCACGGTGAAGTCGCCCTCGGTCAGCTCCGCCCAGGCCTCGACGTCCGGTCGCGAGACGCCCGGGTCGCGGTCCCCCAGGTACGCGACCATCGGTGCCCGCACCACCGCCGGCCGCGGTCCGGCATACGTCTCGATCAGCCGGTAGTCCGCCCGCAGCACCGGCAGCAGCAGCTCCCGCAGCTCCGGTACGGCGTACGCGTCACCGCCGAGGGTGCCCAGCCGGGTCACGCCCGCCACCAGCACGTCGTCCGCCGCCCGGTGCAGCGCGGTGGGTCTGGTGCGGTGCGGCGCGGACCGTCCGGAGAGCATCAGCAGGGCCGGGCCGGGACCGCCGGCCGCGGGGGCCTCCAGCCGTACCGCGACCTCGTAGGCCACCGCCGCTCCCATGCTGTGGCCGAAGAGGGCCAGCGGCAGGCCCCGTTCGGGTTCGAGGGCCGCGGAGATCCGGTCGGCCAGTTCGTCCATCGACTCCACGCACGGCTCGTCCATCCGCTCCTGGCGGCCCGGGTAGCGCACCGCGAGGAGCTCGACGTCCGCGGGCAGCCGGGACGCCCAGCCGTGGAAGAGCCGGGCGTTGCCGCCGGCGTGCGGGAAGCACACCAGCCGCACGCGCGGGGCCACCGCGCCCCGGTAGCGGCGGAACCAGATCCCCGGCCCGGTCACAGCGCCATGCCGCCGTCGATCCGCACCACCTGGCCGGTGATGTACGCGGCCTGCGGCGAGACCAGGTAGGAGACCAGTGCGGCGACCTCGTCGGGGGTGCCGAAGCGGGCCAGCGGGATCCGGCCGATCGCGTCCTTGGCGACCGACTCGGGCACCCCGGCGACCATCTCGGTGTCGATGAAGCCGGGGGCGACCGCGTTCGCCCGCACCCCGTACCGGCCGAACTCCTTCGCCAACGCCTGGGTCAGGCCGATGATGCCGGCCTTCGACGCCGAGTAGTTGGTCTGCCCCGCGTTGCCGACGACGCCGGCCACCGAGGACAGCGTCACCACGGTGCCCTCCCGGCGGCGGATCATCGACCGCACCACGGACCGCAGCAGGTTGTACGTCCCGTCGAGGTTGGTGCGCAGCACGGCGTCCCACTCGTCGTCCTGCATCAGCGCCAGCGGACGGTCCCGGGTGATGCCCGCGGACGTCACCACCGCCGACACGGGACCGAGCCCCGACTCCACGTCGGCGACGAAGGCCCGCACCCCGACCCGGTCGGCCACGTCCACCCGGCGGGTCAGTACGCGGCGGCCGGCGGCCAGGATCTCCTTGGCGACCTGCTCCGCCGCGCTCTCGTCGGACCGGTAGCAGATCGCGACGTCGAAACCGTCGTGCGCGAGCCGGGTGGCCACCGCACGCCCGATTCCACGCGAACCCCCGGTCACCAGCGCCACCTGAGTTGCTTGCTCCGGCATCTCTCCCCCATCCGTTCGGATGCGTCGAGCGTGTGTTCGCGGGCTATATCTGGCCTATACGGCACCCTGCATCCGGGCCCCGCGCACGCCCCCGCGCACGCCGGACCGCACCGACGCGCCCACCCCGCGGATGCGGCGTCGGTGCCCGCCGTCCCGCAGGTCGTCGCCGCCGAAGCCCGCCGCGTCGTGAACGGTCCCTCCCGGTCACCGATCCGGACATGACCGCCCGTCATGCGCCGCCCGCGTCGGGGGAGTGCGCCGTCACCCGCGTCCGGCTCTGGCCGAATACGGCGTTCCGCTCACCGGCGGACACGACTCCGGTGCGGGCGACGGGCGTTCCGTGATCGACGCCCCCTCGCGCCGGCACCGCGTCCGAAGGACACTTGCAGGCCTGGGAGTCACCGAGGGAGTTGCCGCCGGAGGGGGACGCGACATGCGGGACGGTCATCGGGCGGAGGCGGAGCGGCTGCTGCGGCGGGCCGTGGAGGAGGAGGTACGGCGCTCGGGCGGGCGCACCGACGGGAACGTGCTGCTGTCGCGGGCCCGCGGGGCGCTGGACGCGATGGCGGAGACGGCCGCCGAGGAGTACGCGGCCTACACCCGCGCACTCGACGAGACGTCGGCCGGCCGGCTCACCTTCCGGCAGCGCTATGCCCAGGAGGGCGGCGGCACCCCCCTGCTGGTGGCCGGCGTGGCGGCGGTCGCGGCGGTCGTCGCCGACGTCGCGCTCGGCACCGGCACCGGCACGGCGGTGGGCGCGGGAGTGGCCGTGGGGGTCGTCGGCGCGGCGGCGACCGTGGTGAAGGTGGCCGGGTCCCATGTGCCGGCCGCCCACCACCGCGCCGGGGCCGCCGGCCAGCCCGGCGGGCCCGAGCAGCTGCGGCTGCAGTGGCTGACGGCGCTGGAGGTGCGCGGCATCCGCCCGTTCCTGGACCAGCAGCGGATGCTCGCCGCGTCCACCGGCCCGAAGAAGAGCGGACCGAAGCTGCGCGGCGCCGACAAGAGCGCCGCGGCCCGGGGGCGCAGCGCCCTGGAGCAGTCCTTCGGGCAGCTCCCCGAGCCGGAGGACGTCTTCGCGGGCCGCCGGCAGGAGATGGCGCGGCTGCGGCAGTGGGTGCGGGCGGCCCGCGCGAGCACGGAGACCAGACCGACGGTGGTGGTGCTGCACGGGGCGCCCGGCAGCGGCCGTACGACGCTCGCGGTGCGGGCCGCGCACGAACTGCGGGACCACTTCCGCGGGGCGTGCGTGGTCGATCTGCGCGGGGACGGCGCCTCGCCGGGCGGCGAGGCGCCGCTGAGCACCCGGGACGCCCTGCTGCATCTGCTGAACCGGCTCGGAGCGCCCCGCGAGCAGCTCCTGTTCCGCGAACGCTCCTCGGCGGACCAGCAGGTCAAGCGGTTGAGCGAGCTGTACCAGCGGCATCTGACGGACGTCCCGGTCACCATCGTCCTGGACGACGCCTCGGACCCCGAGCAGGTGCGCACCCTGGTGCCCGAGCGGTCGGACAGCCTGGTGCTGGTCACCGCGCGCCGGGCGCTGGACCTGCCGCCCGACCTGCCCGCGCGGGTGTTCCGGCTGCCGGTGGAGCCGCTGGACGCGGCCGGCGCGGAGGAACTGCTCGGCGCCGCCGCCCAGGACGCGTCGGGACCCTACGACGCCGAGTCCGCCGAGCGGATCCGGCAGCTGTGCGGCGGGCTGCCGCTGGCGCTGCGCGTCGCGGGCTCCTCGCTGGGCCCGCGCTCACCGCGCCGGCTGGCCGGCGACCTGGGCGCGTACGGCCCGGTGGAGCCGGTCGAACGGGCGCTGTGGCTGCGCTACACCGACCAGCCGGAACCGGCCCGGCGGCTGCTGCGGCGCCTCGCGCTGGCCGGGCGCACCTCGCTGGGCGCCGCCGCTGCCGCCGCGCTGCTGGCCACCGGCGAGACGGAGGCGACACGGCAGCTGGCGGCCCTGGCGGACGCGGGGCTGCTCGTCCACGTGCGGGGCAGCCGTTACCGGCTGCACGACGTGGTGCGGGCCTTCGCCGGGGCCCGTCTGAGCGACGAGGAGGAGCCCGCGGAGACCGTGGCGGCGCAGGAACGGCTGATCACGAACTACGCCGAGCTGGCCGACTCGGTGCTGCGCCTGGTCGACGGCAACGTGTCGACCCGCTCGGACCGGTTCGGGCAGCACGGCTTCACGTCCCTGGACGAGGCGTTGCGCTGGCTGGACGACGAGTCGAGCTTCATCACCGCGACGCTCAGGCATACGGAGGGCGTCGACCAGGGCGCGGTGCTGAACCTGCTGGGCGCGTTGTGCGACTACTGCCTGCTGCGCGGCGACCTGTACCGGCTGGGTGAGATCAGCGACCTGGCCCGGTCCGTGGACCAGGGGCTGCTGGTGCGCTCCGTGCAGTGGCGCACCGGTATCGCGGCCCGGCAGCTCGGCGAGCTGGACAAGGCGCGGACCACGCTCACCTCGGTGGTCGGCCTGTACCGGGAGGCCCATCACGACGCGGGGGCGGCGCGGGCCCTGTGCTCGCTCGGCATCACCCTGCACCACCAGGGCAGTCTGACCGAGGCGGCGGCGAGGCTGCGGGAGGCGCTGGACCTCCAGGCCTCGCCGGAGCTGGCCACGGACCGGGCGTGGACCCTGCACGCGCTGGCGGCCGTGCAGCGGGACCGGGCCCGGCTGGCGGAGGCCCTGGACCTGCTCACCGAGTCCCTGGTCCTGCACCGCGCGGGCGAGTCGGTGCACGGCCAGGCGTGGGCCCACTTCCAGCTCGGCCAGCTGCGGCTGCGGATGGGCGACGTACCGCGGGCGGAGACCGAGCTGCGCACCGCCCTGGAGCTGTACGGCCGTACCCAGGACGCCCGCGGCGAGGCCTGGGCGCTGACCCAGCTGGCGCGGGCCCGGCTGGTGGACGGCGACGCCTCTCAGGCGGCCGGGGAGCTGCGGCGGGCGGCGGAGCGCCACCGCGACAACGAGGACGCGCGCGGCGAGGCCTGGAGCGTCTACTACCTGGGGCAGGCCCTGGAGGAGACGGGTGCCCTGGACCGGGCGGTCCGGGAGCTGGAACGCTCGCGCACGATGTTCTCGCGGATGCGGGACATGTACGGCCTGGCCTGCGCCCGGCACCACTCGGCGCGGGTGACCCGCGACCAGCGGGCCGCCCAGACGGGCTCGCTCAGGAACTCGGGGTTCGCCCGTCAGCTCCTCGTCGACGCGCGCGCCGACTTCCAGCGCATCGGCGTCGGCCACGGGGAGGCGTGGACGTGCCTGGAGCTGGCCGTCGTGGACGCCGGCAACGCCCGTACGCCGCAGGCGCTGGCGCTGTGCGACGAGGCGGCGGCGCTGTTCGCGGCGTACGGCGACCGGCGCGGCGAGGACTGGGCCCGTTTCCTGCGCTGCACGCTGCTGCCGTACGCCGCCCCCGGCGGGGTGGAGGTCGGTGCGGCGGTGGCGCAGGAGGAACTGGCCCAGCTGGCCCGCGCCCGGCATCCGGCCCGCGACACGAAGCTGGACGACTGCGTGGAGGCGTACCGGCTCCTGCTGGAGCGGGGCGTGCGGCTGGAGGCGGGCTGGCAGGCCTGGCGCCTCGGCATGGTCCCGGACCGGCACGCGCGCGAGGTGATGGGCGTGGCGGTGACGGCGGAGCACTGAGCCCCGCGCGGCACCGGGACTTCGCCGGTCACCGGGCCGGGGCGGCGGTCGCGCCGTCCCGGCCCGGTGACCGGGCGCCCCGGGTCAGCCCCGCTGGGGCTCGGCCCGGCCGGTGGTCCTGCCGGTCCCGCCGCCGGAGGCGCCGGCCTCCGGGTCCTGGGACTCCTTGAAATCGACCCTGCCCATGTGCCGGTTCATGGACTTCATCAGACCCCACACCGCCAGGGCCATCACCGCGAAGACGATGAAGCCGAGGACGCCGGGGGTGACCTTGTTCTCGTCGACCTCGGCGAGAGTGACGAGATGCGTCATTGCCAGGCTTGCGCTTGCGCTCATGTCAGGCATTGTCCCGGATGCCCGCGAAGAGGTCGTCCTCGGGGAGGGACGTGTCCACGAGGGACTTCGCGAGCTCGTACTCCTCGGTGGGCCAGACCTCCTTCTGGATCTCCATCGGCACCCGGAACCAGCCGCCGTCCGGGTCGATCTGCGTGGCGTGCGCGATCAGTGCCTTGTCCCGGGTCTCGAAGAAGTCGGCGCAGGGCACGTGCGTGGTGAGCGTGCGCTCCTTGCGCTCGAACTCCGACCAGCGCTTGAGCCAGTCCCCGTACGGCGACTCGAGGCCGCGCTCCAGCAGCGCGTTGTGCAGCGCCTCGGTGCGGGGGCGGTTGAAGCCCTGGTTGTAGTACACCTTCAGCGGCTGGTACGCCGGGCCGTACTCGCTCTCCGGGTACTTCTCGGTGTCGGTCGCGCCCTCGAAGGCCACCATCGTGATCTTGTGGGTCATGATGTGGTCGGGGTGCGGGTAGCCGCCGTTCTCGTCGTAGGTGGTGATCACCTGGGGACGGAAGGAGCGGATCTTCCGCACCAGCTCACCGGCCGCCTTGTCGACGTCCTCGAGGGCGAAGCAGCCCTCCGGCAGCGGCGGCAGCGGGTCGCCCTCGGGCAGGCCGGAGTCGACGAAGCCGAGCCACTCCTGCTTGACGCCGAGGATCTCCCGGGCCTCGTCCATCTCCTTCCTGCGCACCTCGTGGATGTGCTCCTCGATGTACGCGTCGCCCTGCAGCTTGGGGTTGAGGATGGAGCCGCGCTCCCCGCCCGTGCAGGTCACCACCAGCACGTCCACCCCTTCGGACACGTACTTCGCCATGGTGGCCGCGCCCTTGCTCGACTCGTCGTCGGGGTGGGCGTGGACGGCCATCAGTCGCAGCTGGTCAGTCAAGACTCGATCCTCGGTTAAGTCGGCGCCCCGGTGTCTCTCGGCGCGTTCGGCGGCTTCTATAGTGACCGAATCGGAGGGCGAATAATTCCGGAGCCGGGCTCCGGGGCCCTTTTCGGGACATCCGTCCCGCTCCTGCCGAGAGGACGATCATGAGTACGGCGACCACGAGAGCGCCCGAGGGCCGTTACGGCCGCTCCTCGGACGAACGGTCCGACCGCACCCTCAAGGTCGTCGGTGCCGCGCTCGGCGCCGTGCTGCTCGTGGTGATCGGCTGGTTCGGCTACCACTACGTCGTCCAGAACAAGATCAGCGCCGAGGTGATCGGCTTCGAGACCGCCGAGAATGCCGTGAGGGTGCACCTGGAGGTCCGCAAGGACGCCGGGGCCGCCGGCTACTGCACGATGCGCTCCCGGTCCGAGGACGGCGAGGAGGTCGGCCGGGCCGACTTCCGCTTCGACGGCGACGCCACGCGCATCGACAAGGTCGTCACGCTGCGCACGAAGGCCCGCGGCACGTCGGCCGAGCTGCTCGGCTGCCACCCCGAGTGACATCCCCGGGAATCCGTCCGCGCCGACCTGCGCCGCCTGCGCCGACCTGCGCCGACCTGCGCCGACGAGAATCTGGTGGCTTATGTCCTCCCTCTTTGGCCACTGAATTGTTAGGCTCGTGGTTTCGCCCTTCCGTGGAGGAACATCCTTCTGGGTAGGGCGTTGCTTTGTATTCCCAGTACCGACGAGGAGCACCTGTGACCCAGACCAGCGAGAACGTCACCTGGCTGACCCAGGAGGCGTACAACAAGCTCAAGGAGGAGCTTGCGTACCTTACTGGTCCCGCGCGCACCGAGATCTCTGCCAAGATCGCCGCGGCGCGCGAGGAGGGGGACCTGCGCGAGAACGGCGGGTACCACGCGGCCAAGGAGGAGCAGGGCAAGCAGGAGCTCCGCGTGCGCCAGCTGACCCAGCTCCTCGAGAGCGCCAAGGTGGGCGAGGCCCCCGCCGCGGACGGCGTGGTGGCACCCGGCATGGTCGTCACGATCGCCTTCGACGGCGACGAGGACGACACGCTGACCTTCCTGCTCGCCTCGCGCGAGTACGCGAGCTCGGACATCGAGACCTATTCGCCGCAGTCCCCCCTGGGCTCCGGTGTCAACGGCCACAAGGTCGGCGAGGACGCGGAGTACGAGCTGCCGAACGGCAAGAAGGCCTCCGTGAAGATCCTCAAGGCCGAGCCCTACAACGGCTGACCCCGGCCCGGCCGGCCGGTGTGTCCGGCCCCATCCGTTCTCGACGAGCCCCCGGCGTCCTGGTGACGCCGGGGGCTCCGTCGTCCCGGCGGGCGCCTATCCGTCGGCCGAGCGGTACTTGCGCACCGCCAGGGACCGGAAGACCGCGACGATCAGGACGGACCAGATCACCGAGGCCCAGACGGGGTGCTGCATGGGCCAGGCGTCGGACTGCACGACGCCCGGATTGCCGAACAGCTCCCGGCAGGCCTGCACCGTGGCGCTGAACGGGTTCCACTCGGCGATGTGCCGGAGCCAGGGGGTCATCTTGCTGGAGTCCACGAAGGCGTTCGACACGAACGTCACGGGGAACAGCCAGATGATCCCGCCCGAGGTCGCCGCCTCCGGCGTCCGCACGGACAGGCCGATCAGTGCTCCGATCCAGGTGAAGGCGTACCCCAGGAGAAGCAGCAGGCCGAAGCCGGCCAGGACCCGTCCGGCGTCGGTCGGCTCCGCCGAGCCGGTGCGCCATCCCACGATCAGCGCGACGACCGCGAGGACGAGCAGCGTGATCGCCGTCTGCACCAGGTCGGCGACCGTACGGCCGGTCAGCACCGCGCCACGGGCCATCGGCAGGGAGCGGAAGCGGTCGACCAGCCCCTTCTGCATGTCGTCGGCGATGCCGGCCGCCGATCCGGCGGTGGCGAAGGTGACGGTCTGCGCGAAGATGCCGGCCATCAGGAAGTCCTTGTAGACGCCCGGGTCGGTGGTACCGCCGATCTGCATCGAGCCGCCGAAGACGTACGTGAAGAGGATCACGAACATCACCGGCTGGATGACCCCGAACAGGACCATCTCGGGGATCCTGGTCATCCGGATCAGATTCCTGCGGGCAATGACCAGGGAGTCGGCCATCATGCTCACTTGGTGACCTCCTTCTCCTGCTGGTGACCGGCGTCCCCCTGCGGACGGCCGTCCTCCTGCGCCTCGTCCCCGGCTTCGGCCGCGTGGCCGGTGAGGGAGAGGAAGACGTCGTCGAGGGTGGGGCGGCGCAGGCCGATGTCGTCGATCTCGATGCCGCGGGAGTCGAGTTCGCGGATGATCTCGGCGAGCAGCTTGGCGCCGCCGGTCACGGGCACGGTGAGCTTGCGCATGTGCTCGTCGACCGTCGTGCCGCCCTTGCCGAAGCCGCGCAGCACCTGTGACGCGGTCCGGATGTGCTCGCGCTCGTGCACCACCACTTCGACGCGCTCGCCGCCGGTGCGGGCCTTGAGCTGGTCGGAGGTGCCCTTGGCGATGACCCGGCCGCGGTCGACCACCGCGATGTCGTGCGCGAGGTGGTCGGCCTCCTCCAGGTACTGGGTGGTCAGCAGCAGCGTCGTACCGCCGGAGACGAGCTGCTTGATGACGTCCCACAGCTGCTGGCGGTTGCGCGGGTCCAGGCCCGTCGTCGGCTCGTCCATGAACATCACGGGCGGCGAGACGACGAGGGCCGCCGCGAGGTCGAGCCGGCGGCGCATGCCTCCGGAGTAGGTCTTGGTGGGGCGGTCACCGGCGTCCGCGAGGTGGAACTGCTCCAGCAGCTCGGTCGCCCGGCGCTTCGCCTCCTTGGCCCGCATCTGGTACAGCTGACCGACCATCTGCAGGTTCTCCCGGCCGGTCAGGTACTCGTCGACCGCGGCGAACTGGCCGGAGAGCCCGATCGAGCGGCGTACCGCGTCGGGCTGCTTCAGCACGTCGAGGCCGGCGACGACGGCCCTGCCGCTGTCGGGCCGCAGCAGGGTGGTCAGACAGCGGACGGTGGTGGTCTTGCCCGCGCCGTTCGGCCCGAGCAGGCCCAGGACCGTGCCCTCGGGGACATCGAGGTCGACGCCGTCCAGAGCCCTGACGTCACCGAAGGTCTTCACCAGGCCTTCGGCGTAGATGGCGCCTGGCATATGTGTCTCCACGTCGTCGGGGATTCTTCGGAAAGCCTAGGATCGTGCGATTTTTTCCGCTTGTTCTTTTGCCGGTCCGTCCGGCACCCTCGGTTCGCTCCGCACGTGCCGGAGGACACCGGGCGACGGAGCGGCCGAGTGGCGCACGACACACGATAACGCGATGTATCGCGTCTCACAACGCAGTTTCCCGAACGAGTGGGGAAGGGGAACCGGGCCCGGCCCGGTCCGTTCAGCCGATGACCGGGTAGCCCGCGTCCCGCAGCGCACGGCCGACCTCGGCGCAGTGCTCCGGGCCCTTCGTCTCCAGGTGCAGTTCGACCTCCGCCTCGGTCAGCCCGAGCCGCGGGTCGGTCCGGACGTGGCTCACGTCCAGCACGTTCGCGTCCACCGCCGACAGCACCCCGAGCAGCGTGGCGAGGGCGCCCGGCCGGTCCGTCAGCCGCAGGCGGACCGCCAGGTAGCGGCCCTGCGCGGCCATGCCGTGCCGCAGCACGCCCTGCATCAGCACCGGGTCCACGTTGCCCCCGGACAGCACCGCCACCACCGGGCCCTCGAAGGCGCCGGGGTCGCTCATCAGCGCCGCCACCGGGCTCGCCCCGGCCGGCTCCACGACCAGCTTGGCCCGCTCCAGGCACAGCAGCAGCGCGGCGGACAACTCGTCCTCGGAGACCGTGCGGACCTCGTCGACCAGTTCGCCGACGATCCCGAACGGCACGTCACCGGGCCGCCCCACCTTGATGCCGTCGGCCATGGTCACCGGGTGCTCGACGGCCACCGGCCGCCCCGCGGCCAGCGACGGCGGATACGCCGCCGCGCCCTCCGCCTGTACGCCCACGATCCGCACGTCCGGCCGGACCCCCTTCACCGCGACCGCCGTCCCGGCCACCAGCCCGCCCCCGCCGATGCCGACCACCACGGTCCGCACCTCGGGGCACTGCTCCAGGATCTCCAACCCGACCGTTCCCTGACCCGCGATGACGTCGGGATGGTCGAAGGGGTGGATGAAGACCGCGCCCGTGCGCTCCGCGTACTCCTGCGCGGCGGCCAGCGTCTCGTCGACCACCTGGCCGTGCAGGCGCACCTCGGCGCCGTAGTCCCGGGTGGCGCTGATCTTCGGCAGCGGGGCGCCCTTGGGCATGAACACCGTCGAACGCACGCCGAGCAGCGTCGACGCCAGGGCGACGCCCTGCGCGTGGTTGCCCGCGCTGGCCGCGACGACTCCGGCGGCCCGCTCCTCGGGCAGCAGTCCGGCGATCCTGATGTACGCGCCGCGCAGCTTGAACGACCCCGTCCGCTGGAGGTTCTCGCACTTCAGGTGCACCGGTGCCCCGACCAGCCGTGACAGGTACCGGCTGCCCTCCATCGCCGTCACCCGAGCCACGCCCGAGAGCATCTTCTGGGCTCCGCGCACGTCGTCGAGGGTGACGGGTCGGACAGCGGCGGCCGTGCTGTAGCTCATGCCCCCAGCATCGCAGTTCGCGGGCGCGGGCGACCGTTGTGACCAACCTCCGAGACCCGCTTTGCGCAGCGCCGGTACGTCTCGCCGCCCGGCCGCGTACCCTGTCCCCCAATCAGCAGCCCTCCACGAAGTGAGCCCCCGGCCATGCCCACAACGCCTGAAATGTCGATGGACATGACGACCGCCGGTGACACCGGTCTTCTCGAGACGCTCCAGCACGAGGTGGCGCTCTTCGCCCGCCGCGCGGAACAGACCCGGCTCGGCGGGGTCGGGCAGGTCCGCAACTCCATGGACCGCGCCGCCTATCTGCTCCTCAACCGCCTCGACAAAGAGGGCCCGATGGGGGTCAAGGCCCTCGCCGCGAGCATGGGGATCGACTCCTCGACGGTCACCCGGCAGGTGGCCCCGCTCGTCGACAACGGACTCGTCAAGCGGACCTCGCACCCCGAGGACGGGCGCGCGGTGGTGCTCCAGCTGTCCCCGCGCGGTGTGGCGCGGCTGGACGAGGTACGGACCTCGCGGCGCCGGCTGATGGCCGAGCTGACCCACGACTGGGCGCCGGAGGAGCGCGAGGCGTTCTGCACGCTCCTCGCGCGCTTCAACAGCGCCCTGTCCGCCCGTACGGCCCCGCAGGGCGCGGCGGGCCAGGAGCCGTCGGTCTCCTGAGCCGCACGTCCCGGGTTTTCCGGTGCCTCACCGTGCCGTCCCCGCGCTTTCCCGGGCGAACGGCGCCGCCACTCTTGACCAGCGGGCCGCCCCCTGGCCTGATATGAGACCGGACCCTCGGTGTACGCGGCCGGCACACGCTCACGCGCGCGACGGGTCCCCCTCTCCTCGACGAGGTCACGGGTGTCGCCCATCAGGCGGGAGGCGCGGTGCGAGAACGGCATGCGGTCCGAGGCGCCCGCCGGGCCCGGGAGTTCGAGGCCTTCGTCGCGGGCGCGGGGGGCCGGCTGCTGCATGCCGCCACCCTGCTCACGGCCGAGGCGCCGGACGGCAACCCGCGCGCGCGGCGCCTGCTGACGCTGTCCCTGGCCCACACGTACGCGTGCTGGGACGGGCTGCGCGGCGAGGACCCCTACGACCGGGCCCGCCAGTACCTGGCCGCCCGGTTCGCCCGGGAGGTCTGGCACCGCGAGCGCGCCGTCCTCGGCCGGCCCCGTCGGCGCCCCGGCGGCGTCCTCGGCGGGCTCACCCCGCAGGAGCGCCTGGTCCTGGTGCTCAGGCTGTACGAGGGGGTCGCCGAGGAACAGGTGGCGGCTCTGCTGGCCCTGCCCGTGGAACGGGTGCGGACGGTCCACGACCGGGCGGTGGCCGTCCTGCTGCACCCGCCGCCGAAGCCCGCCCGGCGGGTCGCGAAGGCGGCGACGCCGTGACCGGCACGCGCGCGTCGGGCGCCCGCGCGCGGGGCTGCGGGGGGCACCGGTGAACCGGCTCGAACGGGAGGCCGCCGTACGCCGGATCATGGAGCAGTCGCCGCCGCGGGTACCGCCGGAGCTGTACGCGGACGTCCTGCGCCGCGGGAGCCGGATGCTGCGGCGCAGGACCGCCGCCCGCCGTCTGATGTGGCTGGTGCTGTGCGCCGCGGCCGTGGCGTTCACGGTGTGGGCGCTGACCGCCCGGCCCTGGGCGGAGCCGCCGTCGGAGACGACCCCGCCCGTGACGGGCTGGGAGGGCTGGTGAGGCCCTGGCCGGGCGGACGGGGGCTAGCCGAGCGGCTGCCCTGCGGGGCCCCTGCCGGGCAGGCGGAGGCGGGCCGAGCGGCCGGCCCGGAGGCCCCCGACCGGGCAGGCAGAGACGGGCCGAGCACCTGCCCGGAGGCCCCCTGCCCGGCGGGCCCCGGCCCCCGACCGGGCGGAGGCTAGCCCAACGCCTGCTGGAGGTCCTCCAGCAGGTCGTCGGCGTTCTCGATGCCGACCGACAGGCGCACCAGGTCGGCGGGGACCTCCAGGGCCGAACCGGCCGCGGAGGCGTGCGTCATCCGGCCGGGGTGCTCGATCAGCGACTCGACGCCGCCCAGGGACTCGCCGAGCGTGAACACCTTCGCGCGGTTGCAGACCTCGACGGCCGCCTCCTCGCCGCCCTCGACGCGGAAGGAGACCATGCCGCCGAACGCCCTCATCTGCTTGGCGGCGGTCTCGTGCCCGGGGTGGTCCTCCAGCCCCGGGTACAGCACGCTCGTCACGCGCGCGTGCCGGGTGAGCATCTCGGCGACCTTGCCGGCGTTCTCGCTGTGCCGGTCCATGCGCACCGCGAGCGTCTTGGTGCCGCGCAGCACCAGCCAGGAGTCGAAGGGGCCGGCGACGGCGCCCATCGCGTTCTGGTGGAACGCCAGCTCCTCGCCGAGTTCCTGGTCGTTCACGATCAGCGCGCCGCCGACGACGTCCGAGTGACCGCCCATGTACTTGGTCAGGGAGTGCACGACGACGTCCGCGCCGAGCGCCAGCGGCTGCTGGAGGTACGGCGTGGCGAAGGTGTTGTCGACGACGAGCCGGGCGCCGGCGTCCCGGGCGACCTGGGCGACGGCCGCGATGTCGGTGATGCCGAGCAGCGGATTGGACGGGGTCTCCACCCACACGGCCTTGGTCCGGTCGGTGATCGCGGCCCGCACGGCGGCGGGGTCGGCGCTGTCGGCCACCGACCACTCCACGCCCCACCGGGTGGCGACCTTGGCGAAGAGCCGGAAGGTGCCGCCGTAGGCGTCGTTGGGGATGACCACGTGGTCGCCGGGGCGCAGCAGCGTACGCAACAGGCAGTCCTCGGCCGCCAGTCCGGACGCGAACGCGAGGCCGCGGCGGCCGCCCTCCAGGGCGGCGAGGTTCTCCTCCAGCGCGGTGCGGGTCGGGTTCGCGCTGCGGCTGTACTCGTAGCCGCCGCGCAGACCGCCGACGCCGTCCTGCTTGTAGGTCGACACCTGGTAGATCGGCGGGACGACCGCTCCCGTCAGGGGATCGGCGGTGTTGCCCGCGTGAATCGCGAGCGTCTCGAAGTGCTGACTGATGTGCCTGTCGCTCATGGGCACCGAGCGTAGTGCCGCGGACGGCTCCGCGCGTTCTCCACAGGCCGGGGCACAGGTTGGCCAATTGTCGGCGGCGTCTGGTTCGCTGGTGGCATGGAGATTCTCTGGGTCCTGATCGCCCTGGTCGTGCTGGGCTTCGTGCTGCTTCCCGTGCTGCGCCGCCGGCACAGCGCGGTGGGGCTGGTGCCGCCCGGCCACCCGGACGCCGCGGACCCCGCGAACTACGGCTTCGCCCGCGAGGAGGAGCTGGACGTCCGCATGCCGGGCCCCGACCAGGACCTGCTGGACGTCCTGGACCTGGTGCAGCGCACGCAGGACTACCGGGGCGCGCAGCAGCTGCTCGCCGGCACGGAGAGGGAGGGCGAGCGCCGCTGGCAGCGCGTGCAGTCCTTCGCGGGCGCCGCGTCGCTGGAGCTGCGGCAGCGGCCGGGCGGGGTCGGCGAGGTGCCGGGCGGGCAGTGGCTGCGGGTGTGGCGGACGGAGGCCCCCAAGGACGCGGGCGGCGCGGCCGTGCACGCCGAGTTCCTGGTGCAGCAGGCGTGGCGGACGGCGACGCCGGGCACGGACGAGTTCCGGATCATCATGGAGGAGGCGAGGGCGGCGTGCGGTCAGGCGGCGCTGCTGGCCCCCGGCGACCCGGTCCCGTACATCATCGAGCTGTCGGTGGCGCGCGGCCTGGCCTACCCGCGCGAGGAGTTCGAGCAGCTGTGGCTGAAGATCCTGGACCGGGCGCCGAACCACATGGGCGCGCATCTGGCGGCCCTGCACTACTGGTGCGAGAAGTGGCACGGGTCGCGCGAGCTGGCGTACTCGTTCGCGGAGGCCGCCGCGGCCCGCGCGCCCCAGGGGTCGTTGCTGGCCGCGATGCCGCTCTTCGCGGTCTTCGAGCACCTGCCCGAGGTCAATCTGGTCAGCGGCTTCTACCAGAGCGAGGTCGTCACCAAGGCGATCCACGGCGCCCTGCACGCGGTGCACTCGGCGCGTCCCGACGACCCCATGCAGGCGCACGTCCGCCATCTGCTGGTGTTCTTCCTGGTCCGCGCCGAACGCTGGGCGGAGGCCATGAACCAGCTGATAGTCGTCGACGGCCATGTCGGCGCCCTGCCGTGGATCCTGTCGGCCGACCCGGCGGCGGAGTTCGCGGTCTACCGCGCCCTGGCGGTGGCGGGCTACGAGGCCAACGGCGGCAGCCCGGCGACGCTGCCCCACTGAGCCGCGCGCGGGCGCTTTCGCGCGAACGGCCCGGCCGGGGTTCCGGCCGGGCCGCGTTCCGGCGCGGGCGAAGCGCGCACGAGGGCCCGCACAAGGCGGGCGGCACAAGGCGGGCGGGCCGGTACGACGGGCGGCCGGGCGCCCTCGCCCGCCCGTTCCGGTCCGCCGCGGCCTGGCCGCCCCGCGCTCAGCCCTCCGTGCGGGCGGGCAGCCGCCATCCCGGGCGCGGGAAGTGGCAGGTGTAGCCGTCGGGGTAGCGCTGCAGGTAGTCCTGGTGCTCGGGCTCGGCCTCCCAGAAGGGGCCGACCGGTTCCACCTCGGTGACGACCTTGCCCGGCCACAGTCCGGAGGCGTCGACGTCCGCGATCGTGTCCTCGGCGATCCGCTTCTGCTCGTCGTCCACGTAGTAGATCGCCGAACGGTAGCTGAGGCCGATGTCGTTGCCCTGGCGGTTCTTGGTGCTCGGGTCGTGGATCTGGAAGAAGTACTCCAGGATCGTGCGGTAGTCGGTCTGCTCGGGGTCGAAGAGGATCTCGATGGCCTCCGCGTGCGTGCCGTGGTCGCGGTACGTCGCGTTCGGCACGTCACCCCCGGTGTAGCCGACCCGGGTCGCCGTCACGCCCGGGAGGCGGCGGATCAGCTCCTCCATCCCCCAGAAGCATCCGCCCGCCAGTACGGCCCTCTGCGTCTGCGCAGCCATTACGGCCCCTTCCACACATCGTTCAGTCGGTCGCTCGGGCTGCTCGGCTCGCACACCACCGGCATTCCTTGCCCGCTCACCTCAACACGCGAGGGCACCGGGCGATTCCGTGCCCGCCCGGCGGCTCCCGGCGGACGCCCGTCTCCCCCGGGGGCGAGCCCGTCGTCCGTTCACCGTGCCGTCGCCCAGGACGGGCGCCAGGACGGCCCGGGGGGCGGTGCGAGGGCGGCCACGTGGTCGATGACCGCTCGGAGTCCCGGGTGCGGATCCGTCCTCGGGAGCAGGAGGGAGAGCGGGTAGGCGAGCGTCGGATCCACGATCGGGATGCGCCGCAGGTCGTGCCGGTCCGGCCAGACGTACCGGTCGCGCGCGCCGACGAGGGTGGCGACGTCGGCGGAGTCGGCGAGGGTGTCGAGGAGCACCTCGTCGCCGAAGTGCGGGCCGGCCGCGTCGATGCGGAGGTCGAAGGCGTCGGCGAGCTGGTCGTAGAAGTCCGCCCATTCGCTCCGGGGCGCGATGCCGGGCACCCAGATCCTCAGCCCGCGCAGCCGGGACGGGTTCAGGGTGCGCGCGGCGGCG
Organism: Streptomyces sp. NPDC093586; assembly: GCF_044764905.1. Classification (NCBI taxonomy): domain Bacteria; kingdom Bacillati; phylum Actinomycetota; class Actinomycetes; order Kitasatosporales; family Streptomycetaceae; genus Streptomyces; species Streptomyces sp. NPDC093586. The sequence goes on along the minus strand of NZ_JBIWJA010000029.1, from coordinate 21,118 downwards.
AGCGGGTGCCGGGGGCCGACGAGGAGTTCCAGCGGGGAGTCGAAGGCGTGGATCATCCGCACGCCGGGCGGCAGCGTGGCCGGGTCGGTGACGCTGCGGAACGAGGCGTCGATCTCGCCGGCCTGGACGGCGGCGGCCGCCACGTGGGGATCGTCGACCCTGAGGGTCACCACGTCGAGGACGGTTCCGGGGTGCGCGCGCCAGTAGTCGTGCAGCACGACGGCCTGCGCGCTCCGCAGGCCGAGCACGTCGATCCTCAGGGCCCGCGAGACCGGCCCGACCGCGGCGACGGCGCGGTCGGCCCCCGCGACGATGCTCCGCGCGTGCGGGAGGATCGCCTGGCCGTCCAGTGTCGGTTCGACCCCGCGGGCGGTGCGGGTGAACAGACGGACCCCCAGCTCGCGCTCCAGGGCGGCGATCCGCTTCGAGACCGCCTGCTGGGTCACGCCCAGCTCGTCGGCGGCGTGCCGCAGCTGTCCGAGCTCGGCCGCCCGGACGAACGAGCGCACTGCCTCGGTGTCCATGGGACCAGCCTATGCGCGCACAACCGATGGTTGTGGCTCACCGTCACACGGTTGTTTGATTCCGCCCTCCCGCAACCGGTGTGATGGCCGGGCCCAAGCACCGGTTGTCGCCGAGGAGTCGTGTACGCGTGAGTCCGGGACCCGATTTCCGCCGGCTGTGGTCGGCCTACGCCGTCAGCACGTACGGCACGTGGGCGGCCTTCGGCGCGTTCCCGCTCATCGCGGTACGCGTGCTGGACGCGTCGGCGTTCGCGGTCTCGCTGCTGGAGGCGGCCGGGCTCGCCGTCGCGGCGGTCGTCGCGTTCCCGCTCGGGCCGTGGGTCGAGCACCGTGCCAAGCGTCCGGTGATGATCGCGACGGACCTGGCCCGGTTCCTCGCGCTGGCGAGCGTTCCGGCCGCGTACGTCCTCGGCCTGCTGACCTACGGGCAGCTGCTGGTCGTCTCGGTCGTCTCCGGGGCCGCGGGCATCGCCTTCACCGCCGCGTCCGGCGCGTACCTGAAGCACCTCGTCCGCGGTGACGACCTCCTCACGGCGAACGGGCGGTTCGAGGGCACCGCCTGGATGGCGACCGCGGCCGGACCGCCCCTCGGCGGCGCGCTCGCCGGGATGCTCGGCCCGGTCGTCACGGTCATGGCCGACGCCCTCAGCCACCTGCTGTCCGCGCTCGGCATCCTGCGCATCCGCGGAGGCGACGTCGCGACACCCCGCGGGCCGGCCACCGGACCGGGCGGAGCCGGTCTTCTCGCCGGCGGGCGGTTCATCCTCCACGACCGCGTCCTGCGGCGCCTGTTCCTCAACTCGGTCCTGGTCAGCGGCCTGATCACGGCCACGACCCCGCTGCTGGCCGTCCTCCTGCTGGGCGAGTACCACGTCCCGGCCTGGCAGTACGGTCTCGCCTTCGGCGTCCCGGCGCTCGGCGGCTTCGCGGGCGCCCGGCTCTCGCCCCGCCTCGTGAGGCGTCACGGCCGGTACCGGGTGATGGCCGTCTTCGGATGGCTGCGGTCCCTCTTCCCGCTCGGTCTCGCGTTCCTCCGTCCCGGCGTCCCCGGCCTCCTCATCCTGATCGTCGTCGAGGGCCTGCTGATCACCTGCATGGGCGTCTTCAACCCGGTCCACGCCACGGAACGCCTGCGACGGACCCCCGCCGACCGTACCGCGCGGGTCCTCGGCACGTGGAGCGTCGGCAGCAGGCTCGTCCAGGCCGCGCTCACGGGGGTCTGGGGCGCCCTCGCCACCCTCACCGGCCCCCTCGCCGCGATCACCGTCGCGGGTGTCCTCCTGCTCGCCACCCCGCTCCTGCTGCCCCGGCGGACCCACCTGTCCGCCCCCACCACGCCGGCCGAGGGCGTCCCGGCCGTATGACCTGCCGCGGGGCCTCGCTCAGACTTCGTGCGCGCCCGTGCCACCGTCGCTGTCCGCGGTGGCCGACGGGCTGACGAACACCGCCGGCCGGCGGAACTCCCCGCCGGGGCCGTCCTGGCCGGAGTACGGCTCCCGAGCGAGGGGGAACCGCTGGCCGCACCGATCGCGGCACGTCGCGCGACCGGATCGGTACAGGCGGGCATACCGTTTCCGCCTCACCCGTTCGACGCGCTGCAGCCATCGACCACGCGCCGGGAGGAAAGGGCTGGGCGGCCCGGGGCCGCCTCGTGGCGGCGATGCGCCCCCTCACCGGTACGCATGGGCGGCCGCCCTGGCCGGCCCGTTCGCGTGAACCCACGTGTCTCTTCGCGAACCGCGAGCGCCGCCCACCGGTCCCGGTGGACGGCGCTCCCTGCCGCATTCGGCACCTCGTCGCAGCGCGTCACCGCGCCCGGCGTCAGATCGTCGCCGTGTCGATCACGAAGCGGTAGCGGACGTCGCTGGCGAGGACGCGCTCGTAGGCGTCGTTGATCTCGGACGCGGCGATCAGCTCGATCTCGGCGCCGATGCCGTGCTCCGCACAGAAGTCCAGCATCTCCTGGGTCTCGGCGATGCCGCCGATCATGGAGCCGGCGAGGGTCTTGTTGCCGCCGATGAGCGAGAACAGGTTCAGGGCGATCGGCTCCTCGGGGGCGCCGACGTTCACCAGGGCGCCGCCGGTCCTGAGCAGGCCGAGGTAGGCGCCGAAGTCGAGCGGCGCGGAGACCGTGGAGAGGATCAGGTCGAAGGTGCCCGCCAGCTCCTGGAAGGTCTTCTCGTCGCTGGTCGCGTGGTAGTGGTCGGCGCCCAGCTTCAGCCCGTCCTCCTTCTTGCGCAGCGACTGCGACAGGACGGTGACCTCGGCGCCCATCGCGTGGGCGATCTTGACGCCCATGTGGCCGAGACCGCCCAGGCCGATGACGGCGACCTTCTTGCCCGGACCCGCGCCCCAGTGCTTGAGAGGCGAGTACGTGGTGATGCCCGCGCACAGCAGCGGCGCGGCCACGTCGAGGGACAGCCCGTCGGGGATGCGGACGGTGAACGCCTCGGCGACGACGACCTTCTGCGAGTAGCCGCCGTAGGTGGGCTCACCGTCGTAGCCGACGGCATTGTACGTGCCGACGCTGCCCTTGAGGCAGTGCTGCTCCATGCCGGCCTCGCAGTTCTCGCACGCGCGGCAGGAGTCGACGAGGCAGCCGACGCCGACGCGGTCGCCGACCTTGAACCTGGTGACGCCGGAGCCGACGGCCTCGACGACGCCCGCGATCTCGTGGCCGGGGACCATCGGGAAGATCGCCTCGCCCCAACCCTCGCGGGCCTGGTGGATGTCGGAGTGGCAGATGCCGGCGAACTTGATGTCGATCAGGACGTCGTGCTCGCCCACCTCGCGCCGCTCGATGGTGGTGCGCTCCAGCGGAGCCTTGGCGGCGGGTGCGGCGTACGCGGCGACAGTGGTCATGCCGGGGTCTCCGGAATTCTCGTAGAGGGGTGTTCGGTCTCCACCCTGCCTCTCCCGCCGGGCCTCACCCAGACCACGGTTCTGCCTACGACCGGCGTTCCTACCACCAGCGGGGACAGCCTCCCGTGCGTACGACCGGGAATACTGGAGGGTATGGATGGACAGCTGGACCGGCGTGCCGAACTGAGCGAGTTCCTGCGGACCCGGCGGGCCCGGCTGAAGCCGCAGGACGTGGGGCTGCCGGACTTCGGGCGGCACCGCCGGGTGCCGGGCCTGCGCCGGGAGGAGCTGGCACAGCTGGCCGGGGTGTCGGTGGCGTACTACACACGGCTCGAGCAGGGCAACGGGCAGAACGTGTCCACGGAGGTGCTGGACTCCATCGCCCGCGCGCTCAGGCTCACCGACGCCGAGCACGCGCACCTGACGCATCTCGCCAGGCCGAAGCAGCAGCGCAGGCGGGGCTCGGCGGCGCGGGCGCAGCAGCCGGTGCGGGTGGCGCTGCTCCAGCTGCTGGAGTCGATCGACACGGTGCCGGCCTATGTGACGGGCCGCCGGTCGGACATCCTCGCCTGGAACCGGATGGCCGCCGCCCTCTTCGGCGACTGGGGCGAGCTGCCGGCCCAGGAGCGGAACTGGGCGCGGCTGGTCTTCCTGAACCCGGAGTACCGCGAGCTGTTCGTCGACTGGGACCAGAAGGCGTACGACATGGTCAGCTTCCTGCGCATGGACGCGGGCCGGCACCCGGACGACCCGCGGCTGTCCGCCCTGGTCGGCGAACTGTCCGTGAAGAGCGAGGAGTTCCGGCGGCTGTGGGCCACGCACGACGTCAAGGAGAAGAGCTACGGCGTCAAGCGGATGCGGCACCCGCTGGTCGGCGACCTGACCCTGTCCTTCGAGACGTTCCGCCTGGTCGACGACGACGAGCAGGCGTTCATCACGTACCACGCCGAGCCGGGCTCGCCGTCGGCCGATGCGCTGCGGCTGCTGGCGAGCTGGGGGACGGACGCGGCGGCTTCCCTCACTCCCTGAGATCGTCCATGAGCCGGGCCGCGACGGGGACGGCCACGCCGTGCCGGTGGGCGGCACGCAGGAGTGCGCCGCCGATCGCGTCCAGCTCCAGCGGGCGCCCCGCCTCGGCATCCCGCTGCATCGAGGACCTGGCGCCGGACGGGAACGCCTCGTACAGCGCCGCCGCCTTCGTGACGTCGACGGGCGCGCCACAGGCCTCGCTGACGGCCGCCGCCTCCTGGAGGAGTGCGCCCAGCTCTTCGCCGTGCTCCTCGCGGATCCCGCCGATGGGGAGCCCGTAGCGCGTGGTGAGCAATGCGAAGGGGGCCAGGAAGGCGAGTTTGCTCCAGAGCAGGGTCGTCTCGTCGGCCACCACACGGGTGGTGGCGCCTGCGGCCTGGAGCCTCTTGGCCAGTCCACCGAGTCGTTCGGCCGTTCCGGCCAGGTCGATCTCGAAGAACGGGCTGCCGTGTTCGATGCTCCCCGGGGCGACCCGAGTCGACTCGACCCGGACGGCGCCCGCCACCACCCGGCGTTCCCCGAAGTGCCGGCGCAACCGTGCCGGATGCTCGATGCCGTTCAGGAGCGGCAGCACGAGCCCGCCGTCGAGCAGGTCGCGGGGGACCCTCTCCAGGGCCGCCTCCAAGTGGGTGTTCTTGACCGTCACCAGGCACAGATCGACAGGCTCACGCAGTTCGGTGTCCGCCTCGGCCGGGGTGGTGAAGTCGCCGAACTGCGCGCTGCGCACGTGGATCCCCTTCCCGCGCAGCGCGGTGGCCGTGGTGGTGCCCGCGAGGCAGATCACCCGGTGTCCTGCGCGGGTCAGCAGCGCGGCCAGCAGTCCGCCGACTCCGCCGGGGCCGAGAACGGCCACGGTCCAGGGACGGAGGGAGGCTTCGTCGAGCCGGGTGGGTGGGGTGGTCACGGTGAAAGGCCCTTTCGGACGGTCGGGACGCGGTGGGCGGATGTCACGTCAGCACGTACGCCGCGTTCGTTCCCGGGGAGCCGGCTGCGACGGGGTGCCCAGGACGGTGCGGCAGTCGAGCCACGCGGCGTCGCTGAGCAGGTTCCGCAACCGGGCGAACAGGGTCATGAGTTCGGGCCCCCACTTCTCACGGAAGGCGGGGTCGGTGTGGGCGAGGTCGATCTCGTTGGCGGCCGACAGCTCGGCGAAGTCGTGGCGCAGTCGCTCGGACGGCCGGTACGTACGGTCGGTGAACCGGTCACGGAAGACGGCGTCGGAGAAGGCCGGGTAGGTGACGGCTCGGTCGCATGAGGCATACAGGTACACGATGGCTTCGGCCTCGGTACCGATCACGGCTGCCAGGTCGGTACGACGGTCGAGAGTCAGCAGCGCTGCGGGAAAACCGTCGGTGCCGTACACCGCGTGACACAGGCCGGCGAGTTGGAGGGCGGGGCGCGCTCTCCACGTGGCGAGCCGGGCCCGCACACGCTGAAGGTGGGCGAGGAGGGTCCCTCCGGGATGGGCGATGCCGTCGGCGCCGAGTCGGCACAGGAACGCGACGGTCCGGTCGGCGGCAGCGGAGTGAGTGGTCACAGGCCCGGGGTCCTTTCGACGGGTGGCAGGTCGGCACCCGTACGACGCGTCCGCCCGGTCCGGATCCCGGCGAAGGCACCGGACGGGTTGCCGCCTGAGCCACGCGATGATCCTCACCGCCCTGTCGACCCCAGTCAATCCTGGGGATTACTCGTCAACCCCCAAGCAATGGCTTGGGTATGTTGGGCGGGTGACCTTGGATGACCTGCGCGTGTTCGTGGCGGTGTGCCGGGCCGGAAGTCTCAGCGCCGTGGCCCGGGACCTGGCCTGCACCCAGTCGGCGGTGAGCCAGCACGTGAAGCGGCTGGAGCGGGAGATCGGTGCGAGCCTGCTGGAGCGCCAACCCCGCGGAGTCGTACCCACCGCCGCGGGGCGCATCCTGTGCGAAGCCGCCGCCGACGGGATCACCGGGCTCGACCTCGCGCTGCGCCGCCTCGGGGACCTCGTCAACGGCCGCAGCGGATCGGTGCGGGTCACGACCGGCGGGACGACCGTGCGGCACTTCATGGCCGAGGCGATCGTCCGCTTTCGCCGGCGCTACCCCAAGGTGAGCCTGGAGTTCCAGACCGGGACCTCCAGCCGCGTCTGCTTCGACGCCCTCCTCTCCAGCGACCTGGACCTGGCCTGGATCACCATCGCCGACTCGGTGCGCGGGATCGAGCAACGACCGGTCGTCGACCTGCCCTGGGTGCTCGCCGCCCGGGCCGACGACCCGCTCGCGAGCCGCTCGCACATCGACGTGTCCGACCTCACGGACATCCCCCTCGTCCGGCTGCCACCCGACTCCAGTTCCGGCGGTGTGCTGGACGAAGCCTTCGCCGAGCTGGGTGTCAGGGCCGGCTTCGACACCAGCGTCGCCGACTGGGACACGGCCCTGCTGCTCACCGAACTCGGCCTGGGACACGCCGTCGTCCCCGCAGTTCCGGGTCGGCCCACATCGGCCGAGAACAGTCCCTTGCGCCTTGTCCCCATTCCGGCGCTGCCGCCCTTGACCGTCGGCTGGGCCGTACGCCGTTGGGACGCGCTGCCTCCACTCGCCCGGGCCTTCGCCGACACCGTTGCCCGTGACTGCGTGAAGAAGCTCGGGTGAAGAAGCCCGGGTGAGAAGGGCGGCGGCCTGCCCGCCGTCGCGGCCGTCTGTGGTGGGGGGTCGCGCGCCTCCGCGAACTCCGTTACGCGTGCGCCGGTTCGAGCAACACGGGTCTCATGGCTCCGCGTTCTCCTCGACGGCGATCCGGCCCTTGCGGATCGTCGCCAGGCACGGGGCCTTCTTCGCGATCGCCGAGTCGTGGGTGACCATCACGAAGGTGAGTCCCAGCTCCTTCCACATGCGGTCGAGCACGTCCTCGATCTCGTCGTGCGTCGACTCGCCGAGGTCTCCGGTGGGTTCGTCGGCGAGCAGCACCTTCGGCTGCTCGACCAGTGCGCGGGCGATGGCGACCCGCTGCTGCCGGACGCCGGACATCTCGCCGGGCAGACGACCGAGCCGCTCGCCGAGCCCGACGGACGCCAGCGCCTCGGCGGCCTTCTCGCGCCGGTCCTTCGCCTTGACGCCGAGCGGGGCCGGCGCGGTCTCGACATTCTCCTGCGCGGTCAGTGACCTTGGCCTTGGCGTCACCGAGCGTCCGGGCCTGGGCGAGCGGCGCGTAGAGGTCGGCCGCCGCGTCGGCGACGGCGACCTCGGTGTTGGTCTCGGGCGTCCTGAAGGTGCGGCCACTGGTGATCGTGGAGGAGGTCAGCGGGCCGAGACCGGGCTCGGTGACGTCGGTGCCGTAGACGGAACAGCCGTTGACGTCGAAGCCGGCGCCGCCGCCCTGGACGCGACCCCCGGGCGACTGCTGCTGCGCGCCCGGACCACCGCCCTGCCCCTGGCCCCGGCCGCCGGAGCCGCCCTCCTGCTGGAACTGACCGCGCGACAACTGGCCGCCGACCTAAGCGACTTGCATACTCGGCCCGCCCGCCGCGTCCGCGACGCCGCTCTGTCCGGCGACCTCGCCGACGGTCGAGCTCGCCAGCGTCTGGAAGCCCTGCGCCATGACGCGGTCGGTGCTCTGCTCCTCCTCGGCGCCGTCGCCCTGCGCGTCGGACCGGAAACGCGGCCGTTCGGAGGTGCTGGGGATGGGCGAGGCGGCCTTGGTGACCGTCATGTCCGTGCCCAGGCCGTACGGGGACTGCAGGACCTCGTCCTGGCCCTGCCCATGCCGGAGGGGACGGAGCCGACGACGGTGACCAGCGCGATGCCCGGCGCCAGGCCGGAGGCGACGACGAGGTCCGTCTTTCTGCGGCGGCGCGACTCGCGCCTCAGGTACGTGAAGAACATGGCCGCAAGGCAGGGACGGCCCGTGACGGAGGGACAAGGCCCGCGTAAGAGAAGGATGAGAACCCGGGGGGGGAACGGCGGACGCCCGCCGCCCCCGGTGAGGGGCGGCGGGCGTCCGCCGTGAAGTCGCGGTGAGCCGCGGGGGGTTCGGCGTCAGACCGCCGAACCCGCCTTCCACTGGGCCCAGTCCATGTTCCAGCCGTTGAGGCCGTTGTCCGGGGCGATGGTCTTGTCGCCGGTGTTCTGGACGACGACCACGTCACCGACGAGGGAGTTGTTGTAGAACCAGGCACCCGGCGTGTTCGGGTCGCCGGCGCCCTTGGCGTCCTCCAGGCCCACGCAGCCGTGGCTGGTGTTGGCGCTGCCGAAGATGCCCTTGCCCCAGTAGTTGCCGTGGATGAAGGTGCCGGAGGTGCTCAGGCGCATGGCGTGCGGCACGTCCTTGATGTCGTACTCGCCCTTGCCGTCGTCGTCGGTGAAGCCGACCGTCGAGCCGTCCATCCGGGTCTCCTTGTACTTCTCGGAGATCACCATCTGACCCTCGTAGGTCTTGTTGTCGGGCGAGCCCGCGGAGATCGGGATGGTGCGGATGGTCTTGCCGTCCTGCGTGACCTTCATCTGCTTGGTCTGCGCGTCGACGTACGAGACCTGGTTGCGGCCGATCTTGAAGGTGACCGTCTTCTGCTGGACGCCGTAGACGCCGTCGGCGCCCTCGACGCCGTCGAGCGCCAGCTTGAGGGTGACGGTGGAACCCTCCTGCCAGTAGTTCTCGGGCCGGCAGTCCATGCGCTGGGTGCTGAACCAGTGGCAGGCGACTTCCTGACCGCTGGTGGTGTTGACGGTGATCGCCTTCTGGACGGCGGCCTTGTCGGTGATCGCCTTGTCGAAATTGATCGACACGGGCATGCCGACACCGACGGTGGAGCCGTTGTCCGGGGTGAAGGTGCCGATGAAGCTGTTGCTCTTGGAGACGGTGGTGAACGAGGAGTTCTCGTGGGCGGTGCGGCCCTCGGAGTCCTGCGCGGTGACCGTCAGCTTGTAGGTGGTGGCCCGCTCGAGCTGGGCGTCCGGCTTCCAGCTGGTCCTGTCGGCGGATATCTTGCCGCTGACCTGGGTGCCGTCCGTCGTGGTCATCTTGACGTCGGTGAGCGTGCCCTTGCTCACGGTGACGGTGGCCGAGTTGTTGATGGAGGCGTTGTCCGAGCCGTTCGCGGGCGTGATCTTGATCTGGGCCTCGGAGGTCTTCTTGGCCGCCGCCTCGTCGACCTGCGCCTGCGAGGTGTTGCCGTCCCCTCCTCCGGAGGCGTCGGCGTCATTGCTGGAACATGCCGAGAGCACCAGCACACCGCCGAGCAGTGCGGTCGCGGCCGCCAGCCCCTTGCGCCGCTTACCGTCCGTCATCACACGCTTCTCCATCGTTGCCGAATCCCGAAAACCCCGAGGTTCCCCGTCAAGACGTCCAACGCTACGACCGGTTCGTCCCGTTCCATAACGCCGATGAGTGTGGGACATACCACGTCCACTGTGGGCGGTGACGGTGCGGGGGCCGGTCGGTGCGTCCCCGGAGACGGCGAGACCCCAAACGGCCGTTGCCGCGGGGAATCACCGTTCCCCCCACACATACCCACACGCCACGTCAACCGGCCGTCGGTTTCCCGTCTTCCGGATCGTCCTGGCCGTCATCATCCTCGCCCGGGTCCCAGTCGGGCGAACCGGGGTCGTGGCCGATCCGCTCACCGCTCCAGGAGGTCTGCCGGAGTTCGATCCCGGGCACCGCGCCGACCAGGTCGAACGGGTCCACGAGGTGGGCCGGGGCCTCGGCGGCGTCCTCGGCCACGGCGCGCTCGGCGTGCGCCCGTTCCGGGTCGGACAGCCCGGAGCCGCCGGCGAGGGCCCGCAGCGCGGCACCGGTGACGGCCTCCTCGTCCCGACCGCCAGGGGGAGGTCCACGCGAAGCCGCACAAAACGTGATGTCTCCGGAGTGCTCACGCCCGGAGAGTACGGCCGGACACTCCCGTGACTTTCCTGTTACCCGCGCCTTTCACTAACATCTGCCCACACGGCCAATTCGCCAGCGCCACAAGGGGATCGATATTCCGTGTCATCCGCTCGCCGTCCGTTGCTGACCGCCGCCGCCGCGGGGGGCCTGCTGTGTGCCCTGTGGTTCGTCCCGTCCGCGAACGCGACGCCCGGGACCCCGGCCGCAGGCACCACCTCCGCCAGCCCGTCGCCACAGGTCACCGAGCAGGCCAGAGCCGTGTCGACGGACACGGGGGCCGCCGGTGCCGAGAGCGCCCGGCTGGCCGACACCGGAAGCTTCGACAGCACTCCGTACGTCATCGGCGGCACCGCCTGCCTCGGTCTCGGCGCGGGGTTCGTCGCGTTCTCGATGCGGCGGGAACGCCTCGGTTTTTGAGAACACTTGACGTTCTTTTGGCAGTCTTGACCCTGCCGGGCGCCGCCCCGCGTGTGCGCCGCGCCCGCGGGAGTGCCGGTCGCGCCACAGGGGGCCCTCGCGTCACAGCGTGACGGGTCCCGCGGGTTCGGCCGTCGCAGCGGTCGGTGCGGAAACGTGATCGCTCCGAGGGCTTTCGCGGAACCCTCGCCCCTGCTCGTCCGCGAGAACGGGCCCGGTGGAAGGCGGAGCGTGATCAGCCGGTGTCCAGGCCGTCGATCAGGCGGCCGAGGAAGCGGGTGAAGGTGGCTTCGGGGGCGAGGGGACGCCCGGGGGCGGAGAGGGCCTCGGCGAGTTCCGGGTGGCGGCCGTCCGCGGCGACGGCGGCGAGGTAGCGGGCTTCGGCCGCGGCCCGGTCGGGGGACTGCGAGGCCGCGGCCTGCGCGATCTCGTGTGCGACGTGTCCGGCCACGAATGCCGTGAGTTGGGCGAAGACCTCCAGCTTCGCCGTGCCGTCCAGTCCGGTGGGCCGCAGGGCGGCGAGCGCGTGTTCCAGGAAGGCCAGGGTGCGGGGCCCGGGGATGCGGCGGGTGGACAGGGCGGCGGGCAGCCAGGGGTGTCGCAGCATGAGGGCGCGCTGGAGGTGGGCGATGGCCTTCAGATCGGCGCGCCAGTCGCCGGTGAGCGGGTGCGCGGCCGGCAGTTCGCCGCTGACGTGGTCGACCATCAGGTTCAGCAACGCCTCCTTGTCGGGGGCGTAGCTGTAGAGCGACATGACGCCGGCTCCGACCCGTGCGGCGACTTTCCGCATGGTGACCGCTTCGAGCCCCTCGGCGTCCGCCAGGGCGACGGCCGCCGCGGTGATCACCTCTCGGCTGTAGGCGGGCTTGCGGCCCCTGCGGGGCTGGTCGGAGACCGGCCAGAGGTGCCGAGGGTCGACGCCCGGGGCGCCGGTTCCTCCGTCACGGGGCACGGTCCACGCTCCTTCCTCGATCGGCGGCCCTTGCGGGCTCCAGTCAAGCATCCTCTATTCTCGTACAGCGTACGTAAATACAGGAGGGGAACGATGACATCACGCACACACGGTCCTGCGCCGAGGCCGGCCCGGGTACCGCCCGCCGGGAAACCGCCGCTGGTCTCACGAATGATGAGGGCCACGTGGCGCCGCCTCCCGGCCGCGCTGTACGACGTCGGGTGGGAGCCGGGGCTGGTGGTACCGGCCGCCGACGGCAGCCCGCTGATCACGGACCACTACTTCCCGCGCGCGGCGGGCGACTTCCCCACCCTCCTGGTCCGCTCGCCCTACGGCCGAGGTCTGCCGTGGTCCCCCATGTACGGCCTGCTCTTCGCCGAACAGGGCTTCCACGTGGTCCTGCAGAGCTGCCGCGGCACCGGCGGTTCGGGGGGCGCGTTCGACCTGTGGCGCAACGAGGCCGCCGACGGCCGGGCCACGGTGTCCTGGCTGCGCGAGCAGCCCTGGTTCGACGGAACGCTCGGGACCGTCGGCCCCAGTTACCTGGGCTACGTGCAATGGGCCCTCGCCCTGGACCCACCGCCGGAACTGAAGGCGATGGTGGTGCAGATGGGCCTGCACGATCCCTACGCCCTGTTCCACGAGCGCGGTGCGCTGCGCCTGGAGACCGCCCTCGCCGTCGGGGTGGGCATGACCTACCAGCACCGGGGCATGGCACCGTTCCTGAAGGCGACGCTGCGCCTGCAACGCCGTCTGCGTGACGTCACCACCGCGCAGCCGCTGCGCGGGGCGTACGCGTCGGCCCTCGGGGGCGAGGTGCCCTGGCTGGACGACGTGATGACGCACCCGGACCCCGAGGACGCGTACTGGCGCGGCGCGTCGTCGGCGAAGGCGGCGGAGCGGCTCGGCGTGCCCACGAGTCTGATCACCGGATGGCACGACGCGCTGGCCGACCAGACCCTCGAGCAGTACGACCGGCTGCGCCGGGCCGGCTGTGAGACCGCCCTGCTCGTCGGCCCCTGGACCCATACCTCCGCTCTGCAGCGGGGATGGCCCGAGGTGTTCGCCGAGAGCCTCGCCTGGCTGCGCGCCCACCTGTACGCCGACCCCTCCGGACTGCGTCCCACCAGGGTGCGCGTGCACATCGGCGGCGAAGACTCCTGGCGGAACCTCGACGACTGGCCGCCGGCCACGGCCGCCGACCCGTGGTTTCCCACCGCTCAGGGACATCTCACCCGGCAGGCCCCCACGGACTCCGCACCACTGACGTCCTTCTGCTACGACCCGGGCGACCCCACCCCGTCCCTCGGCGGCCCTCTGCTCTCCCGTACCGCCGGACCGCGCGACAACAGCGGCCTGGAGGCCCGGGAAGACGTACTGACGTTCACCGGTCCCCCGCTGACCGAGCCCGTGGAGGTCCTCGGGCCGGTCTCGGCGCGCTTGAGCATCTCCACGGACACCGGTCACGCCGACGTCTTCACCCGCCTGTGCGACGTGGACGCGCAGGGCCGCTCCGTCAACGTCTGTGACGGGCTGGGCCGACTGCGGACGGACGGGCAGAAGCCGTCGCGGATCACCGTGCCGATGAGCTCGACCGCCCACAGGTTCGCCATCGGTCACCGCATACGCTGGCAGATCAGCGGAGGCGCCCATCCGCGCTACGCCCGCAGTCCCGGCACCGGGGAGTCGCCGGTGGACGCCACCGCCTTCACACCGGTGCGCATCACGCTCCACACGGACTCGGCACTGATGCTCGCGACGCAGGACCACGGTTCCGGGCCCGGCCCCGTGGAGAACGGCTGACCGGCCGGACCCGACGGCCCGGCTCGCTCCTCGGCGCCGCCTTCGCCGTCCCGGCCGACCGCCTCCGGGACGCGCGAGGCGGGCAGGCCGCCGCCGGCCGGGATGATCCGAACGGCGGGCCCTACGGCGAATGCCGCCCGCGGAAGCGCCGCCGCTCCCCGTCCTCCTCCCGGGACGGCTCGTCCGCCAGCCGGACGACGGGGTCGTCGGGTCCCTCGCGGCCGGCCACGACCGGCCGGCCGGCCCGCTCGGCCTTGGCCCGGTACTGCGCGGCGTCGGCCAGCCGGAACAGCCGGCGGGCGGAGCGGACGGGCCCCACCGGGTCCTCGGTGGACGCGACCCCGCAGGCCACACCGTCGCCGAGTTCCAGCTCGGCCGCCCGGCGGCACAGCTCCTCGGCCGCCTTGACCACCGCGTCGGCGGGCGGACCGACCGCGAGCAGGCAGAACTCGTCACCGCCGAGCCGCGCCGCGAGCGCGCCCGGCAGCATGGCCCCGCACAGCGACAGCACCGACCCGAAGCGCTCCAGGAGCCGGTCGCCGACGGCGTGCCCGTGGGTGTCGTTCACCCGCTTCAGCCCGTTGAGGTCGCACACGACGAGGCTGACGACGACCCCCTCCGTGCGGTGCCGCTCCACCGCCTCGTCCAGGCGGGAGTCGACCGCCCTGCGGTTGGCCAGCCCGGTGAGCGCGTCGGTGTACGCGAGGCGCCGGACCTCCTCCAGCCGCTCGGTCTGCGCGATCCCGGCGGCCACCACCGAGGCCAGGACGGTGGCGAAGTCGGCGTCGCCCCGCGCGAAGACGGGCTCGCCCACCGGACGGGCCACGTACAGCTCGCCCCAGGCGCGGCCGTGCAGCACGATCGGCGCGACCACGCAGCAGCCGCGCCCCCGGCGGCGCAGGGCCGCGACGCGCTGGTGGACGTACCCGGGGCTCCCCGCCGCGGGTCCCGCGGCCGTCTCGACCCAGGCGTCGGGCTCACCGCCGCCGGCCCAGCGCTCGTGCAGGAACTCGGTGATCTCCGCGAACTGGTGCACGGGGTAGGACTCGTCCTCGGGGAACTCCTCCTCATCCTCGGCCCGCTCGCCCACGTTCACCAGGACCCGGAGCCGGCCGAGCTCGCGCTCCCACACCGACAGGGCCGCGAAGCTGCCGCCCAGCGCCCGGCACGCGCCGGCGGCCGCCGCCCGCCACGCCTCCCGCGAACTGTGCGCGGCGGCCATGCCCTGCGCCAACGCCACGACGGCCGCGAGCCGTCTGTCCTCACCCATCACTCCAGGCTAGGGACGTTCTACCCAAAAGTGGACATGGGTGACGCGAACGGGGCCCGCCCCGCCCCCTGCGTCCGTCACTCCCCGGGCCAGCGCGGCGCCCGCTTCTCGTTGAACGCCGCGACGCCCTCCGCCCGGTCCCCGGAGAAGGCCACCGTCCGCCACGCCGCGTCCTCGACCTCGAGGCCGGCCCGCAGGTCCAGCCCGTGACCGAGCCGCAGCGCCCGCTTGGCCGCCCGCAGCCCCACGGGCGAGTTCGCGGCCATCCGGGAGGCCAGGGCGAGCGCCTCCTCGCGGTCCCGGCCCTCGTCCACCAGCTGGTCGACGAGGCCCAGCTCGCGCGCCTCCGCGGCCTCCACCCGCCGCGCCGTGAACACCAGCTCGGCAGCGCGCGCCGCCCCCACCCGGCGCGGCAGCAGCTGTGTGCCGCCCCCGCCCGGGATCACCCCGACCGACACCTCGGGCAACCCCACCACCGCCGTGGGGTCGGCCACGATCACGTCGCACGACAGCGCCAGCTCGAAGCCGCCGCCCAGCGCGAACCCGTGCACGGCCGCGATCGTCGGCACCGGCAGCTCCAGCACCGCGGTGTACGCACCCCGCGTCACCGGCCGCTGGCGCAGCAGGTCGGCGTCGGAGAAGGAGTTGCGCTCCTTCAGGTCGGCGCCGACGCAGAACGCCCGCTCGTGCGTCGAGGTCAGCACGACCACCCGTACGCCCCGGTCCTCGCCCAGCGCCTCGCACGCCGCGCCGATGGACCGGGCCATCGCGGTCGAGACGGCGTTCATGGCCTTCGGCCGGTCGAGGACGAGCTCCGCGACGTGCCCGTCCCCGTGCCGCCGCACCAGGACGAACTCTCCGAACCGCTCCTCGCTCATGACACCCTCCGGTTAACGCGGGTTAACAATTCGACCGCCCGATCATCGCAGGCGCGGCGGTGCGGGAAAAGGCCGGGCGCGTGCCGCCGCGGCACCCCGCCTCCGTCCACCCGTTCGAGTGACATCCCGTCGATGCCGCCCGCCCTGCGCCCGGCAGCGCCTAGGGTCGCTCGCCAAGCGCAGCGGCGGGGGGCACCTGCGCATCGGGGAGGGGCCATGACGACGACGGACACGCCGACCACACCGCCACCGCGGTTCCTCCGGATCCGGGGCCGTCACCGTCGGCCGCGCCCCCGCAAGGTCCTCCTCGCGGCCGGCGGCCTGGCGCTCGCGGTCGGCGCCCTCAGCCTCGTACGCCCGGGCCCCGAGCCCGGGGAGGGCGGGCTCGGCGGTTCCGGCGCCGAGGCCGCACCGCGCGTGGAGACGGGCAGGGACGGCGCGGGCCACGCCGGGGCGGGGCGGGAGACAGGCGGCGCGAACACCGGTGCCACGTCCGGGGCGAGCCCGTCGGCGACGTCCGTCATGGGCGGCCCGAGCGCGTCTCCCCGGCCGGGCGGCCTGATACCGGCCCCGTCCACGAGCGGCTCCTCGACGCCCCGCCCTTCGGTGCCGGCCGCACCGTACCCGTCGGCGACGGTCTCGACGACCGCCCCGGAGCGCCCCGACGACCCGGACCTCCCTCACACACCGGGCACCGGCACCGGGGATCCGACGCCTCCCGCGCCGCAGCCTCCGCGGCCGCCGGACGCCGGTACTCCCGCACCGCGCCCCGCACCCACGTCCGCCCCGAGCCGCACCACACCGCCCGCTCCGGAACCGGAGCCCGCGCGGGGGCTGTGCGTGCCGCTGCTCGGCCTGTGCGTGGACCTGCTGGACGGCGACGGCTGAAAGACCCGCCCGCGCCCGCCGCCGTCCCCCGCTCCGCGCCCTACTCCCCGCCGTCGCCCCGCCGGGTGAGCAGCCACGGCTCGATCACGCCGAGTCCACGCACCGGCCGCTGCCACATCGGCTGGAGCGCGAAGCGGTACGCCGGGGGCTCCTCGCCCTCCTTCTCCGCCGCGGCGGCCTCCTCGGCCGCCTCCGCCTCGGAGGCCGGGGCGTCCCGGGTGCGGATCAGCTCCTCGGCGAAGGCGGAGTCGATGAGCACGGCGTCCTTGGGGGCTATCGAGGTCAGCCGGGAGGCCAGGTTCACGGTCGTACCGAAGACATCGCCCATACGGGTGGTCACCGTGCCGAAGGCGAGGCCGACGCGCAGCTCCGGCATGGTCTCGTCGTTCGCCATCGTCTCGATGAGGCGCAGCGCGATCTCGGCGGCGGTGCCCGCGTCGTCGGCGGCGTACAGCACCTCGTCGCCGAGGGTCTTGATCAGGCGTCCGCCACGGGCGGCCACCAGGTCGGCGGCGGTGGTCTCGAACGCCTCGACCAGCTCGCCGAGCTCCTCCTCCTCCATCCGGCGGGTCAGCCGGGTGAAGCCGACCAGATCGGCGAAGCCGACCGCGAGCCGCCGGTCCACCATCTCCTCGTCGTCGCCGGCCTGCACGACCCGGCCGGTCGCGGCGGCGAGCTGACGGCGCCAGACGTAGACGAGGAACTCCTCCAGCTCCGGCAGCAGCAGCTCGATCAGCGGGTACGTCACCTCGGTACGGGTCATTCCCGGCTCGGGCGGCTCGGTCAGGCCCTCCAGGAAGGAGTCGATCTGCCACTCCGCCAACCGGGCGGTGGTCTGCCCGGTGGACCGGGCCACCTGCACGGCCATGGCCTCGCTGAGCAGCCCCGCCTCCACCAGACCGGCCAGGCGCCGCAGGGCCAGGACGTCGGCTTCGGTGAGCGCCTTGGCCTGCCCTATGTCGGCGAAGCCCATGGCCCGCCAGAAACGGGAGGCCAGCTCCATGGAGACACCCGCGCTGCGGGCGGCCTGGAAGGGGGTGTAGCGACGCTCGGCGCCCAGGATGAGTCCTTCGAGGCGCAGCGCGAGCGGGTCCTCGCCGGAGTCGGCGGGATCCGGGGCGGGCTCGGGGTCCACCCGGCCGTCCCCGTCCGCGCCGGAGCCCGTGTCGTCGACGGTCACGCCTGCTGCCCTTCCGATCTGCCGCGGTCAGGTTCGACCGGCCCCAACTTTACGTCAGGTGTGCCCCAGCTCACTCCCGCGAGCCGCCTCCCGGCGCGGGCGCGGGGGCGACCCGCGTCGGCGGGCGCGTACCCCGGCCCGGCACTGACAGAGCGCCCGGCGCGGGGGTGGGTTCGCGCGGCCCGGCGCTGCCGGGGTGCCGCTGCGCCCACCCGTGCCGCCCCAGCGGCACGACTGCCCGCAGCTGGGGCAGCATGGCGGCGGCCCGCAGCTACGCGGGACGGCGTGGCGCGGCGGGACGGGGTGACGGCGGTCAGTCGCGTACGGCGGGAAGGGGACGTGTCGGGGGGTGTCCGCCCGCAGCGGTTGGCGCGTCGACGCCGGTACTTCTGTGGCCGACCGATTCCGCGCCGTTCCGAGGACGGACACCCCCCGGCGCGGCCCCGCCCCACAGACCACCCACCGCGCCACCCGCACCCCCACCGAACCCGCCACAGGCCGCCGCAGGCATGACGCACCCCCACCCACCCCGCACAGGCCGCCGCAGGCACCCCGCCCACGCGCCGCAGGCCCCCGCCCCCTCACGCCAACCGCAGGTGCACGATGTCCCCCGCCCCCACCGGCTCCTGTACCCCCGCCCCCGTGGCCAGCACCAGCCGTCCGTCCCCGTCCACGGCCACCGCCTCCCCCACCAGCGCCCGGTCCCCCGGCAGCTCCGCCCGCACCACCCGCCCGAGCGTCGCGCACCCCGCCGCGTACGCCTCCTGCAGCCCGCTCACCGCCGGGTCGCCCCCGGCCGACCGCCACCGCCCGTACCAGTCCTCCAGCGCCCGCAGCACCCCCCGCAGCAGCGGGTCCCGGTCCGTGCTCACGGCCCCCGCCAGTGCCAGCGACCCGGCACGCGGGACGGGCAGCTCGTCCGCCCGCAGGGTGACGTTGATCCCGACGCCGATGACCACTCCGTCGTCGCCGGCCCGCTCCGCCAGGATCCCGCCGGCCTTGCGTTCCTCGCCGTCCACCGTGACAAGGAGGTCGTTGGGCCACTTCAGGGCCGTGTCCACCCCCGCCGCCCGGGACAGCCCGGTCGCCACCGCGACGCCGGTGAGCAGGGGCAGCCAGCCCCAGCGGGCCACGGGCACCTCGGCGGGCCGCAGCAGTACGGAGAAGAAGAGCCCGGAGCGGGCCGGTGCCGTCCACTGCCGGTCGAGACGCCCGCGCGCGGCCGTCTGCTCCTCGGCGACGAGCACGGCGCCCTCGTCCGCCTCGCCCGCGGCGGCGCGGGCCACCAGGTCGGAGTTGGTGGAGCCGGTGCGCTGCACCACGTCCACCCGGCGCCACAGCCCTCCCTCCCGTACCAGTCCCCGGCGCAGTGCGGTGACGTTGAGGGGCGGCCGGTCCAGGTCGGACCACCGGCTGTGCGAGGAGTCGGAGGCGTCTCGGGGAGTCATGCAACCCACACTAGGTGTGGGAAAGACCGCACTGCCGATCGGAGGACCCCCCACTACTCTACGGATGAGTAACCGTCCCCCCCTTTTGAGCAGGCAGGGAGCCACATCCCGATGTCCGAGCCGGAAGAGCAGCAGCCTGACATCCACACGACCGCGGGCAAGCTCGCGGATCTCCAGCGCCGTATCCAGGAGGCTACGCACGCCGGTTCGGAGCGCGCCGTCGAGAAGCAGCACGCCAAGGGCAAACTGACGGCGCGTGAGCGGATCGACCTCCTCCTCGACGAGGGTTCCTTCGTCGAGCTGGACGAGTTCGCCCGGCACCGGTCCACCAACTTCGGCCTGGACAGGAACCGCCCCTACGGCGACGGCGTCGTCACCGGCTACGGCACGGTCGACGGCCGCCCCGTCGCGGTGTTCTCCCAGGACTTCACCGTCTTCGGCGGAGCCCTCGGCGAGGTCTACGGACAGAAGATCGTCAAGGTCATGGACTTCGCGCTGAAGACCGGCTGCCCGGTCATCGGCATCAACGACTCCGGCGGCGCCCGTATCCAGGAGGGAGTGGCCTCCCTCGGGGCGTACGGCGAGATCTTCCGCCGCAACACCCACGCCTCCGGCGTGATCCCGCAGATCAGCCTGGTCGTCGGCCCGTGCGCGGGCGGCGCGGTCTACTCCCCCGCCATCACCGATTTCACGGTCATGGTCGACCAGACCAGCCACATGTTCATCACCGGCCCCGACGTCATCAAGACGGTCACCGGCGAGGACGTCGGCTTCGAGGAGCTGGGCGGCGCCCGCACCCACAACTCCACCTCCGGCGTGGCCCACCACATGGCCGGCGACGAGAAGGACGCCATCGAGTACGTCAAGCAGCTGCTGTCGTACCTGCCGTCCAACAACCTCTCCGAGCCCCCCGCCTTCCCCGAGGAGGCGGACCTCGCGGTCACCGACGAGGATCGCGAGCTGGACGTGATCGTCCCGGACTCGGCGAACCAGCCCTACGACATGCACACGGTGATCGAGCACGTCCTCGACGACGCCGAGTTCTTCGAGACGCAGCCGCTGTTCGCGCCGAACATCCTCACCGGCTTCGGCCGCGTCGAGGGCCGGCCCGTCGGCATCGTCGCCAACCAGCCGATGCAGTTCGCCGGCTGCCTGGACATCACCGCGTCCGAGAAGGCCGCCCGCTTCGTGCGCACCTGCGACGCCTTCAACGTGCCCGTGCTGACCTTCGTGGACGTCCCGGGCTTCCTGCCCGGCGTGGACCAGGAGCACGACGGCATCATCCGCCGCGGCGCCAAGCTGATCTTCGCCTACGCGGAGGCCACGGTCCCGCTCATCACGGTCATCACCCGCAAGGCCTTCGGCGGCGCCTACGACGTCATGGGCTCCAAGCACCTGGGTGCCGACCTCAACCTGGCCTGGCCCACCGCCCAGATCGCCGTCATGGGCGCCCAGGGCGCGGTCAACATCCTGCACCGCCGCGCCATCGCCGACAGCGACGACCCCGAGGCCGACCGCGCCCGGCTGATCCAGGAGTACGAGGACACCCTCCTCAACCCCTACACGGCGGCCGAGCGCGGCTACGTCGACTCGGTGATCATGCCGTCCGACACCCGCCGCCACATCGTCCGCGGCCTGCGTCAGCTGCGCACCAAGCGGGAATCCCTGCCTCCGAAGAAGCACGGCAACATCCCCCTGTAAGGAGCCGCTGTGACGATCAAGGTCGTACGGGGCAACCCGACCCCCGAGGAGCTCGCCGCCGCCCTGGCGGTGGTCCGAGCCCGCGCCGCGACGGCACTCCCCGAGCCGTCCGGCGCACCGGGCCCACGGGACGCGTGGTCCGACCCGTCCCGCATCGCGGCCACCCGGCTCCCCCACCCGGGCCCGGCCTCATGGACCCGGACCTACTGGCCGAGCTAGTGACCTGAGTCGGAGATTCGTCGTTGGTTCGGTATGAGTCGTCCGGGTCCGAAGATTCCGCCGTTGTCGGTGACCGATGCCCAGCGGGTCG